>JANNXJ010000066.1:0-9383 GCA_031409515.1 Gammaproteobacteria bacterium | reverse complement strand
GTTCAGCGATGCCGGCTACCTTTGTCAGCAGGGCGGTAACAGCTCGCCGGCCAACATTCTCTGCAGGCCCAGTAGTGCTCCGGGTGGCTTCACGACCACGGGCGGTTCACTCTCCTGGGGCTGGGAGGTGGACGGTGCGGCCACCAACCTGGGTAACGTCGTCGCGGGCATCGCTGTCCTTGATCCCAGCAACGTGCTGATCACCACGCTGTCCGGCGTGTTGGCTAGCCTGTCGGTAGACGGTCTCGGCAACGTCACCACCAATACCGGTGAGATTCGTCGGGGCCTGGGATCTGCGGCCGGCTGCGGCGGGGGCACTGCTCAGATTAATGTCACTTACAGCGCTGGTCTCAACACCATAACCTGCGGCACGATCACCACTGCGCCACTGAACGTCACGGGCACCGTAGCCGTAGTTCCCGCTCCGGCCGCCCTCTGGCTGCTCGGCACGGGCATCGTGGCCCTGGCCGCCCGCCGCCGCTTCAAGAAGGCTGCCTAAGCTGACGCTGACCTGACCACTCATTGAGTCGACTCCGGCTTCCCGCAAGGGACGCCACCAGAAGGCCCCGCTAAAGCGGGGCCTTCTTTTTTGTGGCCCCCAAATTTGTGGCCTCCAGAAGCGACCCGGCAATGTGTCCAAACCGTAACCAGAAACGGGACTGGCTTCCTGCCCGGTGGCGGCGGGAACTGGCAGTATTCCCGCCCACTGATGAAGTGGGGAGACGCCTGGTGACCACCAAGATTTCTGCCGTGCTGCTGCTGACCCTCTCCGCCCTCGCACTGGCGGGCTGTGCCTCCCCGGAAGAACGGGCGGCAAGCTACACCGCCAAGGCCGAGGCGGCCCTCGCCAAAGGCGACTTCAACGATGCCCGCATCGAGGCCCAGAACGCCATTCAGGTGCAGCCGAAGAATGCCAAGGCCCGCTATGTGCTGGCCCAGACCGCCGAGAAGGCCGGCGAAATCGGCCAGATGCTCAACCACCTCGCCATCGTGGTGGGGGAAGACAAGACCAACGTGCCCGCCCGGGTGAAGCTCGGCACCACGCTGCTCTATGCCCAGGATTACGCCGGCGCCGAGCTGCTGAGTGACGAAGCCACCAAGCTGGCCCCCGACGATCCCAGTGTGCTCCTGCTCCGGGCCCGGGTGGCCCTGCAGAAGAACGACCTGCCGGGGGCAATTCTCCTCCTCAATAAAGTGATCGAGGCCGAACCGAAAAACGTGGACGCGGCTCTGCTCCGCGGCCTGGCTCTTGGCCAGACAGACGTGGACCAGGGCCTGGCTGACTTGGCCGCCTCGGCCCTGCGCGTGGACAAGGAGCGGGCTCGCAGCCTGCGCCAGGCCCGCATCGACCTGCTGAACCGGGCCAAGCGGCCGGCGGAAGTGGAGAAAGAACTCGTCGCCCTCGTGGCCGATTACCCCAAGGCTGGGCTCGCCCGGGACCTCTCGAATTTTTACGCCGCCAACGAACAGTTCGACAAGGCTGCCGCTGCCCTGGAAACCGCGATCGCCGCCGATCCGGACAACCTGGATCTCAAGGTGTCGCTGGCCCAGTTCCAGTCCCGGGTGCAGAAGAAGCCGGAGATCGCCGAGCAGACCCTGAAGAAGTTCATCGCCGAGGCACCGGAGGACCTGCGCCTGCCCGTGATGCTGGGCACCTTCTACGAGGGCGGCAACCGGCCGGCGGAGGCTCTGGCCCAGTATCAGATCGCGGCGGACAAGGGCCCCAAGACCAGCGAAGGCCAGCAGGCCCGGGCCCGCATCGCGGCGCTCCAGACCCGCACCGACGCCCGCCTGGCCCGCAAGACCTATGACAGCCTGCTCGAAGATGTGCCGGACAACGTGCTCGCCCTGGTGGGCCGGGGCGAGCTGAGTTTCGCCGAAGGCCGGTACGAGGAGGCCATCGCCGACCTGCGGGGCGGCCTGCGCTCGGCGCCGGACAACGAACTGGCGCTGCTGATCCTCGCCCAGACCCATCGCAAGATGGGCGAGGCGAAGCTGGCGGAAGACGCCTACCGCCGTCTCCTGCAGGTCAATCCCAACAACCCGGACGGCGCCGTGGAGCTGAGCCAGTTGCTGGCCGTCAGCGGCCAGCTGGATGAAGCCACCGCGCTGCTCAACCAGGTGCTGGAGAATCAGCCGGACAACGTGGGCGCCCGCCTGCGGGCCCAGAGCGGCCTCATCGACATCCTGCTGGCCAAGAACGACCTGGTCCCGGCCGAAGCCAAGGCCCGGGAGATTGCGGCCCTGGACGATCCCCAGGGCCTCGGCGCCCTCCAGCTCGGCCAGGTGCTGGGCCGCAAGCAGGACTTCGCTGGGGCAGAGGCGGCCTTTCAGCAGGCGCTGAAGAAGTCACCCCAGTCCCTCCAGGCTCTGGAAGGCCTGATTGTATCTATGACCGCTGAGGGCAAGCTGACCCAGGCCGAGACCTTCCTCCGGGGCTACCTGCGGGAAAACCCGGAGCAGTGGAACGCGGAAATTCTCCTGGGCGGCAACCTGCTCCGCCAGGGCCGCTTCGAGGACGCCCAGAAGGTGCTGAAGCCGGTGCTGGCGGAGCATCCCAAGGCCATTCGCGGCTGGCTGACGCTGGCCTCCACCTACCCCAAGGATCCGAAGGGCCGCATTGCCGTGCTGCTGGAGGCCGGCAAGGCGGCGCCCAAGAGTTCGGACCTGGCCCTGTTGCTGGCCACGGCCTACGAGCAGGAAGGCAACCTGCCCCAGGCCATCGCCACCTACGAGCGCGTGCTGGAAGCCAATCCCAAGGACCTGGTGGCGGCCAACAACCTGGCGGCGCTGCTGCTGGATCCCGCGCCCAACGCGGCCACCGCCCAGCGCGCGCTGGACCTGGTGCAGCCCTTTACCAACAGCCGCAATCCCCAGTACCTGGACACGCTGGGCTGGGCCAACTACCGCAAGGGCGACATGGACTCGGCCGTGAAGTTTCTCGAGCTGGCCATCGCCTTTGGCGGCGACGGGAACCCCATCGTGCGCTATCACCTGGGGATGTCCTACCTCGGCTCCAACAACCCGGTGGGTGCGAAGCAGGAACTGACCAAGGCCATCGCCCTGGGCAAGGACCAGTTCCCCGGCGCCAAGGAAGCCGCGGCGGCGCTGGCGAAGCTGTAGGAGCGGCTTCAGCCGCGAACCCGCACTCCGTGGCCCGCGGCATCCCGGCCGGGATCCCGTCCGGCTACCGGGAGTACCCGGTGAGCGCCGGACGGGACACCCGGCCGTGCTGCCGCTACCGATCGCGCCTCGCAGGAGCGCCGACCGGCGCGATCGGCGCGACCGCCATCCTCGTCACCACCGCCGCTTCCACAAACACCCATTATTCCGGTAATGCTCCCGCACATAACTCTGCGTCTCTGCCGGCAGCCCCCGGAACAGATCGCTCTCCCGGCCGACGATGAAGGGCACCTGCTGCGCTTCCAGCGCGGCGGTCCACGCCGGCCCGAAGGGATCGACGCCCGTCGGGTTCCACCGGGTGTCCCGCTGCACAGCCCGCCCGATGGAAGGCTCCGCCGCCCAGTAGTACTGCACCGGCTGGTTGAAGACGAAGCCGCCGCAGTAGTCCCAGATCACGCCCACCGGCTCGTCCCGCTCCGTCGCTCGCAGCAGGAGTGACGCCAGGCTTTTCTGCACGGTGAGGTTCCGGTGCTCCGCCAGCGGCGTGAAGCGCACCGCCGTCCAGCCCAGGAAGGCGACGCCGGCGAGCAGGGTGGCGAGCCCCGCGCGCTCCCCGGCGATACCCAATCGCTCCTGCAGGACGCGCAGCAACTCGCCCGCGCCGAAGGCCCCCACCACACACCAGAGCGGCAGGAAGATGAGGAAGTACTGGGTGTAGTTGTTCAGCGCCCAGCCGAGGCCCGTGCCCGCCGCCACGACGAGGAGCAGGCCGCCGCCGGCCCGGGGCAGGCGGCCCGCGAACGCCACGCCCGCCGCCACGGCCAGCAGGAACGGCGCCTGATGCCGGAGCATCAGGCCGAGATAGCCGAGCCCCCGGCCGTTGCCCGTTTCACCCTGGGCTGCGATCAGGTTCCAGGTCACGTTGAAGTGCCAGAGCGCCTCGAGGGCGCCCTGGCTCGCGAACCAGCCAGCGACGGCGGCCAGGGCAACGGTGCCGCCGGCCGCGAGTAAGGCCAGCTCCCGCACCACGGCTGCCACCGGTAGCCGGTGCAGTCGTCCCCCAAATATGAAGTAGAGCGCGATGCACAGCGGGCCGATCGCCGCCTTGAGATTGCTGAGCACGGCCAGGCCCAGCAGGACGCCCGCGAGCAGCGCAATCCCGGTCTGCCGCCGGCGCAGATTCAGCAGCGTCAGCGCGAAGCCCGCGAGCCACAGCAGGTTCTGCCAGGTGTCGGGCCGGCACTCGGCACCTTTGTCCTGGACGAAGAGCAGTGACAGCAGCAGCGCGGCGCTGCCCAGGCTCAGGAGCCGGGACAGGGTGAGCAGCCGGGCGGTGGCGTAGGTGAGGGTGGCGATGCCCGCGGTCGCCACCACGCTGCCCAGGCGGCAGGCGAACAGGACGTCCAGCCCCGGCGCCGCGCCGCTCACTTTCAGCAGCCAGCCATTGGCCAGCGCGAAGAGCGGCCCGTGGTGCTCCCAGAAATCCCGGTACAGCAGCTGGCCGTTGGCCATCAGCCAGGCGATATGCCCGTGCTGGAATTCGTCTGAGTCGAACTGGTCGTAGAGGGCGCGGGTAACCAGCAGGGCGAGGGCGGCGAGCAGCCAGGCGGCCACGAAGAGCGCGGGCAGCAGGGGCACGGTGCGCTGCTGATTCATCGAGCGGCCTTGAGGAAGTACAGGGCTGAGCCGTTCTCGGCCTGAAGCGTCTCGAGGTGGTAGTTCGCCTGGAGTGGCTTCAGCAGTGCCGCCTGATCCCGTTCCGTGATGTGGGACACGACGAGCCACAGGCCGCCCGTGCGGGTGAGTGCCCCCGCGATCTCTGCCTGGACGGCGGGCAGCGCGGCGTCCGCCAGGGTCTGGTCCAGGCCGGACCGGTGTTGCGCACCCGCGATCCAGGGTTCGCTCCGTCCCGCCCAGTAGTAGCGGAAGGCCGGCACGGCGCCCGCGTAGACGTAGATCGGGTGCTCCGGGGTGCTTGTCCGCGAGCGCTCCAGAGCCTGGACCGTCAGCCGCACGGGCTCGGACCCGGTGCTGTCCAGGAACGCCAGCGTCCGTGGCAGGCCGATGGCGATGAACACCGCAGCCGCCACCACCGCGACCATCGTAGGAGCGGCTTTAGCCGCGAAGGAGGTATTGATCGCGCCTAAAGGCGCTCCTGCGGGCGCTCTTACGCGATTCGCCAGCCAGCGCAGCGGTTCCAGCGCCGCGATGTAGACGAGCGGCAGCAGGAACATATCCTGGCGGATCCCACCGAAGGGATAAATGCCGGCGAGGGCGGTGAGCACCGTGAGCGCGACGGGCACCAGCAGCAAGCCGGCGACGCGCCACCGCGTGCGATCAAAGAGCCAGAGCACCACGCCCACCGCGGTCAGCGCGAGCATCAGCCGGGAGGGAAAGGCGAAGTTGATGAAGTCGGCCCGGGGGCCGGCGAGCAGCGTGTAGAGACCGGCCGCCGAGCCGTCCCAGTGCCGGTCGGCCAGGTAGGTCACGAGGCCCGGGGCCATCGCGGCCCGCTGGCCCGGCAGGGTGGTAACGGCGAGCAAGGCCACCACCCCAGCCCCGGGCAGCTGGGCGAGAAACCAGCGCTGCAGGTTCCCGCGCCGCTCCCCGGGGCGCTGCTCCTTCCGCCACCACAGCTCCACGCAGGCCACCAGCCCGAGGCCCGCGGCGAGCAGGCCCAGGCCGTACTGGATCAGCAGGCCAAAGGCCAGGATGAGCGCAAGGCCCAGGGCGCGCCGGGCGGAGGGCACGTCAAGGAAGCGCTGACAGGCGAGGATCAGCAGGATGCTCACGGTGAAGGACAGGGAGTACTCCCGCACCTGCTGGGAAAACTCCAGTTGCGTGGGCGCGATGGCCACCAGCAGCGGCGGCACCAGGGCCAGGGCCACTGGCAGGTACTGGCGGGCCAGCACCCAGATGGCGGGAATCGCCAGGATGCCGGCAATGACGGCCGGCAGGCGCAGCGCCGTCTCCGTCGCGTTCGCGCCCGTGACCAGCGCGAGGAGCAGTGGGAAAAACGGCGGCGCGCTGTTCTCCGTGGTGTTGCGCTGGAAGGTCTCTGCGAGCGTGCCCTGCACCAGGTCGTAGGTGAGGGCTTCGTCGTACCAGAGGGACTTCAGGTCCAGGTGGTGGAAGCGGAGGAGCGCGCCGGCGGCGACGATCAGCGCCAGCACGGCGAACTCGATGACGCGGGGGTTGCCGGCCCCGGGCCTGTCGGCCCCGGGCCTGCGGGGTAGCGCTGTGCTACTGCTTGGCAAGGCTGTCCTCGATGATGACGTTCGCCACCCGGAGCCCGTCGCGAATGGCGAAGTTGGTGCCCCGGTCCTCGGGAAAGATCTGGGAGAAGTTTGCCAGATAGATGCCGGGCAGCGGCGTGCGAAAGCCCGGCACCCGGCGCTCGTGGTCGCAGGTGACGACATGCTGGGCGTGACTGAAGCGGAACACGTGGTGCTCCGTGATGGCCTGCCGGTCGAAGGCGGGGTTGATCTTCCTGAGGTAGCTCAGCCAGCGCTCTGCCAGCGTCGCGTCGTCCAGCTGGAACCAGGGGCTGTCCGGGGGGCGGTAGCAGCCCAGGTAGTAGACGTGCTTCCCCGCGTAGAGCTCGGTGCCCACCAGCCGGGAGTGATTGACCAGCACGAGGAAGGGCGCGTCCGGGTCGTGAATGTTCACCCAGTGCTGCTCCGTTAGCGCCTGCGTGCTGGCAAACACCAGGCAGATCGCCCCGAGGTAGTCGATGCTGTCCAGCTGTGCCCGGTACGCCTCCAGTGCCGGGTCCGGCGGCAGCAGGCGCGCAAAGGCCCCGGATGGGCCCGTGAAGAGCAGGCGGTCGTAGTGGAGCGTCGTGCCATCGGCGAGGTGCAGCTGGCGCTCCGGGCCGGTCGTCAGGCGTGCTACCCGGGCCGAGGTGCGCAGCGCCACGCCAGCGGCGCGCAACTCGGTTTCCAGCGCCTGGATGATTTTCCCGAAGCCGCCCCGCACGTAACCGAGCCACTCCCGGCCCCGGCGCCGGGAGTTGGCCCGCGTGTGGATCCGGGCCCAGAGCCAGGCCATGGAGACCTGCTCCCAGTGGCGGTCGAACTTGCCCTTGAGGAGCGGATTCCAGATGGCCCGCATCGCGTTCGGTCCGCAGGCCCGGGTGAGCCAGTCCCGCGCTGTCTGCCGGGCCAGGGGCTGCCAGTGGCGGGTGCGCTGGAGCCGGACCATCGCGAGCCCCAGGCGCAGCCGGTCCCTGAGGTTCAGGGGTGCAAAGCGCAGCACGTCCAGCGCGGTGGTGAAGGGGTGGGTGCGCTCGCCATCGAAAATCCCCACCGAACCTGCCCGCTGGAGGAGGTCGCTGTTGAGGCCCAGATCCCGGATCAGGGCGAGCAGGTCCGTGTCCCCGGTGAGGATGTAGTGATAGGCCTTCTCGAGGCGGGTGCCGCAGATCGGGAAGCCCGCGGCAAGTCCGCCCAGCGCCGGACTGCTTTCCAGCAGCGTCACCTTGAGCCCCTGGCGGGCGAGTGCCCGGGCAGCGACGAGGCCCGTGAAGCCGCCGCCGACCACGACGACGTGCTCCGTCACCGCGGGTGCGCCGAACTTCTGGCCGCCGGCTTGCTGGCCGGCTTCTTGGCGATGACCAGGGCGCTCTGGCCCCAGGGCCAGCTCACGCCCTGGCGGATGAGCCAGTTCTCGAGGCGCAGCAGGCCGATGAGAGCCCGGTTGAGGGGCGCGGGCGGCAGGCGCAGTTCCAGATGGATCATGCCCCGGATGGGCGGCAGCAGGCGCTGCAGGAGCCGCACCAGGGCGGCGGGCGGAAAGATCAGGAAGTTCCAGTAACTGCGCCGCAGGATCTCGAAGCCCGCGGCTGCCAGTCGCGCCTCGAGTTCCGGCAGGCGATACCGGCGGTAGTGCTGGTTGACGACATCGTGGGGGCTCCACATGAACAGGAAGGCGGGGACAAAGACCAGCAGCACGCCGTTCGGGCGGAGGATCCGGCACCAGGCCGACAGCGCGGCCTGCTCGTCGGCCAGGTGCTCAAGGACGTCCGAGGCAATGATGAGGTCGTAGGAGTCGTCCGGCAGGTCCGGGGCCTGGGCGTCCATGGCGTGGAGGTTCGTCAGGCCCACGCTGCGGCAGCGGGCAATCGCGGCGGGGCTGACATCGAGACCGCCCACGTCGGTGTAGCCGTTGCGGACCAGTTGCTGGATGGTGACGCCGCCGGAGCAGCCCAGGTCCAGGATCCTGCTGGCGGGGGCAGTGGCATAGCGGTCGATAAGGGCGCAGACCAGGTTGCGCCGGGCGACAAACCACCAGTGTTCGCTCTCGACCCGGTGGTATTTTTCTTCGTAGTCGTCTTGCATGGAGCAGGTGGCAACCGGGCCGGGAGCAATAGTCAGTATACCGGGTGGGTTTGGGGCGGGCTAAACTCCGGGCTTGCCATAATGAGCGGGTTGATCGCCAGATGTTCGTCGCCAATTTTCGTCTGAAGAGCCTCGTGCAGAAGGTGGCGATGGCGCTGTCCGTGCCCCTGGGCTATGCGGCGCTTCATCCGTTCCGGGAACTGCAGCGGCGTGCGCTGGCACAGACCGCCGACTTCATCGCGCGGGAGATGCCGTCGGCGGTGGCCTTCGACACGCCCCGGGATCTTCTCGAGTACGCGCTGGGCCTGGTGCCTGCGGAGGGTCTGGTGGCCGAGTTCGGCGTGAATGAAGGCGGCACGATCAACTTCATCGCCCGGCAACTCGTGGGCCGGACCGTGCATGGCTTCGACAGCTTCGAGGGCTTGCCGGAGGACTGGGCGGGCGCCCACATTCCCCGGGGCTACTTCTCCCGGCGGGGGCAGGCGCCGAAGGTCCGGCCCAATGTGGTGCTGCACCCGGGGTGGTTTGCGGACACTCTGCCGGGCTTTGTCAGCGCGGAGGCAGGGCCGGTGGCGTTCCTGCATGTGGACTGCGACCTTTACTCGTCGACGGCCACGATCTTCCAGCACCTGGAAGACCGGCTGCGCCCCGGCACCGTGCTGCTCTTCGACGAGTACTTCAACTACCCGAACTGGCAGTCCCACGAGCACCGCGCCTTCCTGGAATTCATCGCCCGGGGCCAGCGCCGCTTCGACTACGTGGCCTACTCCTTCGCCCAGGTCGCCGTCGTGCTCCGCTAAAAAGGTACCGGACCTTAGTTTTGTTAGTTGTTTAGTTGTTTGGTCCAGCAAACAACTAAACAAAAAACAAAACTAAGGTCCGGTACCGTTTTGGTGGGGGTGGCTGTCGAACCCGGCGCCC
>JANNXJ010000065.1:0-4962 GCA_031409515.1 Gammaproteobacteria bacterium | reverse complement strand
CAACTCTCCCCCCCCGGGTTCTCCATCTCCCTCTCGGGCCGGCCCCGCGCCATCTATTTGCCATTTTACAAAACCCGGTGCCTCTCAGAACGCCGGGATGCCCGTCTGGGCGCGGCCCAGGATCAGGCCGTGGATGTCGTGGGTGCCTTCGTAGGTGTTCACGGTCTCCAGATTCATCATGTGCCGGATCACCTGGTACTCGTCGGAGATACCGTTGGCGCCGTGGATGTCCCGGGCCGCCCGGGCGATGTCCAGAGCCTTGCCGCAGTTATTCCGCTTGAGCAGGCTCACCACTTCGTGGGGCAGGCGCCCCGCGTCCTTGAGCCGGCCTGCCCGCAGGCAGCCGGCGAGGCCCAGGGTGATCTCCGTCTGCATGTTCGCGAGTTTCAGCTGGACGAGCTGGGTGGCCGCCAGCGACTTGCCGAACTGCTGCCGCTCCAGGGCGTAGTCCCTGGCCGCGTACCAGCAGAACTCCGCGGCGCCGAGCACGCCCCAGGCGATGCCGTAGCGCGCATTGTTCAGGCAGCCGAAGGGCCCCTTGAGGCCACTCACTCCGGGCAGCAGCGCCTCGGTGGGGACGAAGAAGTCCTGCAGGACGATCTGGCCGGTAACGGAGGCGCGCAGCGACATCTTGTTCTTCAGTGGCGGCGTTTCCAGGCCTAAGCCCCCGCGCTCGAAGAGGAAGCCACGGATCGTGTCGGTGTCGTCCTTCGCCCACACCACGAAGACGTTGGCGATGGGGCTGTGGCTGATCCAGGTCTTGGTCCCGGTCAGGGTCCAGCCACCCTTCGCCGGCTTCGCGCGGGTGCGCATCGCGCCGGGATCCGAGCCTGCTCCCGGCTCGGTCAGGCCGAAGCAGCCGATGTACTCGCCGGTGGCAAGCTTCGGCAGGTACCGATCCTTCTGGGCCTCGGTGCCGTAAGCGTGGATCGGGTGCATGACCAGCGACGACTGCACGCTGATGGCCGAACGGTAGGCGGAGTCCACCCGCTCCACCTCCCGGGCAATCAGGCCGTAGGCCACTGCCGACACCCCGGCGCAGCCATACCCCTGGATTGTCGCGCCCAGGAGCCCTACTTCACCCATCTCCCGGAGAATGGCCGGGTCAAACTGCTCCTGCCGGTTCGCCTCGATGACCCGGGGCTGAAGCTGGCCCTGGGCATAGTCCCGGGCAGCGTCCCGGACCAGACGTTCGTCGGCCGTCAGCTCGTCGTTCAGCGCCAGGGGGTCTTGCCAGTCGTAGGGGGAGTTACCCATCAGCTTTCCCATTCAGTGCACGTCTATGATAGCCACTGTATCCGTTCGCCCGATGGTCTGCCCATGGCCTCCATCTCCCACTACCCCAACCTCCCGCTCGATGCCACACCGAGGCAGACCCGCGGCACGGACGGGCGGGTGTCCACGCTGCAGCCCTTCGTGCCGGGCGACGTCTTCGTGGGGGCCACGCAGCTGAACAGCCCGACGGACGACCACGCCGGCCTCGGCCGGATAATCCAGTTCGACGCGGAGCTGAACGAAAAGGGCGTGCTGTGGGTCGAGGGCACGACCCACCTCATCTACGGCCTGAACTTTGCCCCGGACGGGACGCTCTGGGCCCAGGACCCCTGGGCCTGGACCACGGTCCGGGTGGAGCCTTCCGGCCGCCAGTTGCCCAATCTCCAGTTCGACATGCGCGCCTTCTCCAAGGTGCACTTCATGGCGGATGGCACGCTGCTCTTCACCGAGTCCCTGGACGGAGATCACCAGCCCGAGCCGTTGACGACCCGTCACCCGCCGTTACCGGGTCACCGGACCCACCTGGGCGATGGGGATCTCTGGCGTTACACTCCGGATGGCGAGCTGGTCGAGGTCTGCGAGCCGGAGGTGCACGGCGGCATGAGCGGCAGCATGGGCGTGACGCACTCGGTGTTGTCGTCGGACCAGAGCCGGCTCTTCTATGTGTCCGAGACCGGGCCCCGCCTGATGCAGTTTGACCTGCAGAACGGCCGGCAGCTCGCGGACCTGCGCCGGGGCACGGAGGGCGACCGGACGATGATGCACTTCGACCTGTCCCTCACTCCGGACGGCACGCTGATGGTGTGCATGGGCAACCGGGTGGACGCGCTCACGCAGGACGGCGTCTGGCTGCGCACCTACCGGTTGCCCGGCTTCGGCTGGTCAATCATCGACGCGCGCTGCGGGACCCATGCCTATGTGGGCAACTGGTTCAGCGGGGAGCTGCTAAAGCTGGATCTCCAGAGCGGAGAGGTGGTGGCTCAGACCGTCGTGGCCGAGAAGTGTATGGCGGGGGTCGCCCAGTACCTGCCTTCAGGAGCGACGACGGCGACCGAGGGCCAGCACCCCTAAGGCGGAGCCGAATAGCCAGGCTGCTGCCGGCACCGGCACCACGGCAATTCCCGGGCCGACCAGGAACTCCTGCAGATCGATCGCGTTCTGGATGAGGGGATTCGGCGTGACGACCCGCATGACGTTGCTCCAGTTGAAGCCGTCGTAGAAGCCGCTCGTGGCCGCCGTGAACCAGCTGCTCGCGCCGCTGCCGACCAGTGTGTAACCCGGCGCCATGATTTTCCAGATGGCCTCCTGGATATCTGCCTGCCCCGCATAGTCGGTGGGGGCCAGAGTGCCGATCTGGCTGAAGAGCCAGCCCGCCTGGCTGTACTTGGCCAGGGATGCCGGGGTAGAGGGGCTGTTGAACTTGCCCACGGCGCCGGCCTGGATGTCGGCGTAGCTGCGGATATCGGCCGTCCAGGTGGAACCGACCTGACTGAAGCGGGCATCGCACAGGCCGAGAATCGTCTCGGCGTCGAGTTGCAGGCCATAGAAGCCGGTATAGACCCCACCCCGGTTGACGGAATTGGCGACCCCCGTGAACGTGACGGTGGCCGCGTGGGCGGCAACGCTGCCGACGATCAGCAGGGCGGCGAGGAAAAGGTGCCGGACAGACCGGCAGGCAAGGGTCTGCATAGGGTTTTTGGCGATCATGATCCTGAAACAATTGAATTTTCAGCCATCAAGTTCGCACGCTTGAAGAACTTTGCGTGACGTTTATGACTTAATCACGAATAAGGCGCGCGGGGCACGAGGCCCGCTGCGCTCTAGCGGCCCAGGGCGAGCAGCAGGCGCGTGCCTTCCGCAGTGGTCAACAGGTGGTCCCGACCGGCCGGCCGCCCCGGGATTCCCCGGCTGTCCAGGGCTTCCCGCCAGTCACCCGCCGGTTCGAAGCGCAGCCCGATGTCGCCGCGCCGCGGCGCGGTGCGGAGCGTCAGCGAGAGTCCCGGTGCCGCGAGAAGCACGGCCTCCTCATCGTCGCCCTCCGTGGCGAGAAAGCCCGCCATCTCGAAAAAGTCCCGCGTGTCGTCGCTGGCCACCGTCCCCAGCGTCACTTCCGTGCAGCGCCCGATCAGTGGTGCGGGGTAGTCCTCATCCGCCACGGAAAAGGTTGGCGCCTCCAGCAGCAGCAGCAGGTGCCCGTCGGGGCTCCGCAGTCCGACTTCATTGAACTGGTCGGCGTCGAGGCGCGCGAATTCCAGTTCGGTGCCCGCGTCCACCAGCGCCCGGGCATGCCGGGCCAGGTCCGGCCTGACGAAGGTGAGAGCGGGTTCGTCCAGACCACTGGCATACAGACCGATAACGATCTGCCCGTCGGTAACGGCCGCGTAGCCCCCGGGCCGGATGTCGTTAACGCGGACCTCGCTGAACCCGAGGCGCAGATAGAAATCCAGCGACGCGCCGAGGTCCGGGGAGGGGACGCTGAATTCGAGGAAATGACCCAGGCGGGACATGCCGTACCTCGTTGCTTGACTGGGCAAGCATTGCGACTAATGCCGAGATGAGTCAAGAAAGAAGTGGGAGGGTAGCCACCATGGCTGCTGTGCGCCTCTTATCCTCCTTACCGCTCTGCCCGTTTAACTCGCGTAGGCGTTCAATGTAGATGGGGCTGAACCACCGCGCCGGTAAGTGACGAGAGTCGTGCCATGCGGAACGCAATCGTGCTGATTATCACCAGTTCAGCCCAGCTGAGCGCGGGCCGGGGCCATCTTCCGTGGGGCGCCTTTGCTTAATCGCACAGCAACGTCGACGCGAGCACCCAGGCCGTTGAGAATCATGATCAGCCGATCAATCGTGAACCGACCAAGCCTCACATTGCGGATTCTGGAGAAATCGGCAGCCGCAAAGCCCGAGATGCGCTCAGCCTCCCGGACACTGAGCTTCTCACGATCAAGGGTCTTGATGATCTCGGCCGCAAGCAGGGCCCTCAGCTGTTCCAGGTCAGCATTGGGTCGCCCGAAATCGCGAAAGACGTTGCCGCTGCCGTGGATCAGCGCCATGGAACGTGCTTTTCTGACTGTCATAAAACCTCGCGGAGTCGCTGCAAGCGTTTCCAGATCACATCATTCTCGCGCTTTGGGGTTCTGATTCCAGTCTTCGACTTTTTCTGAAACGCATGTATCACCCAAATAGCGGGGTCCAGCTGCACCGCGTAGACCACGCGAAACGCATTTCCACGATGTGGCAGTGCAATCTCGAACACACCAGATCCCAGACCATGCAATGGCTTGGCAATCTCTGGCTTGCCACCGTCGGCGACAGCAGTGAGTGCCTGAAGGCAAGCTAGTTGCACGTCGTTCGGGAAGCGCTCGAAGCTCTTGCGGGCCGCCTGAATCCAGGAAAGAGGGCGTGTCGGTCTCACAAAGCGCGGCGCAGATGTTGTCATATGTGACAACTGAAGGCAAGGTAGCGGTTTGGGGGATATCGCGATGGCACACAGCGAATGTGTCGCCCGGTGACCCGTTGATCAATCGGACTTTCTGGTTGAATTCGCCGGCGGGCTCAACCGTTCGACGCAACACTCGCGCGTAGTCTATCAGCCGGAGTTTCGAAGCCGAGTGTTTCTCTTGGTCGCTGATTGAGTCGCAGAGCGACACTGTCGAGCTGCGTCTGCGTATGCGTCGACAGGTCAGT
>JANNXJ010000064.1:0-3095 GCA_031409515.1 Gammaproteobacteria bacterium | reverse complement strand
CCCGCCGATGTACATGAGACGGTCGCCGAATTTGGTGGTCATACGGAGAACCCCCGGTGAATCCGCCCTTATTGTGGGGGACAGAGCGGGTGCGGGAACCGGCGGGCGGTTCCGGAATTGGCCGCCGCCGCCGGTAGGTGGTCGCCAGCCAATTCCGGAACCGCCCGCCGTTTCCCGCACCCGCTCTGTCCCCCACAATATGGGCTGATTCACCGGGGTTTCTCCGTATGACCACCAAATTCGGCGACCGTCTCATGTACATCGGCGGGCAGTTTGTGCCCGGCAGCACTGGCGAGTGGGTTGAGTCCGTAAACCCCGGCACCGAGGAAGTCCACGGGCGGGTGCCCGTCGGCACGGCTGAGGACGTCAATCGGGCGGTCCTCGCCGCGGAAGCGGCCCAGCCGGCCTGGGCAGAGCTGTCGATCTGGGAGCGCCGCGACCTGTTGCGCAAGCTTGGGGCCGCAATGAAGGCGCGGGCCGGCGAGATCCTCCCTGTCGAAGCCGCTGACACCGGCAACACTATTGCGAGTCTGGGTCGGGACGTGGAGGTGGCGGCGAACTACATCGATCTCTTCGCCGGCCTGGGCACGGAGATCAAGAGCGACAGCGTCCCGGCGTCGAAGGACGGCATCCATTTTTCGATCCGCGAGCCCTATGGCGTCGTGGCCCGCATCGTGCCCTTCAACCACCCGTTCCTGTTTGCCGGTGCCCACCTCGCTGCGCCCCTGATGGCCGGCAACACGGTGATCATCAAGACGCCGGAAACGAGCCCGCTGTCCGGCACCCTGATGGGCGAGATCTGTCGGGACGTTCTGCCACCGGGCGTGGCCAACATCATCCACGGACCGGGCTTGCCCACGGGCGATGCCCTGGTGCGCCATCCCAAGATCTGGCGCATCGGATTCACGGGGTCGGTGCAGACGGGCATGGCGATTCAGCGCTCGGCAGCGGAAGTTGCGGTCAAGCACATCTCCCTGGAGCTGGGTGGCAAGAATCCGATGATCGTCTGCCCGGACGCGGATCCCGCCACCGTGGCCAAAGCGGCAGTGGCCGGGATGAACTTTGCCTGGGCCGGCCAGTCCTGTGGTTCCAACAGCCGGCTGCTCATCCACGAGTCCCTCTATGACCAGATTGTGGACAGGATTGTGGCCCAGGTGTCAGCCATTAAAGTGGGCGATGCGCTGGACCCTTCTTCCCAGATGGGCCCGGTCAACTCCGCGGGTCATTACAAGCGGGTGCTGTCCTTCGTCGAGTCCGCCCGCCAGGACGGGGCGACGCTGCTTACCGGTGGCGAGCGGCCGGCCGGTGAGACATTTCGCCGCGGCTACTGGCTGCGGCCAACGGTGTATGGTGACGTGACGATGAACATGCGGCTGGCCAGGGAAGAGATCTTCGGGCCCATACTCTCGATCCTGAAGTGGAAGACCCAGGAAGAAGCGATCGCGATGGCCAATGCCACTGAGTACGGCCTCGCTTCCGGGGTCTGGACCAACGACCTGAAAGTTGCCATGACCTTTGCCCGCGCCCTGCAGTCGGGTTTCGTGTGGATCAACACCACCGCGCGGCATTTCGTGGGCATGCCCTTTGGTGGCTGGAAGAACAGCGGTCTCGGGCGGGAGGAGTGCCTGGAAGAACTGCTGAGCTACACCCACAACAAGGCCATTCACGTCTTTGCCTGAGACCACCGTAACCGGCGCTGCCGCCGCCCCCGGGGGCCTCAAATTCTGGTTCGTCGAGCTGGCGGAGGGCATCAGCCGGTCCAACTTCGCGACGCTGCTCTATTCTGCCTTCACGGCCATTGGCCTGCTGGCCTTCGTCTCGGTCAGCACGCCCTACATTCTCAACGTCTACCTGAAGATTCCCATTGCCGAGCAGGGGCAGATTGCGGGCGACCTGGCCGCCTGGAACGAGGTGGCGTTGCTGCTGGTCTTCGGGCCCGCCGGTATCCTGGCCGATCGCATCGGCCGCAGTCAGGTGTTCACCGTCGGCTTTGTCTTCATGGGCATCGCCTACGCGCTGTACCCCTTTGCCGATTCCGTCACTGAGCTCACCGCCTACCGGGTGGTTTACGCGGTGGGCATTGGCCTGGCGACGGCCATGCTGCAGACGATCTCGGCGGACTACCCGGCCAACCTCTCCCGTGGGAAGGCGACGGCCCTCATCGGGACGCTGAACGGGCTCGGCGTGATCGTGCTCACGGTCGGGCTTGGGGGCCTGATGAAGCGCTTCGTGGCTGGCGGTCAGGATGCCGAGACGGCGGGCTATATCGTCCACTTCATGGTGGCCGGGCTCTGCTTTGTGTCGGCGGTGGTGGTGGCCAGGGGCCTGAAGAAGGGCACCGTAGTCAGCCAGGCGGACCGGCTGCCGTTCGCGGTGCTGGTGCGCAGTGGCTTCTCGGCTGCGCGTAATCCACGCATCGCGCTGGCTTATGCCTGCGCCTTCATTGCCCGCGGCGACCTGGTGGTGATCGGCACGTTTGTAAATCTCTGGGGCACCAGTGCGGGCATGGCGGCGGGCATGGATCCCGCGGAGGCTACCGCCCAGGGGCGTCTGCTGTTTGCCGCATCCACCACTGCCGGGCTCCTGTGGTTACCGGTGATGGGCTTCATGCTCGACAAGGTCAACCGGGTTACTGGCACGCTCATCTGCATGACGCTGGCGGCGCTGGGCTTTCTCTTCACCGGGTTCATTGATGATCCCCTGGCGAAGGGGTCGATCATATTTTTCATTCTGCTCGGTATTGGCCAGATCAGCGCCTTCGTTGGCGCGGCCACGTTGATTGGCCAGGAAGCGCCGATTGCGTCCCGGGGTGCCGTGATTGGCCTGTTCAATATCTCCGGGGCCGTTGGCATTTTCGTCTGCACCGCCATCGGTGGCCGCCTGTTCGATGCCATTGGACCCCACGCGGTGTTCGAAATGGTCGGTGGTCTCACGATGCTCGTGGTGCTGTTTGCCGTCTGGGTACGCTGGAAGGCGCCGGGGCCGATGACCACCGGCGGCGGTTTCATGGGGGCCGTGTAGGAGCGCCGAAAGGCGCTCCAACACGGCGCTCCGGCAGCGAAGCCCCGACCAGAAACCCCGCGGCCGTGATGGCC
>JANNXJ010000063.1:0-46271 GCA_031409515.1 Gammaproteobacteria bacterium | reverse complement strand
CCAATTACCCCACTGCCCCCCACAAATTGCCTGTCGTCGCCCATTCCGGCGCTATCTATTGTCCCCCCCCCAAAAGCCGCTCCTACTCTCTAAACGCCCAGGGAAAGCGCTCGGTAATCAGCATCAGCGGCTTC
This sequence comes from Gammaproteobacteria bacterium, assembly GCA_031409515.1. Taxonomy (GTDB): domain Bacteria; phylum Pseudomonadota; class Gammaproteobacteria; order Steroidobacterales; genus SHZI01. The sequence goes on along the minus strand of JANNXJ010000063.1, from coordinate 46,137 downwards.
GAACCCGCGCTCACGCGATAGGTGCGGGTGAGAAAGTCCGGCTCGGTCAGCCCGGCCACTGGGGCTGGCAGCGAAGCCGGCCGCTCGCGGCCGTACCAGAGGCCCTCGCGACGACTCTCAAAGCCTGGGAGCAGCAATAACTGCCCAAGGCTCAAGCCCCCGGACAGCAGTCCGTCGCGCAGCGCGGCAGGCAGGCGCTCCGTGCAGATTACCGACTCGGCGTAGGCAAAGAGCCGTTGACTGCGGCCCCCGACCAGAAGGACCGCGCGCTCCAGCACGGCCGTTCCCAGGGGTGCGTCGAGCCAGGTTGCGGCGGCTGGCAGCACTGCGGCGCGTTGGCTTAAGGGTTGCACCGTCACTGGTTCCAAAGCCCAGGCCGAGAGGAATGTCGTGACGGTCCCGTCGATGACCAGCAGGGCCCGCTGCAGTGGGGAGAGATCTTCCGGGTGGACCGCCTCGAGATGGGCCGGTCTTTGCTCCTGAGCCAGAAACAGGCGCGCGGCGGGGTCGAAGCGGGTGTCCGCCGGCAGTGTCATCGTCCACCTCGCACCAGCAACGGCAGGTGCGCCGGATCCGGCGCGACCCGGCAGAGCCGGATCCCCCGGTTACGCCCGGTGAACAGGCTGGCGAGTGTGTCCGGCATCTTCTCGAGCCCCTCGTCCAGGTCCTCGCAGTCCCGCAGGGTGCCATCCTGATACCAGGCCGTCAGCGCTGCTTCCGGCTCGTTGAAACGCTGCCAGTAGTCGAACACCACGAAGCCCTGCATACGCGCCCGCTGATAGACGAGGAACCGGTAGTTGGCGGGACCCGCGACGGGTTGCGCGGCGTAGTCGCTGGCGATGTAGCCGCAGAGCGCTACCCGGGCCCCCTGGGCCAGGTTCGCCAGCGCCTGGTTCAGAACGTCGCCACCGACATTATCGAAGAACAGGTCGATCCCCCGGGGAAACAGCTCCCGCAGGCGTTCGCCAAGATTCTCCGTGCGATAGTTGATGGCCGCATCGAAGCCCAGGTCGGCGCAGAGCCAGCGGCATTTTTCAGCGGTGCCGGCGATGCCCACCGTGCGCGCTGCGCCCTTGAGCCGCGCAATCTGTCCGGCCATGGAGCCCACGCCGCCCGCGGCGGCAGACACCAGCACGTGGTCCCCTGGACGGAAGGCGCCCGCGTCCAGCAGCCCAAACCAGGCGGTGGCGCCGGCCTGGCCCAGCATGCCGAGAGTCGTGGTGGGCAGCGGCCGCAGCGGCGCGGCAATCCGGCGGTTGCTGAAGACAAACTCGGCGCCCCGGGGCCGCTGGACTGAGTAGTCCTGCCAGCCCAGGGAGCCGATGAAGATGTCACCGGGGGCGTAGTCCGGATGGCGGGAGGCCACCACCTCGCCGACGCCCCGACCACGCATCACCTCCCCCACGGGCACCGTGCCGTAGAAGGCAGAGTGTCCGGGCGAGAGATAGCCCCGCTGGGCAGGACCCGGGGCGAGAGCGAGGGTGCGGACGAGGAACGCGCCCTCCTCCGGCGCCGGCACCGCCTGCTCGACCCAGTTGAAGTGCGCGGGCCCGATCACCTCATCGGCGCGGGGATAGCGGGCAATACGCCACTGGCGGTTCATGCACTACCGGCCGGGACTAAACGGCGGGCATGATACCGCCCACGCAGTTGCCGGGAAGGCCGCATGTCGAGCTTGCCACCGAACACAGCCTTGCAGCGCCACTTCATCACGATCCGTGGCGAGTTTGGCACACGCCAGGTGCACTACCGCCGGGGCGGCGCGGGTCCGGTGGTGCTGCTCCTGCACCAGTCGCCCCAGTCGTCCCGGGAGATGGAACCACTCATCGGGGCGTGGAGTCAGTCCTTCACCGTGATCGCCCCGGACTCGCCGGGGTATGGCCTTTCGCAGCCGCTCCAGCGGGCGGGCCAGCCGGTAACGTCGGCCAGCATCGACGAGTTTGCAGCGGCCACCCTGGAGTTCGCCACCGCACTCGGCCTCCAGCGCTTCGGCATCTATGGCTTCCACACCGGGGCCAGTATCGCCGTAGCCCTCGCTGACCGGTATTCGTCCCGGGTGACGGCCGTCGCTGGCAACGGCCTCGTCGTGCTCACTGCAGAAGAACGGGCGGCCATCCTGCGGGACTATCTGCCGGCCTTCATCCCGGCGTGGGACGGCAGCCACCTGGCCTGGCTGTGGGCCAGGATGCGGGAGCAGACGATCTTCTTCCCCTGGCATGACCGGCGGGCTGCAACCCGCTTGACCTTCGACGTGCCACCGCCCGAGCGGCTGCAGGAAGGTCTGCAGGAGTTTCTTGCGGCGGGCCCCGGCTATCACGTCGCTTACGGGGCCGCGTTCTCCGACCGCGCAGAGTTGCGCCTGCCGACGCTCACCGTGCCGCTCCTTATTACGGCGACTGCGCGAGATCCCCTCTCCGGGCATCTGGGCCGCATTGGCGCTCGATCCGCCACGGTGCAGGTGGTCCCGTCGGCAGACAGCAGCGCAGCCCTTGCGCTGTCCTTCGCGCACCTGGCAAGGCACCCGGGCGATGCCGGACCGCCCGCTGCACCCTCGGCAGGCTTAAGCGCATACCTTGGCTCCCCCGGGCGGCAGGTCCGGGTGAACCGGACAGCAGCGCGGGTTGGCGGGCCGGATCAGACTGTCATTCTGCTGCACGCGCCGGCCGGCTCTGGGGAATCCCTCCAGGCGCTGGCCGCGGAACTCGCGGCTTACGCCGAAGTCCTGGCGGTGGATCTTCCCGGACACGGGGCCAGCGACTCGCCACTAGCCGGCACGGTGGGCGGAGCTCTGGCCGGCACGGTCAGGAACTTGACCGTGGCCCTCCAGCCGTCACTCGGCAACCGGGCTTCGGTCGTGATTGCCCTCGGCAGCAGCGCTCCGGTGGGCAGCGAACTGGCGACAGCACTGGGCCCGCTCACACGGCTTATCCTGCTATCCCCCCCGACCTGGTCCAGGGCCGACGCCGACGCCGACGCCTGGCGCAGCCACGGCTTCCCCCCTCTGACACCGGTCTGGGCCGGCGGCCATCTGCTGGAAGCCTGGCATCTCGTCCGGGACAGCCGCCTGTTTGCGCCCTGGTTCCGCCGGGAGAGTGGCGCTATTCGGCCGGGGGAGCCCGACCTGGACGAGGTCGGGATTCAGCGGGAAGTGCAGGAACTGCTCCGCGCCAACGGCGCCTGGCAGGCACTCCTGCGGGACGTGCTCGAGTACGAAGGCGCTCGGTGCGACCCGGAGCGGCCCGCAGTGATCACCCTTGCTGAAGCCCCCGAGGACTGGGGCCGCATCCTGGACCCGGGCCAAAGCACCAATCCCCGGCCCAAGTTGACCCTCTGACAGCCGCCCGTATACTGAGCCCCTGCATAAGGCGAGCCGCGATTCGATAGAGGGGGCGAAACGTGGCGTGCCGACAACAATAGTGTCCATGGCGGGGACAACCCGCCGAATACCGAGACTGGGCCCAGCGGTCGGGCGCAGACTCTTCTCCCTTAAGGATCAGTACTTCCCGAACTCTGTTTTTTGTTGAGGAGCCTGCGTAATGAAACGGTATCTGACGGCAATCGTCCTGGGACTCGCCGCCACCTCCGCCCTGGCGGCAGATGACAAGACCGCCTGGAATGCAGGCCTCGCGGCCACCTTTGCCGAGTACTCCTTCGACAGCAACCAGCTGGACGACAGCTCCGCCGGCTTCAAGGTCTTCGGGGGCTACCGCTTCAACAAGTGGTTCGGCCTGGAAGGCGGCTATTACGAGTTCGGCGACTTCGATGAAGACCTCGATCCGCCGAATCCCGGTGGCGGTGCCACCGTCCGCATCGACGGCCTCGTGGGCTCCGCGCTGCTCTTCGCCCCCCTCGACAGCAGCGACTTCGACGCCTTTGCGAAAGTTGGCTACTACTCCTTCGATCAGCAGCTGGAACTGGACGACACGGGTGTCTCGAGCAATTCGCCGTCGGGCCTGATGCTGGGTGCAGGGGCGCGCTTTTACGTGAGTGAACAGTTCGCCATTCGCGCCGAAGGCGAATGGTTTGATATCGACCAGGGCGACCTCTGGACCCTGAACCTGGGCTTCGAGTACCAGTTTGGCCGTCCGGCCAAGGCGGCTGCCGTCACGGCCGCGCCGGTGGCAGCAGCGCCGGTGGCTGAAGCGGCTGGCGACGGCGCGGCGAGCGCCGAATAGTCCCCGGATACCCCGCACCAAGACACCAGCAACCCCCGCAGGAGCGCCGCCGGTGCTCCTGCGGGACCTGCGTCACATCTGGCCGACCACCATCCGCCGGGACTGTGATCCCGCGCACTTCTCACCAGACATAAAACCCTGATCCTGACCGGGCCTTAAGTTAACGGGGCCAGGGGCCACAGGTCATGACAGGTAAGACGACGCGCACTCGCGCGAGCTTGGTAGTCGTTGCGGCCCTCGGGGCCTTCGCGGCCGGCTGCGGCCCGGTCCAGAAATTCAACCCGGTACCGGAGGACCACCTCACCGTCATCGAGAAGAACGGTGATGTGCCCCCGGCAGTCACCCAGCTGCCGACTCCGCCCGCGCCGGTGCCGCGCAAGCCCCAGGAAACCTATTCGGTCGTCGTCACCGATGTGCCCGTGAAGGACGTGCTCTTTGCGCTGGCCCGGGACGCCGGCGTGAACGTCGACGTGTCCGGTGATCTGCAGGGCAACGTAACCATCAACGCTATCGACCAGACACTGCCGCAGATTCTCGACCGCCTGAGCCGCCAGGCGAGCCTCCGGTATTCCCTGAACGACGGGACGCTGGTGGTGCTGCCCGACGCACCCTACTGGCAGAACTACCCGGTGGACTACGTGAACCTGGCCCGCACCAGCGAGGGCGAAGTGACCGTCGCCACGCAGATCGCCACGGTGGGCGGCAGCGTGGACGACTCAGGCGCTTCCGGCGGCGGGGGTGAAGACAGCAGCAACGGCTCCAGTACCAAGGTGAAGAGTTCCTCGATCAGTGCCTTCTGGGGCCTGCTGGGCGCCAATCTGCGCCAGCTCATTACCGGCAAGGCGCAGGGCGCGGAAAACGCCACGGAAGGTGACGACCCCGTCGTCCTGAATCCCATGGCCGGCATCGTCAGCGTGCGGGGCACCAGCCTCCAGCACCAGCAGGTAGGTGCCTACATCGACCAGGTCACCGCCAGCGCCAAGCGCCAGGTGCTGATCGAAGTCACCGTGGTCGAAGTCAAGCTGAGCGACCAGTACCAGGCTGGCGTGGACTGGGCGAGGGTCTCGTCGGATGGTGGCCTAGGCTCGAATGGCGTGTCATCGATCAGCGACATGATCGGTGGCAACCTGGGGGTCGCGCCGGTCTTCACCATGACCTACAACAACGCTGGGCGGGGCTTCTCGGCCACCGTCAAGCTGCTGGAGCAGTTCGGCGACACCAAGGTACTGTCGACGCCCCGCATCATGGCGCTGAACAACCAGACCGCGCTGCTCAAGGTGGTGGACGAGCTGGTGTACTTCACCCTGACGTCGGAGACCATCCAGAGCACTGGCCCCGGGGTTCCCTTGCAGCGCATCGTCACCAGCGAGGTGAACACTGTGCCGGTGGGCTTCGTGATGAGCGTGACGCCCCAGATCAACCAGAACGGCAATGTGAGCCTGAATGTGCGTCCGACGCTCACCCGGGTGCTCGACTTCGTGGTGGACCCGGCCCCGCGCCTCTCCGGCTCCGACTTCGACAATCTGGTGCCCCAGCTGAGCGTCAAGGAAATCGAGTCCCTGCTGGAGGTCGCCGACGGCCAGACCGTCGTCATCGGCGGCCTCATGCAGGACAGCAGCAACAAGCAGCGGGATGGGATTCCGATCCTGTCAAAGCTCCCGCTGGTGGGCGATCTATTCAGCTACCGGGATGACAACGTGACGAAGAGCGAGCTCGTGGTCTTTCTCCGGCCCACGGTGATCCGCAGCGCCGGCGTCGGCCAGGAAGCCCTGGCCAGCCTGGCGATGCCGCTGCCGGCCGCGAGCGGCGGGGCGGCCACTCCGTGAGCTCCCTGCTGGACATCCTGCACCGGAAGGAAAGCCCGATGGAGGGCGAGACGGTGTACACCAATACGGAGGCCGACGCCGCCGCCCCGACCGTCGAGTTGCGCCTGGCGGTGGACAATGGTCCGGCAGAGGTCGGCACTGACAGCAGGCTCGATGTCGAAGCCACAGCGCCGCCCTCGCCCGCCCAGCCATCAGCGCCAGATCCCTTTGGCACCCAGCTGCTGTCGGCGACGCTCCAGAAACGTTCCCGGCGGAGCAGCCTCTGGCTGGGCGCGGGCCTCGGCCTTATCGTCCTGGCTGCCGGCGTTGCCACCTGGATGTTGAACAACCTCGGCAGCGACTCCGCTGGAAGTGACTCGCTGTTCGCCACACCCGTCGACGTTTTGGCCCCAACGCCGGCCCCAGGGCCAGTGGTCTCTTCCGCAGAGCCGGCCGTGGCGAAACGCCCGAGGGAATCAGCGGCAGCCCCGCCAGACCGCCAGCGCGCACTACCCGGGAACACCGACACCGACTGGTTCGATACGCCCGCCGCTGAAGAACCTGCAGAACTCGCGGCTGATGCCTCCACCGGGGCGATCCGCTTCGTGCGCGGCACGACCACGAATCCCCTCTTCCCGAAACTCAGCGGGGCCTGGTCCGCCTTCCAGGCCGCCGACTACCCGCAGGCTGAAGCGCTGTACCGGGAAGTGCTGGCAGCCGACGCCGGCAACGTCGACGCGCTCCTAGGCCTCGGCGCCCTCGCCGCCCGGGGTGGCCGCAGCGACGAAGCCCGGGAGATGTACCAGGCCGTGCTGCTGGCGGAGCCCAGGAACGCGGCGGCCAACAGCGCCCTGAGCACGCTCCCGGCAACCGGCACGCGCCAGCTGGATGAGAGTGCCCTGAAAGTACTCCTCCGCGAACAACCGGGCGCGGCCAACCTGCACTTCGCGCTGGGGCTGCAGTACGTGGCCCAGGGCCGCTGGCCCGACGCCCAGTCGGCCTTTTTCGAAGCCCTGCGCCATGAACCGACCAATGCAGACTACGCCTACAACCTGGCCGTGAGCCTGGACCGGCTGGGTCAGACCGGGCCCGCTGCGGCCTACTACCAGCGCGCTCTGGACCTGGCGACCGCCAGCGCCCTCTTCAGCCCCGAAGTCGTCCGGGAGCGGCTCACCCGGCTACGGCCCGCGGCGACCTAGCGCCATGGCCACGCCGATTTCCCGTACGACGAAGACCCCGGAGGCTGCCGCGCCCCCGCGGGGCGAGCGCCGTTCGCCCCGCAAGCAGCTGGGTGAGTTCCTGGTCGAGAAGGGCCTGATCAACCGGGACCAGCTGCGCGTCGCCCTGACCGAGCAGAAGCAGAAGAACGAGCGCATCGGCAAGATCCTCGTGCGGCTTGGCCTGGTCAGCGAGTCCGTGCTCCGGGACGTCCTGGCGGAAATGCTGCGGGTTGAGAGCATCGACCTCTCCAAGGTAGTGCCCGACGGTGACGCTGTTGCCCTGGTGCCGGAGGAGGTCGCCCGCCGCTTCCGCCTGCTCCCGATTGCCTACGACCCCATCGCCCGGGCTCTTACCGTGGCGATGGCCGACACCTTCGACGTCGTGGCCCTGGACCAGGTGGCCGCCCTGCTCGGGGGGAATATCGAGGTGCGCACGCTGCTCGCTAGCGAGGCGGAGATCGGCGCGGCGATCGAGCACTTCTACGACAAGGAGTTTTCTCTCGCGGGAATTCTCCAGGAAATCGACGCGCCGGAGACCGCGGCCCCCATCGCCGTCCGCGCCGGCGAGGACGTCACCCAACCCATGGTGCGCCTGGTGGACGCCTTTCTGGCAGACGCGGTCAAGCGCCGCGCCTCGGATATCCACCTGGAGCCGGAAGACGGTTTCATCCGGGTGCGGTACCGCATCGACGGCGTCTTGCAGCAGGTATCCACGGTCCACAAGAAGTTCTGGGCCGCCATCGCCGTGCGCCTCAAGGTGATGTCCGGCATGGACATCACCGAAACCCGCGCACCCCAGGACGGACGCATCTCCCTGAATCTGGGCGGCCGGCCGGTGGACTTCCGCGTGGCCACCCAGCCGACCATCCACGGCGAAAACATCGTGCTCCGCATCCTCGACCGGCGCGCCGGTGTGGTCCCTCTGGAGAAGCTCGGACTGCCGGACGATCTGCTGACCCTGCTGAAGATGCTCATGGCCCGTCCGGAGGGCGTCATCCTGGTCACGGGACCTACGGGTAGCGGCAAAACCACCACGCTGTACTCGATCCTGAACTACCGGAACGACGAGACCGTCAACATCATGACCCTCGAGGACCCGGTGGAGTATCCGTTCCCGATGATCCGGCAGACCTCCCTCGGGGAGGCCGTGAAGCTGGACTTTGCCAGCGGCATTCGCTCCCTGATGCGCCAGGACCCGGACATCATTCTGGTCGGCGAGGTCCGCGATGAAGCGACGGCCGAAATGGCCTTTCGCGCGGCCATGACCGGCCACCAGGTCTATACCACCCTGCACACCAATTCCGCGCTGGGCGCCATTCCGCGGCTGCTCGACATCGGCCTCAAGCCGGGGATCCTGGCAGGCAACATCATCGGCATCATCGCCCAGCGCCTGGTGCGCCGCCTCTGCCCCCACTGCAAGGTCGAGTACGCGCCGAGCGAGATCGAGCGGCGCCTGATGGGGCTTATCGGGGGCACGGACGTCAAAATCTGCCGCAGCGCCGGCTGCGACAAGTGCAACAACATCGGCTACCGGGGCCGGCTCTCCATCATGGAGATCGTCCGCTTCGACCGGGACATGAACGAGGCGCTGGCGCGGAACAGCTCCGTGGGTGAGCTGCATGCACTCGCCACGGCGAAGGGCTTCCGGCCGCTGGCCGATGACGGTATCCGGCGCGTGCTCGCTCTCGATACCAGCCTCGAGGAGATCGCCCGCGTCGTCGACCTGACCGAGCGTGCGCTCGGGGTGAGTGCATGAGCGCCTTCGCCTACCGGGCTGTGGACGGCAGCGGCCGACTGCTCCGCGGGGAGCTGGCAGCCGGTTCCGAAGCCGAGCTCGACTCCCGGCTGCTGCAGATCGGTCTGCAGCTGATCACCTGCCGTCCCTTGAGCAAGCGCCAGCAGAAGGCCGGCGGCACCCGGGTCGACCGGCGCGAACTGATCAACTTCTGTTTCCATCTGGAGCAGGCGCACCGGGCGGGGCTGCCGATCCTCGAAGCCCTCCAGGACCTCCGGGACAGCACCACCAACAGCGCGTTTCGCAACGTGCTCGCATCGATCTCCCTCGCGGTAGAGGGCGGTAAAGGTCTGTCCGACGCCATGGCGGACTTTCCTGCCACCTTTGACCGGGTGTTTGTGGCACTGGTCCGCGCCGGTGAGCGCTCCGGCGAGCTGTCCCAGGTTCTGGGCCGGATGACGGAGACGCTGAAGTGGCAGGACGAGCTGATCTCCCAGACCAAGAAGCTGGTCATGTACCCCCTTTTCGTCGGGGCCGTGGTCATGGGTGTCGTGTTCTTCCTCATGCTCTACGTCGTCCCGCAGATGACCGAGTTCCTGAAGACCATGGGCCAGGAGATGCCCTGGAACACGCGGGCACTGATCGCCACCTCCGAATTCCTGCTCGCCTACTGGTACCTGGTCCTGACCGCGCCAGTCGCGCTGGTCATGCTGGGGAACTGGCTGATCAGGCACGACAGTCACTGCCAGCGCGCTTTCGACGGATTCAAGCTGCGGGCCTGGGTGATCGGACCGATCCTGCAGAAGATCATCATGAGTCGCTTTGCGACTTACTTTCAGATCATGTACGCCTCGGGCATCCCCATCGTGGATGCGCTGAAGACGTCCCGGGAACTTGCCGGCAACGTCGTCATCGCCGAAGCCCTCGAGAAGGTTTCAGGCTATGTCGCCGAGGGCAACACCCTGAGCATGGGCATCGGCAAGGCGCAGCTGTTCCCGCCACTGGTGGTCCGTATGGTCAAGATGGGCGAGGACATCGGCAAGCTGGATGAAGCCCTGAAGAACGTCAGCTACTTCTACAACCGGGAAGTCGGGGAAGGAGTGGACAAGCTCCAGACGCTCATCGAGCCGGCCATGACCGTTGTCCTGGGACTCATCCTGGGCTGGGTGATGCTGTCAGTGCTCGGCCCGATCTACGACACCATCGGCAATCTGGGAGCAGGTTGAGATGAAGCCCCAGCATGTTGCCTACCTGACCAGCACCGAGGTCGTGCTCTACACCTGGGACGACCGGCAGTACGTGCCCGTGTCCGGGTACGAGTTGCCGGACGGCGACCCGACCACCCTGGTCCGCCACCTCCGGCAGACGCCCTCGGCAGTGATCGCCATTCTCGTGGACGTTCTCGAAGAGGAGCACCAGCAGGCCACGATTGCGCGGCTTGGACGCCGGGATCAGAGCGCGATGCTGGCCCGCAGACTGGCGCGGGCCTTTCCCCGGACCAGCTACCGGAACGCTGCCGTGCAGGGTCGACTGCCGAACGAGCCCCAGACTTCACGGATTCTTCTCAGCGGCCTGACGAAGGCCGAGCACCTGGGTACGCTTCTCGGCCTGCTGGCCGAGGCGAAGCTGCCGGTGGCGAGAGTCTGTAGTCCCGCGCTGCTCAGCCGGCCCCTGGTGGACAAACTGCGCCCGGCGAATCCTGCCGATGCCACGCTGCTGGTCTCGCGCCAGCGGGAAGGCAGCCTGCGCCTGACCTTCTACCGGGACCGGAATCTCGTCGGCAGCCGGCTGATCCGGCGGTCGGTCGCCGCGGCGCCCGGCGACATCCCGCGACTCGTCCGCCAGCTCGAGGAAAGCGTGCGCTACTTCGACGCGGCCTTTGCACCCAGTGCCACCAATCCCGTGGACGTGATCCTGCTCTGCGAGCCGGGGGCCGATCCCGCCGCCGCGCTGAGCAGCGGTCATGACGGCTTCCGCCTGCAGGTGCCAGACCCCACCGCAGCGGCCACGAAGCTTGGCCTCGGCGCAGGCACGGGTAACGGCCTGCAGCCCGGCAACGCGGACCTGCTCTTCGTCGCGCTGCTGCGGCGCTATGCGCCTGCCGGAGACTTCGCCCAGCCGGGCGACCGGCGTTACTTTCAGCTGCACCAGCTCCGGGTCTTCGGCAAGGCGGCCTGCGTCCTGCTGGCGGCGGGTGCCCTGCTGGGGTCGGCGCTCAACGTGGCCGGCATCCTCAGCCTCAGGGGTGAGACGGCCGGTGTTCAGGCTGCCATCGGCAACCTCGACCGGGAGGTGGATCCAGTCTCCGGTACCGGGGAGCGCTACAACGCCGACCCCCTGGAAATGGAACGCATCGTCAAGTCCTGGCAGTTGCTCGAGAACCACGTGGTCGAGCCCCGGGAAATCTTTGCCCTGGTAAGCGCTGCGGTGGAGGCCAGTCCGGAGATCCGGGTCGAGCGCCTGGAGTGGTTGCCCCTGCAGGCAGTGACGGCAGACGGCAGTTCGGCGGGGGACGACCAGGACGGCGAAAGTGTCGAGTCCGAGGCAGGGAACGGGGCTGCCGAGGCGGCGATGGAGGAGCCCGTTGCCGACGGTTCCAAGCCGGTTTTCCGCCTGGTCATCCGCGGATATATCCAGCCCTTTGCGGGGGACTATCCCCTGGCCTTCATGAATGTCCGCACCTTCATGGAGGCGCTCCGGTCCGACCCGCGGGTCATCGCGGTAAACGCGATCAAGGAGCCCCTGGACCTGAGCCCGCGCTCGACACTGACGGGCGAAGTCACAGCGAACGTGAAGACCGAGAAAGCAGGGTTCACCCTCAACATCCTGGTGAGAGCCGCCGATGAACCGGCCTGAGATCGACTGGCTTTACCTGCGGCAGGGGCTGCTCAGCGCCGGGCTGGCGCTGCTGGTCTGCGCCCTGGTCTGGGGTGGCACCACCCTGTATCGCACCCGGGCAACGGAGTCCCTGGCCGCTGAACAACAGCGCCTTGATGGCCTCGAGGCGGAGCGCAGCGAGCTGACCCAGCGGCGCGAGGCACTCAGGAGGTTTGCCCAGATCTACCAGCGTCTGTCGGTCGACGGGGTTGTGGGCGCGGAGCAGCGCCTGGCGGTGATCCAGGCCACACGCCTGGCCAGCGAAGCCCTCCGGCTGCCCTACCTTAAGTACACCACCAACCCGCAGCAGGCCTTTGAGGCCCCGTGGCTGCTTCCGGGCGTGACCGCTCCCGTCCTGGTCAGCCAGCTCGACCTGCAACTCGGACTGGTGCACGAGCTCGACCTGCTCAATCTGCTCGGGCAGATACGCAGCGCGCCCGGACGGCCTCAGGTCCTGTCCTGCAGCCTGGAAATGCTGGGCCAGGATATTGCTCCCGACCCGGACCGGGCCAACCTCACCGGCAACTGCCAGCTGGCCCTCTACTCCATTCCCCGGGAGTCCGCTTTGGTCGCCGCCAACCCGGAGAACTAAAGGTGCGAATCCTCCCAACGACGGTCGCGATGGTCCTGCTCTGCCTGATGACAACACCGGGCATGGCCGCGGAGCCCATCGGCCGGCTGTTCATGACCCCTGAGGAGCGGGCGGACCTCGACGCGCTGAGGGCCCTGGGGAACGACGCAGTTGCCGCCACCCTCGGGCAGCCCCACCCCGCGTCGCCGGATCAGCAGGTCGTCCTGAACGGCGTGGTCCGGCGCAGCCGGGGTCCGGATGTGGTCTGGGTGAACGGCGCCCGGGCCACTCTGGAGCAAGCCTCTGGCGCGCTGGCGCGGCTTAAGCCCGGGCAGGTCTGGATTCCGGCGACCGGCCGGGTGACGGAGTGCTTCGGCTGCGTCCCGGACAACAAGCCCGCCGAGCTCATCAGCGCACTCCCGGCACCGCCAGTAGCCGCCCCAGTGGTAAACACCGCACCGGCAGCAGCTGCCGGGACGCCTGATGCACCGCCAACCGTCCAGCCGTGAAGCAGAGAGCATGGCGCGGGAATCCAGGCCTGGTTCGCCGGCCCGTCAGCGTGGCGCCGCCCTGCTGATCATGCTGCTGCTGATGGTGCTGGGCGCCACGGTCCTGTTTTCCCGCAATCTCTTCTCACAACTACCCTCCGCGAGTCGGGCGGCGAGCAACGCAGCCCTGCTGGCGGAAGCCAAGGAAGCTTTGCTCGGCTATGCCGCGACCTGGGATGCCACGCATCCGGGTGAGCTGGGCTTTCTCCCCTGCCCGGATGTGGATAGCAGCGGCACCACCAGCGAAGGCGAAGCCCACGAACTGGCCTGCGGCGCACAGTACCGGAGCGTGCTCGGCCGCTTTCCCTGGCGAACGCTCGGGCTGGATCCCGGCCGCACCCGGGGTGGTGAATGCCTGTGGTACGCGGTCTCCGGTTCCTGGAAGGCGGGTGGCGCGGCCAAACCTGCCCTGCTCAACGAGGACTCCAGCGGGCAGTTTCGGGTGCTGGCTGCCGACGGGACGACCGTGATTGCCGGCACCTCCGCCGCCGACCGGCCCGTGGCAGTGCTGATTGCCCCGGGGCAGTCATTGCCTGGTCAGGTACGCACCACCCTGCCGACCGGCGTGACCCAGTGCGGCGGCAGTTTTGTAGCCGCCCGCTACCTGGATAACGACGCAGGATCGGGCATCGACAATGCGACGCTGGCAGCCACTGCGGATGCCATCGACGACTTCATCAGCGCCGATCCCGGGTCCGGTGTCGTGAACGATCAGGTGCTGTTCATCACCCGCCGCGAAATCCAGGACCGGCTTCTCCGCCGGGCCGACGTCCAGACCAGCCTCAGGAACCTGACACTGGCCGTGGCCAAATGCGTCGCCGACTACGGCAAGCGCAATCCGGCCGGGCCGAACGACCGGCGCCTGCCCTGGCCGGCCCCCGTGGACCTCACCGAGTACCGGACGGCGGGCCAGTACAACGACACGCCCGTGGGCGAACTGAGCGGCCGGGTGGCCAATGTCGTCAACGACTCCAACGGCCAGACCGGCAACACGACCACCGGAGTGCTGACGGCCTGCAACTCCGCATCGGTCCCGGAATGGACACCGGCGATGCTGACCCTCTGGCAGCACTGGAAGGATCACCTGTTCTACGCCCTGGCCTGGGACTTCCGGCCGGGCGCGCCGGTGACGACCACCTGCACCACCTGCCTGCGGGTGAACGGTGCCGGGGCCGCGGCGGCCATCGTGCTGTTTTCAGGAACGCGGCTCGCCGCGCTTAACCAGGTCCGGAATGAGCCGCCCATGAACGCGGACACCCGCAGCGCCATCGCGAACTACCTCGAAGGCCGGAACGCCACGAATCACCCCAACGCAGCCGGCACTGGGAACTACCAGTCCGGCCCGAGCGGCACCACGTTCAACGACATCCTCTACTGCATCGACGCCAACCTGAGTGTTACCGCATGTTGAAACACCTTAAGAGCCACCGGAAGGAAGCCGGGTTCAGTCTCCTGGAACTGGCGATCGTCCTGATGATCGTCGGCCTCCTGCTCGGCGGTCTCATCATGCCGCTCAGCGCCCGCATGGATCAGCAGAAGATCGACACCACGCGGCAGCAGCTGGAGCAGATCCGCCAGGCACTGGTGGGCTATGCCCTGGCCCGGGACGCCCTGCCCTGCCCGGCCACCCCGGCCAGTAACGGCATGGCCTCGGCCACGGCCACGGGCTGCACACGGCAGCACGGCTTCGTCCCTGCGGTCACGCTGGGCCTGCCGGGCACCCAGAACCAGGACAAGCTGCTGCTCGACGCCTGGGGCAGCCCCATCCGCTATTCCGTCACCAACAGCGACGCCAACGCCAACGGCAACTGGGATTTCGTCCGCCCCGGAGAGATGCGCACCGTGACGCTGGCTAACCTCGCGCCCAGCCTGGATATCTGCACCACCACAACGGGCTCGTCAGCGACGGCCTGCGCAAACAACGCCACGACGCTGGCCAGCACCGCACCGGCAGTCCTCGTCTCCCTCGGCAAGGACTGGGCCTCGGCCACCTCGGTGGATCAGCTGGAAAACCTGGGAGCGACGGTCGGTGGCGGCCCCTCCGGCCGGACCTACCCGGTGGCAGCCGACGAGGTGTTTGTCAGCCGAACGCTCGGCGCCCGCGTCGGCAACGAGTTCGACGACATTGTGACGTGGGTCTCGCCGGCGACGCTCTATGGCGACCTGGTCAGCGCCGGGCGGCTGCCCTGAGCACTGAGCCAGCTTGCTTAATCTGTGAACTGTTTTACAGAACACTCGGCAGCATTCCACCAATATCGCTCCGGATTTCAGGGCAAGACCGGAACACCGTGTTCCGGCCCGGACACTACCGAGGAGCAACGCATGGTTAGGCAGTCCCGTCAGCAGGGCTTTACGCTGGTCGAAATCGCTATCGTTCTGGTCATCATTGGCCTGCTGATCGGTGGCGTGCTCAAGGGCCAGGAGATGATCACCAACGCCAAGGTGAGCAAGGTCGAGAACGACTACAAGGGCATCACGGCCGCCATCCTGGCCTATCAGGACCGTTACGGCGTACTGCCGGGCGATGACCCCGGCGCTTCAACCCGCTTCCCGGGCACCTGGACCGCCGCAGACAACGGCAACGGCAACGGCGCCATCGCCGGTGTCTGGAACAGCACGAACAACACGCTGGAATCCCGCAAGATCTGGAAGCACCTCCGGGGTGCCGGCTTCCTGAAGGGCCCCGTCGACGGCACGGCGGCGTCCTACCAGCAGCCCGCCCATGCTTTCGGCGGCCTGATCGGTTTCGAGCAGGGCCTGTATAACCTCAGCGGCCACATCGTGGTTTTCGGGGCCCTGCCCGGCAACGTGACGCAGATCCTCGAGGCCCGCGGTGACGATGGCAACCCGAGTGCGGGCTCCGTCCAGGGCAATGCGACTGCCACCACCTATACCCTCAACACCAACTACGACCTGGCCTACGCCTTCTAACGGCGCGCCGGTCACAAAAAAAACGGGGCGGTGCTGCACAGCACCGCCCCGTTTGCTTTTGGACGTCAGTCTTCGATCTCGACCTCGTCTGCCAGGACAGGCGTGCTCGCCCCCGGCGGATTCAGCGTGAAACTGACCTTGACTTCAGCTCCGGTGGCGACGGCCCCGGCGAAGAAGGCTGCCGCGGCGATCTCATTCTCATCCGCATCGAAGAACGTCGTGAAGTCGTCCGTCTCGACCAGCACGCCGAGGATGGTGAAGTCCGGATCGTTGCGTGGCCCGAGGCTGCCCCGCAATTCACCCTGACTGTCCGGCTCCTGGCGCTGCAGCAGCGTGGCCAGGATCGTGCCGTTCTCCTGGGCTACGCCCCGGACCTCGACGAAATCCGGATTGCCGCCAGCCCGGACGTCCGCCAGGGAGAAACTCCGCACGCCGTCGTTGCTCTGGTCCTCGAACCGGGTGTTCGCATCCGTCTGGATGGTGACGCCCAGGAGCACCAGCTGGCCTGCGGCCACATTCACGGAGTCCACCAGGGCCGAGATGCGGGTGTCGACGGGGGACCCGCTGGCTCCGGCGCGGACCTCGACCTCGCTCGCCACGATAGCGCCGGCAGCATTGAATTCACCCTTGACTCGGACCTTGGCACCCAGCGCGACAGTGCCGCCCGTGACGGTGACGCTGCTCTGCACCGGTATACCGGAAACCGAGAAGGAGCTGGCGCTGGTGAACAGGGTGACGTAACCCTCCACTTCCGCCTCATCGCCGTCGCCGCCGATGCGATCCTCGCCGTCCTCCAGCTCAACGCGCGTGGCAACCAGCTGGCCGCCGTTCACCACCGTGCCCTTGGCCTCGACGAAATCGCCATCGTTGACGAAGCCGCTGGGCGTAGCGATGGCCGCGCCGGTGGTGAGCACGACCTGCCCGTTGATCGCGAAGGTGCTTACCGTGCGATTCGACACCGTGCCACGAATCTCGATCTCCCCGCCAGCGACCTTGCGCTCGATGCGGGTCGCCCGGACCACGACACCGCCCACCGAGTTCGCCAGCAAACCGCTCACCTCAACGACATTGCCATCGGCCAGGCTGTCGAGATCGAACAGCGGGGACGCAAAGGAAGTGTCGGCGTCCACCAGGACCGTCTGCCCGAGCACCACGAAGGACTGGGTGACCGGATCGATGCTGCCCGCCGTGATCGGTCCCTCGACGCTGTCGTCGTAGAAGACCGCGACGGCACGGCGCGTGACGCCCTCATCCACGCTGCTCCACTGGACAGTGACCTGCTGGCCGACCTGCAGGGCAGATTGGCTGCCAGGAGCGTCGTCGATGCTGAAGGTTGCCCCGGTCGTCGAGTACTCGACACCATTGACGAACACGCTGCCAAAGCCCGTGATGGTGCCGGTCGAGACACCCAGGCGATCGATGCCAGCGAGATTGGCGCCGCCACCGCCGCCGCAGGCGACGACCAGGCCGAGCACCAGGCCAGTAACACCAGCCGCCCGCAGCTTGCGTTTGAAATTCTTCATCACGACATTCCCTTTATTGATCGTCAGCAATCAAAAACACACCCAGACCGAGCCGCATGCGCTTGCGGACCCCGCCGCTGGCCGGCCGGGCTTCGTGCTCGGTCAGCCACTTGTCCACCGCTTCGAGAAACTCCTGCCCGCGCTGTTCGACGAAGGCCTCGAACTCGGGCCTCGCCTCCACATCGACGCTGTCACTCGTGGCCCGGCCGATGAAGCGCCGGGCGGCTACCTTTGAAGGCACCACGGCAGGCAGCGCTGGTGCCTCAGCCGCCACATCCAGGTTATGCGTAATACCCGCACCAAGATCGGCCAGCATGCTACCTGCGTTCAGTATCCACTGGGGATCGAAGTGCCGGGGCATGAAGTAGCGCCGCTCCACTCGCAGTGACCCATCGGGCAGGCTGGTGATGGCCCCAGCCCGCTCCAGCTCCTTGCGCATGCTCGTGACAGGGACATCGCCGCCGTAGCGCTGCCAGAGGGCCGCGAAACTGGCCCCAGTGCCCTCAGCGGGCAACACCCGGGGTTCCCCGGTGGCGGTGATGAAGTCGGGGTCCTGATGCCAGCCGGAGAGCAGGCGCGTGGCATCGGTGGTCTTGTTGGGCAGAGGCGCAGCTTCCTGCTCAATCAGGCCGCGAACCCGCGCCACCTCCTTGCGACTCACGCCGGTAAGTATCGATACCCGGGAGACGTTGGTGGGCCGGCCGTTCAGGCCATAGTCCTGGCTCGCGACGGCTACAAAGACACTTTTGGAAACCTCGGCGAATTCCCGCCAGGTCATCCCGCATTTCAGCAGCAGGCTGGCGATCGGCCGCAACAGCACCCGACAGGTCTGGACGACGGCACAGCGGTCGAGGCCCGTCGCCGAACTGGTAGTACTTGGGCTATCCATAGACCGTCGTTGGCTCCAAATTCGGATATGGGTATTTTTACCCCACAGGCGTCTAGCGTGTCAAGCGCTCCTGCCCATCGGGAGTAAGGACCACGAGGGCCTTGCCCACATTCTCTCCCCGCATCAGGCGGGCAAAGTGGGCGCCGGCCTGCCCAATGCCTGCGACCCGATCCTCCCGGTACCGGATCTGCCCGGCGCGGATCCCGGCCGCGACTGCCGCCTCGAAGACGGGCCGGCGGTGCTCGAAGTCCGAGACCACTAGGCCCTTCATGACCGCCCGCTTCATGATCGGCAGGGCGAGATCCAGGGGCTTCGATTTCGCCGGGTCGTTGTAGCGCTCCATGAGTCCACAGAGGATCACGGTGCCGTTGATCTTCAGCACCGAGAACGCGTCCGCCAGCATCTGGCCGCCGACGTTGTCGTGGTAGACGTCCACGCCCTCAGGGAGCGCCGCGCGAAGGCGCTCCAGGAAACCCGCCTGCCGGTAGTTCACGCAGGCCCGAAAGCCGAATTCGCCGGTGACGATGGCGCACTTCTCGTCGGAGCCTGCAATGCCGACTGCCGTAGCGCCCCGCTGGATCGCCAGCTGGCCCACCAGCGACCCCACGGGGCCCAGCGCTGCCGAGACGAGGACCGTCTGACCGGCGTGCACGGCGGCCAGCTCGACGGCGCTCGCCCAGGCAGTCAGCCCCGGCATGCCCAGCACACCGAGCCAGGCCGACAGCGGGGCGATCGCCGGGTCGACCCGCTCCGTCCGCTCCCCGGTAGAGAGCGCGTATTCCTGCCAGCCACCAAAGTGCCGGACGTAGTCCCCTTCCCGGTAACCCGGGTGCCGGGACCTGAGCACCTGCCCCAGGGTCTCCGCCGCGGGCATGTCGCCGGCGACCAGGGGCCCGCGGCCCAGCATGTGGCGACCGGCCATCGCCGAGCGCTGGTAGGGGTCCAGGGAGAGATAGAGGTGCCGGACCAGAAACTCCCCGTCCTCCGGCTCGGGCAGGGCTTCGTCAACCACCCGGAAGTCCCCGGCGTCGGGCACACCAGCCAGTGAACGGGTCAGCACGACCTTGTGATTGCGCATGGTGCCACCGTACCTGCTGGCGCCCCCTTCCGGCTAGACTAGTCGGCCAACCAACGGCCCGGCCGGCAAAAGGAACCCTTAACGATGGCCATTATTCCCTTCGAGACGAAGATCGACTTCATGAATCCCCGGTGGAACCGGGACGCCTGGTCCCGCATCCAGGGTGACATGGACTCCAGCAAAGAGCGCATCGGCCACGCCAGCGGCCTGATCCTGGGCGTCAAGCCCGGCGAGAAACTCCGGCCCCTGCTCGGTTTTCAGACCTTCCTGGCGACGCGACTCGTGCCGCTGCCCGATGGCAACATCCGGCGCCTCAATAAGGAGGTCATCTTCTATACCAACCTCACCCGGCTGGGTCAGCCCGGCGAAATCATTGAAGAGTGGGAAAACCCCTGGACCAAGGAGAAGTGCAAGGTCGTGCAGGTCTTCAATGACCCCTTCAACTACACCATCAGCGACATGCTGATCCTGGCGCCGGAAGATTTCCCTGGCGACCGGAGCAAGCTGCCGAAAATTCCGCTGATCTTCCCCTGGCAGGAGCTGAACGGTGACAACCTGGTGCTGTCCACCGACATGCACCTGAACTACCCCAACCCCCTGCAGCCGGACAAGTGGCCCCGGGAGTCGCCTGGCCCGATGGCGCAGGTCTCCGAGATGATGCGTTACTTCGTGTCCCGCAAGGATCTGGAAAACCCC
Source organism: Gammaproteobacteria bacterium (assembly GCA_031409515.1). Classification (GTDB taxonomy): domain Bacteria; phylum Pseudomonadota; class Gammaproteobacteria; order Steroidobacterales; genus SHZI01. The sequence goes on along the minus strand of JANNXJ010000063.1, from coordinate 26,089 downwards.
AAGCTCACGTCCGTGCCTTACGTCGGTACCTGGCACCGCGTCACGCCGTGGCTGCCCTGGATGCTCATGGGCCAGACCCCCGGCCACTGCATGTACACCTCGACGATGACCGGCTTCGACAATGTGGAGCGGCTGCCCAAGGTGATCCTCGACTACGCGCGGAAGCACAAGCCGGACATCCTGTCGGCGCCGACGGAAGACTACGGTCCGAGCCACTCCAGCCTGGAGCACTACGCCAAGCAGCAGAAGCCCGCGCCCGTCGTTTAACTACAAAAAGGTACCGGACCTTAGTTATTGGGTTTTGTTTAGTTATTCTCAGATAACTAAAGAAACCCAATAACTAAGGTCCGGTACCTTCTCTTTTATGCGCGTCCTGATCGTCTACGCCCACCCGGAACCCAAGTCCTTCAATGGCGCGATGAAGGATCTGGCGGTGGAAACCTTGTCCGCTGCCGGCCACTCGGTGACCGTGTCTGATCTCTATGCCCAGGGCTTCAACCCGGTGGCAGGCGCCCAGGACTTCACCCGGCGCGCTGACTCCGCGCATCTCGATATCGGCACCGAGCAGGCCCACGCCGCCCAGTCGGCCGGCTTCGCCCCCGATGTGCAGGCCGAAATCGACAAGCTGCTGGCTGCCGACCTGCTGATTCTTCAGTTCCCGTTCTGGTGGTACTCGGCGCCCGCCATCCTCAAGGGCTGGATCGACCGGGTCTTCGCCTACGGCGTGGCCTACGACTTTGGCCGCACCTGGGACCGGGGGGTGTTCCGGGGCCGGCGGGCCATGCTCGCCTTTACCACCAGCGCGCCACCGACGTCGTCGTTCCCGGACGGCAGAAACGGCGACCTGGAGCGCACGCTCTGGCCGCTGCATGCCGGCGTGCTCGCGTTGTGCGGCTACGACGTGCTCAAGCCCTACGTCGCCCACGCCGTCCGCTGGGTTGATCAGGAGCGCAGGGAGACAATCCTTGCGGAGTACCGTCAGCGCCTGCTGCAGGTCGAGAACGACGAGCCGCTGTTCTTCCAGAAGCTCGCCGATTACGGCCCGGACGGTCGTCTGAAACCGGACATCGAGCCCGCGACGCCGGGCCAGCACCGGGGACCCCGCTTGCATCTGGACTGACCCCGGCGTGACCACACGCAGGTGCGACCACCCGTTGGCGCAAGACGATCCCGGGATCGTGGTATAGATTCACACTAGGCAAACCCTCAAGGACTCGACTGCCCATGAATACTCGTTCCGTCGTCCGCGCCGCTGCCCTCGGTCTCACCATCGCATTGACTGCGCTGCTGACCACTGGCTGTGCCACCACTCCCAAGGCCGAACCGACGGCACCGAAGGCCGCCAAGGTCGATCCGGAGGTGGCCAAGGGCAGGCAACAGCTGGTGCTGGCCATGGATGCGGCCTGGATCCGCGTCGTCGCCAGCGGGCGGGACCGGGAAATCCTTGCCCAGCAGCCGCCGTCCAAGCCCGGTGCCGCGCTCTCTTATATGGTCACCCTGGCGGACTGCCTGCCCCAGCCGGCGCTCGCCCCATTTCCCGAAAAGCCGGTTGGCCTGTTCAAGGAGATCCTCGACCGCGGCACGATTCGCCAGGTTGTCCAGGTGACGACGAACTCGGCCAACGATACGTCCTTCTTCTTCGGCTCCATCAGCGATGCCCTGTTCCAGGCGATGCTCGATGAGATCAACAAGCACTACAACGTGAACCTGAAGATCGAGAACGTCACGATTCCGGCAGGCCCGGCCTGGACCACATCCCTGGTCCTGGACGGCTCGGCAGACATCATCAGCCAGCTGAATGCGACGGGCGGTGACACCCAGGGCATGCGCCGGCGCCTCTCCCGCCGTTTCACCTGCACGATCAGCGCCATCAGCCAGTACATTCACATTCCGGTGACGTCGCCTCTGGCGAAGCAGATCAATACGGTGGATGACCTGTCAAAGATGAAGGGTCTGCGCATTTGCACCGGGCCGCTGGCCACCCAAACCACCAAGGCTTTCTGGCCCCAGCACAAGGTGTCGACCAAGTTCCTCAACGACCTCACGGGCTGCGACAAGGACACCAAGGAGGGCAAGTTTGACCTCATCGTCAACCCACTGCCCAGCCTGCAGATCGCCGGCATCACCGGCTACAAGTCGGTGCACACGCTGATCGTGGCCGGCACGCCGCTGTGGGTAGCGCGGGACGACATCGAGTGCCCGTCGGACGGCAATCCCAGGACTGAAGACAAGTGCTTCGCCGTGGAGTAAATGGACCCCCGGACCCAAACCGAACTTGAGGCTGCCGCCTTCCGCCGTCTGCTCCTGCATCTGGACGGGCGGAAGGACGTGCAGAATCTCGACCTGATGAACCTGGCCGGCTTCTGCCGTAATTGTCTCGCCAAGTGGTACCGGGCCGCCGCCGAGGAGCGCGGCATCCCGCTGACTGACGAGGCGGCCCGGGAGCGGGTCTATGGCATGCCCTATCCGGAGTGGAAGTCCAAACACCAAAAGTAGGAGCGCCTTTAGGCGCGATCCATAAGAGGAGTACCTGACATGCGACTGTTTGCTCTCAGTCCCCTGACTCTCTTCCTGGCACTACTCACCGCGACGCCCGTACAGGCCCAGTTCTGGGACCCCAGAGCCCTCGACGGTGACCCTGCGACGGCCACGGCGCCGCTGGCCCCAAAACTGGCAGGTCTCGGCACGCAGACTTACCCGATCACGACGACCCGCAATCCTGAGTCCCAGGCGTTCTTCACCCAGGGCATGAACCTGGTCTACGCCTTCAACCACCCGGAGGCTGTGCGGGCGTTCCGGGAGTCCGCACGCCTGGATCCGGACAACGCCATGGCCTGGTGGGGCCAGGCACTGGCCCTGGGACCCAACCTGAATCTGCCGATGCAACCGGAAGCCATCGCGCCGGCCTGGGATAACGCCCAGCGGGCGCTGCAACTGAAGGGTCGGGCCGCCCCCGTCGAACAGGCCCTGATCGAGGCCCTGGCAACCCGGTACCGCAAGGACCCAAAGGCGGAGCGGGCCGCTCTCGACCGGGCGTATGCCGATGCGATGGCGAAGGTCGCCAAGGACCATCCAGAGAGCCCCGACGCGGTGACGCTCTATGCCGATGCGCTGATGAACACCTCGCCATGGAACTACTGGACGCCGGACCGCCAGCCACGCGAGGACACGCCAACGATCGTCCGCAGTCTTGAGTCCGTGCTCGGCACAAACCCTGCACACCCGGGCGCCCTGCACCTCTATATCCATGCCATTGAAGCAAAGGATCCGGCCACCGCGGAGGCCGCGGCAGACCGGCTGCGGCCGCTCATGCCCAGTGCGGGACACATGGTGCACATGGCCTCGCACATCTACATGCTGGTAGGCCGGTACGCCGACGCCTACGCGGTCAACGTGGACGCGGCCCGGGCCGACGAGAACTACCTGACCCAGTGCCGCGCCCAGGGCATCTACCCGTTGCTCTACTACCCGCACAACGTCCACTTCCAGGTATGGGCCGCCACCTTTGAGGGCCGCAGTACCGTTGCGCTGGCCGATGCGCGCAAGGTGGCGAGGCACTCGCACCTGGAGCCGGAGGTGTTCGGCCTACCGGAGCTCTTCGAACTGCAGCCACTATTCGTGATGGTGCGCTTCGGGAAGTGGGACGAGGTACTGAAAGAACCGCAACCACCCGCGCGGGCCCGCCTCATGAATGCCCTGTGGCACTACGCCCGGGGACTGGCCTTTAAGCACCAGGGCAAGCCTTCGCTTGCGGGGAACGAGCTCAAGGCACTCCGTGCCATCGCGGTGGAACCGGGGCTGAAGGACAAATACACCGCCTTCGCACCCACGACCCGGCTGATCACGATCGCCGAGCAGGTGCTCGCTGGCGAGATCGCTGCCGGCGGCAAGCGCTACGACGAGGCCATAGCACGGCTCCAGCGGGCCGTGCTGCTCCAGGATGGGCTGATGTACAACGAACCTCCCGACTGGTACTTCCCGATACGCCACTACCTGGGCGCAGTCCTGCTGGAAGCGGGATTGCCCCAGGAGGCTGAGGCGGTGTACTGGCAGGATCTCGCGTTGTATCGCGAGAACGGCTTCTCGCTGCTGGGCCTGCAGCAGGCACTGCAAGCCCAGGGCCGCGAGGGCGAGGCCGCGGGCTTCGCCGAGCGGCAGCGAAAGGCTTTTGCGCTGGCCGACGTGCGGTTGAGGTCGTCCCGGTATTAAACAATTGTAGGAGCGCCTTTAGGCGCGATCAGTTTTCGGTCGCGGCTGAGGCCGCTCCTACAGGGGAATGCAATGTCCAAACCCGACAAAGCCGCCAGCACTGCCGCCTGGCTGATCGTGGGCGCCATGCTCATCCACAACATGAATGCCCTGTGGCTGGAACCCACTTATCTGGGCTTCGTGGACAAGGCGCGGGACTACGGGGACATGAGCAAGATCCTGAACGCCCAGTTCTCCTTCTCCTTCATGACCAGCGGCACTGCCCACATCGTGTGCGGTTTCGCCATGCTGATTCTCGGGCTGGGACTCTATAACCGCTTTCGTGGCCGGCACCCGCTGGGTTCCCAGATGCTGATGCTGGCAGCCCTGCTCTCCGGCCTCGGTTTTCTGCTGACCGGCATCAGCGACATTCCCGGCGCGGTCTACGCCAGCATCCTGCGCAAGGAAAACGCGGAGTACGCGGACGAGATCATGCTGATCAACACGCTCATCCGCAGCGTCGTCAACGTGCTCGCGATCGTGGGCTTAAGCTGGTTCGCGGGACAGCTCGCCTGGCTCACGCGGCAGACCCGGGACTTTCCCGGCTGGTTCGTGTGGTTCGGCTGGCTGATGGTGCTGCCGGGTCTGCTGAGCTTTCCCTTCCCGCCCGCGGGCTTCATCTACCTGCAGTTGACGATTGTCTGGGCAGGAGCGCTGGGCGTGTACCTGCGGTCAGGTCGCGCCTAAAGGCGCTCCTCAGCCCGCCACCGGCTGTGGGCGCCACGTTACCATCCGGGCTGGTGGACCTGATCCTGCTGGCGACCTGCTTGTTCCTCGTGACCGGCAACCGGGTGGCGGCTCGCCCCGCCGTCAGGTCGCCGGGCGCGGCCGGGTGAACCACGCCATCACCATGACCATGAGGATGAAGCTGACGCCGTCGGAGAACACCATCATCAGCGTGTAGCCCGGCGGGTAGTCCGAGAAGACGATGTCGGCGATGCGTGGGTACACCGTATAGGCCACGGCGACGCTGGACACGATGGCCACATGGTTCCAGTACTTCGTCGTGTAGCGGTTCAGCAGCAGCATGGCGATGCCGAGCCACGCGCCGATGGCCAGGCCCTGGATGGAGCCCAGCAGGTTCTTCACCCCCTGGGACAGCGGCGGGCCGTCGGCCTCGAGGAAGACGTGGGCAACAGGACCTTCCCGGCGCAGCAGCTGGCTCTCCTCCCGGGTGGCCGAGCGGCCCGGCAGAATGTAGGTCCCGCTCTCCGGGAAGTACTCCCGCAGCGACCGGGCCGCCGCCACCGGGTCCTCGGGCTGCTGGACGGTGTAGTACGGGATGGGGCTCACCACGTAGAACAGCACGCTCCAGATCCAGGAGGTGAACATCACGGCCAGCAGGCCGATGATGAAGCGAAGGGGCGGGACGCGTTGCATGGCTGGACCTCGGCGTGGGGTTCGGGTTCAGGGACGGGGGACGACACCGATCAAAGAGCCCCTAAGCTGAGTCTGCCAGCCCGGGATGCCGACCGCCACTACCGCAGATCACGCCGATGGCGGAGCTCGGTTGAGAGTGGTCAGGTGCCGCAGAAGGTCGCCCGCACCTCTTCGGTAGGCAGCGGGGGGCTTTCGAATTCGCCGGCATCGGGCCGGTCTTCGTAGGGCGATCGGAGGATTTCGCGAAGTTGGTGAAATGGTGCGAAGTCGCGCTCCTTCCCCGCCGCGATGACCGCCTCGAGGCGATGATTCCGCGGGATCACGACGGGATTCGCGGACCGCATCCTGGAGTTGGCGGTTTCGATCGGAATGCCAAGCCTGTCAAGATGTCCGCGCCATTGTGACAACCATTCACGGGCCGGATCGGACCTCGGAAAGAGAGTGACAAACGCGCTCTCGTCAGACAACGCGTCGCGAAGATCACGAAAGGTCAGAGTGAAATCGAGCCCCTGATCCTCCATCAGCCCGAGGAGGTGTTCGGCGCTTTGTTTCCCCTCGTCTCCGGACATCCCGACCTTGGCGGAGAAGGTCTTTGCCCATTCTGACCGGAAGCGTTCGGGGAAACGCTCGAGCACCTCCGTGACCCGTCGGATCGCCTCGGGCTCGTCATCGGCCACGAGCGGCAGAAGCGCCTCGGCGAGCCGGGACAGATTCCAGTGCGCGATGTTTGGTTGGTTCCCGTAGGCGTAGCGTCCGTTCCGGTCGATGAAGCTGAACTTCTTCGTTGGATCATAGCGGTCGAGAAAAGCGCAGGGACCGTAGTCGATCGTCTCGCCGGAGAGGCTCATGTTGTCGGTGTTCATCACCCCGTGGATGAAGCCGATCCCCATCCACCGGGCGACGAGGTGGGCCTGGCGCTCCATGACCCCTTCAAGGAGGGAGAGGGCGGGATTCCCCGAATCGAGGCGTTCGGGGTAATGGCGATTCAAGGCGTAATCCACGAGGATCCTGAGACTAGCGAAGTCTCCTCGCGAAGCGAAGTATTCGCAGGTCCCGATGCGCAGATGCGAGCGCGCGACACGTGTGAAAACGCCGCCGGGTTCGACTTCCTCGCGGTAGACCTTGTCACCACTCCAGACCGCGGCGAGGGCTCGCGTCGTCGGAATTCCAAGCGCGTGCATGGCCTCGGAGACGATCGTTTCGCGCAGCACCGGACCGAGGGCGGAGCGTCCGTCGCCACGCCGCGAGAAAGGCGTTGGTCCCGAGCCTTTCAATTGGATGTCGCGGGGAGAGCCGTCGCGATGGACCACTTCTCCGAGGAGGATGGCGCGCCCATCGCCGAGGACGGGGGAAAATCCTCCGAACTGGTGTCCGGAATATGCGGCGGCGAGCGGCTCGGCCCCAGCCGGCACGCGGTTCCCTGACAGGGATGCCAAACCTTCTTCGGAATCAAGGAGGTCGGGGTCGATCCCGAGTTCCTCTGCGAGGGGTCTGTTCACCCAGATCCACCCGGGCGCAGCCACCGGAGTCGGATCGACGCGGGCGAAGAAGGACTCCGGGAGCCGTGTGTAGGTGTTTTGGAACGGAAAGAGCATCTCCGGGAAAGGTTACGCCCGTTTCCGCCGCAGGAGAGAAGAAGGCGCGTAAAACACGGCCGCGGGGATGCCCTCGAGCACCAGGCCGGGCATGTGGCCCGGTGGTGGTCAACGCCGCCACACGCTGGCGAGCCAGGGCTGCAGGTCCCGGGGCAGGCCGGTTGGCCGGTAGTAGTGGCCGATCTCGGCGAAACCGGCGCCTGTGAGGAACCGCCGCCAGGCTTCCAGGTCGTGGTAGACGCCATAGCGGCCGCTGTTCCAGCCTTCCTGGTTGTCGCCCCGCGGATTGGAGCTGAACAGCACGCCGCCCGGCTTCAGCGTGGCGTGCAGCTGGCCGAGGACGCGGGGCAGGTCCGCCGAGGGCACGTGGAAGAGCGCTGCGTTGGCAAACACACCGTCGAACCGCTCCGGCGGCAGGCGAAGCGCCAGAAAGTCCTGGTGCCAGACTTCGCACCCGGTGTCGGCCCGGGCCATGCGCACGAACTCCGCGGAGCCGTCCAGGCCAACGGGCCGGTGGCCGAGCCGGAGGAAAGTCCGGAGGTCACGCCCCGGACCGCAGCCCAGGTCCAGGATCGCGAAGGGTGGCTCACCCCGGATCGCGCCGAGGAGGGCCTCAACGTTCTGGCTGACATCGTGGTCACGGGTGCCGGCCCGGAAACTCTCGGCGTGCCGTTCATAGTGCTCCAGCGTCCCCCGGCTCAGCGCCGCGTGGCCGTCAGACCGGTCTTCAGGCACCTGGCGCCTCCCGCAACGTCCTCGCCGCCAGTATGCTCCAGGCTGCGCAGGCCACCACCGGAGGCCACCCACCGTGTGCGGACGCTACGTCTCCCAGATCGACGCCGCCCTGGAGCGGGACTGGGCACTCACGCGACCCCCGGCGTCCTGATCCCGACCCGGGCCGCGGCGTCCGACGCCGTTACGGCAACTCCAGCTCGCCTTGGGGGGCCCCGCGACGGCGGCAACCGGGGCACTATTCAAGGTGAGTAAGTTAGGGCATTCGAAGAAGTCTCGATAAATCAAAACAAAGAAGTAGCGAGAGCGTCCGACGCCGTCAGCGGTTTTTGCGTTACCCTCGGTTCGCTTAAAGGTTCCGTGGCTGGTCGAAACCTGCAACCTGAATATTCTTCGCAGAACATAGATGGGGTGGATCATGTGGAAAGCCGTCGCTCTATTGATTGCTGCCTGGCTTGTTGTCACGCCCCCCTTCTTCACGGATGGTGCTTGTTCTGCGGAACTCAAGGCCGAATCTGACCGGGTAAATGACGACGCGGACGGGTTGACGTCCTCAAAAGTTGCTGTGAAGTATTGGCGAAGCCGCTCAGTGCCACTGCAACTTATCTCGCGGGAGCAGTGCCTGCGCGTTAAACCCCGATTCCTCACTGAATGTGGCGATGGCCCACTGATTCTCGCCAAAGTGCCAGTCAAGAACAGGGTCTGCCGCATCTACATAGATGACGAGATAAAGGTCCATTTGCAGTTCGATGAGCGTGAGCACCTGGCGAGCATTAAGACTGAGATGAGCCCGTATAGATCGTTGCCTATTCCTTTTGCTGGCAAGACGATCCATTGGGGTCGCTAGTGCCAGACGCACAGGTCGCTTAACTTCGAAAAACGTTTATTCCACGATGAATCGTACGCAAGATGTCACTGGACTTCATCAGCCGGCTTGAGGCGCTAGTTCCGTGGCCACTTGTGTACCCGACCCGCCACCCCAGCAGGGGCCCCGCGAGATCGTGGCTGATTGCCGTCTCTACGGAAGGTCTGGCGCGATCCTGGGAGTTGACCGTGGTCGTGGGGTGGCCGCCTTGGTGCTCCGCTACGAAAGCCTGCGCCTTTGTTTTTGTGGCACCAGGGAAGGGGGGTGTAGGCGAATCACGCGGGCTCGGATTTGCCCCCACCGGGGGGTGGGAAATGGGACCCCCTCGCGGGAATAGGTATTTCAAACACCCAGTAAGCTGAGTCTGCCAGCCCGGGATGCCGGCCGCCGCGCTGGGCGTGTACCTGCGGTCAGATCGCGCCGGTCGGCGCTCCTACTGGGCCGGAACCGGCACCAGCGGCACGGGCGGCAGATTGGGAATCCGCGGCATCGGCCAGAAACCGGGTATCGCCTCAACGCCATCGACCCAGCGGCACACATGACCGAAGGATGAGGTGTCCACGCCGCCTTCCGCGGCGAGAGCCACATAGGGGTAGCAGGCGAGGTCCGCGATGGTGGCGTGCTTCAGGGCCAGCCACTCCCGGTCAGCCAGATGCTCGTCCATGATCTTCAGGATGCGATAGCCGGTGCGCACGGCCTGGTCGTAACTCAGGGGCCAGCCGAGCAGTTTGATCGCGCGGGGCATGGCCAGGCCGTTCTGGATCTCGTTGGCCGAGACCGACAGCCAGCGGACCACGCGGGCCAGGCACAGGGGGTCCAGCGGCGCCCAGGCGTGGGGCGTGTATTCCGCGTAACGGCCAGCAAGGTACAGCAGGATGGCGTGGGAATCGGTGAGCACGAGGTCCCCGTCAACGAGCACAGGAATCTGACCGAAGCGGTTCCGCGCCAGAAAGGCGGTGCTCAGGTTCTCGTTGGAACGCAAGTTGACGGCCCGGGTCTCGTAGGGCAACCGCAGGAGGCGCAGGAACAGTTCCACCTTGTAGGCATTGCCCGAGCCGAGGCTGGTGTAGAGCGTCAGATTCATGGTTCGCTTCCTCTCAGGGCCGGGATGACGTGTTCGCCGATCAGCCGGATGCCTTCGGCGGGTTCATCGTGCAGCTCGAGCACGATGTCAGTGCAGCCGGCGTCCCGCATTTTCTGCAGGTGGCCCACAAAGCGGGGAATGTCGGCGGGCGTGCCCGCCAGCGTCAGGTTGTCCACGCAGGAATCGAGCAGCGCGTCGGGAACGCCCGGCACGGACCAGGTCTTTTTCGGGACCATGCCGTAGATCTCGGCCTTGTGGGCTTCGATGACGTCGTACTCCGCGTCGGTCATGAAGGTATTGAGGACCCAGCGGCGAAAGAGGCCACGATAGCCGAGCCACATCTTCGCCTCACGGACCGCGCGCTCCCGGTCGGCATAGACGTGCCAGGCCACAAAGTTGTAGTAACGGAACGGCTCGGCGGCGCGACCGAACTCCCGGCGCTGATCGCGCACCCAGCCGATCCGCTCCGCACAGATTGGCGGCGTGAGATCCGAGAGCATGATCCCGTCCCCGAGACGCGCCGCCATGCGCAGCATCTGGGGCTTGTTCACGGCCACGTAGACCGGCGGCTTCGGGGCTTTGGCCCAGAACGGGTTGTAGTTCTGCACCCGGTGGATCTGGCCCGCGAAGGAAAACGGGGTACCCGGGGTGACGCCCTTCAGGATCTCCACGCACTCCCCCACCGCCCGCACCCGCCGGTCTGGTTTGATACCGAGGGCCTGCAGGGCCTCCCCGCCCCCGCCGACGACGATGCGGGCACGTCCTCCCGCGTACTCATTCAGAGTGAGGAGCCCGGTGGCGATGCGTACTGGGTGTGTGTCGTAGGGATTGACGGCAATCGCGCCGAGCTCGATGCGCCGGGTGGCCTGGGCCGCAGCGACCAGGTTGGACCAGGGATCCCGGGAAGCAAGATAGCTGGCCGTCCACACGCCCCCAACGCCGCACGCCTCCGCCTGCACCGCTAGCGCGGCCAGCTCGTCAGGAGTGGACAACGCATTCAAAACCACGTCGATATTCATGAAAAAAGGTACCGGACCTTAGTTGTTTAGTTATTCTGACGCGGCAAAATAACTAAAGAAACCAGAATAACTAAGGTCCGGTACCTTTTTCATGCAGATCGACATCATTCTGGAGCCTGACCTGACACCCGCCCAGGTGGCGGATATTGCCGTCGCCGCGGAAGCCTACGGCTTTCGGACGCTCTGGCACTCGAACTACCACCAGAATCCGGATGCCTTCGTCGCCCTGGTGCCCGCGGCGCTGGCCACGAAGAAGATCAAGCTCGGGATCCTGGCGGTCAGTCCCTACGAAATGCACCCGCTGAAGATCGCCAACGCGCTGCTCACCCTTAACGAGCTGAGTAACGGCCGTGCGGTGGTCGCGATTGGTGGTGGCGGCTCCGTGATGGGCGCCACCGGCATCAAGATGGACCCCAAGGCCCAGCGCATGCTCCGGGGTGTGCGGGAAGCAGTCGAGATGGTAAAGGCCGTGACCTCCGGCAAGTTCGTCCAGGGCTACCCGGGCGAGATGTTCAAGCTGACCCGGCCGTTGAAGAGCGGCTGGGCCAAGGCAGCGAAACCGGGGATCTTCACCTGCTCCACCGGCCCGAAGATGCTCGAACTCGCCGGCAGGATCGCCGACGGCACCCAGATGAGCGACGTGACGCCCGAAAAGATCGGGCACCACATGGAGCACCTGCGCGCGGGCCTCGCGGCCCGCCCGGCCCCGGCCGAGGATTTCCGCATCGGCAACTTCTGGGCCTGGCACATCAAGGCTGACCGGGAGAAGTCCATGTACGAGGCGCGCAGGGAACTGGTCTTCCGCGGTGAGCTGCTGCCTCCCAAGTACGACATGGAGCCCTACGTCACGGCGGAGGAACGCCAGCTGGTCATCGACAAGTGGCAGAACTTCGCCAAGGCCTTCTGGACCCGCTCCGGCAAGATCGAGGACGTACCCGAGTCCATCGTCAATCGCCTCATCGCCGCCTGCTCGTCCGCCGGCGACCTGAGCGACGTCGACCACCAGCTCGAGCGCTTCCGGGTCTTCGAAAAGGCGGGGCTGACGGAGCTGTCGATCCGGCTGTTCGATGAGCCCATGGCCGGGCTGAAGATCGTCGCGGACCACGTCCTGCCGCACTTCGAGCGGTTTTGATCCCGCGCACCGGGATGCGCATCCACTTCATCTTTGAGCCCGACTCCCCCCAGCGCTTCCGGGAGCTGGGCCTGCTGGCCGAGCAGCTGGGCTTCGATGCCGTCTGGGCGCCCAACATCCTCTCCGCCCGGGATCCGTTCCTCGCGTTTTCGCTGCTGGCCCGGGACTCCCGCACCCTGCGTATGGGGCCCGTAGCCATCAGCCCCTTCGAACTGCACCCGCTGAAGATGGCGAACTCACTGCTCACCCTGAACGAACTCTCGGGAGGCCGGGCGAACCTCGTGATCGGCGGCGGTGGCGGCACCATGATCGGCATGGGCCTGAAGCCGGACCGGCGGGCTACTCACCCGCGCATGGTCCGCGGTGTCCGGGAGTGCGTGGAGTTCCTGCGGGCCGTCTCACCGACCACGCCGCTGACCTTTGGCGGCGAACTGTTTCAGGTGCAGAACTACCTGCCGGACTGGGCCACCGCACCCGCACCGCGCCTCTACGTGGCCGCGAACCGGCCACAGATGCTCAAACTGGCAGCCGAACTGGCCGATGGGGTGATGCTCTCCGACATCTCGCTTCACTACATCGAAGCCACTGTCGCCACCCTGCGTGAGGGACTATTGTCCCGGAGGAGCGGCTTAAGCCGCGACCTCCCAATCAACAACCTCCTCGCCTGGCACGTCAAGCCGGACCGCGCGGCGGCTTACGCCGAAGCCCGCCGCAAACTCTGGGTGCGGGGCATCTGGGAGCGGGCCCGCAACGTGCCCTTCCTGGACTCTGCAGCGTGCGACGTCATCGAGAAAAACCTGGCCGGACTCGCCCAGGCCTACCAGCGGGGCGAGGACCCGGCGGGCGTCGTGCCGGAGCACATCCTGAATGCGCTGGTGGACGGCCTCACGCTTACCGGCACGAGCACCCACCTCACGCCGATCATCGACGAGCTGCTGGCGTTTCGTCGCGCCGGCGTGACGGAGATCGGCCTGCGCCTCTACGGCGATCCCGAGGCAGCGATCCGGCTGGTGGCAGAGGGGTTGGTGCCTGCGCTGCGCTAGCGGAGCGACCTCAGAAGCACAACTCCCCGCGACCCAGATAGGCCACGTCGCCCGCCACCTGAATCCGTGCGTCGCTGCTCACCCGGAGCAGCAGCGTCGACGGCCGGAGAATCTGGTCGCCCTGATGGACCGTGCGCTCCAGTGCCCCGGCTCCCCTGGCAAGAAACCAGCCCCCCAGGTTGGCACACGCGGAACCGGTGGCGGGATCCTCGTCGATGCCAGGACCCTTCCTGAAGAAGAAGCGCAGCAGGACACCACGGCCGTCGTCGTGGAAGATTCCGGCCATGCTGTTGCCCTGACTGCTGCGCAGGGCCAGGAAGAGCTGCGGATCCGGCGCCGCGCGGGCCACGGCCTCACGACTATTCAGGGGGATGAGCAGCTGCTCCGTGCCGGTGCTTACCCACAGCGGTGGCATGACAGAGGGCTCAGCCAGGTCGGTGGCCTGCAGGCCAAGCGCAGCGGCGAGAGCGGCCCGGGATTCGGCCACGGGACGGTGCGTGGCCGGTGGTGCGGTGAGCGTCCAGCGATCCCCGCGAGCCTCAACAGGCACGGGTCCCGCAGCCAGTTCGAGGGTCAGCCGGTCGCCGCCCCGGAGCCTGCGCAGCACGTGCGCCGTACCCAGCGTCGGGTGACCCGCAAAAGGCAGCTCCTCGTGCGGCGTGAAGATGCGGACCCGGGCCGCAGCGGCATTGGCGTCGGTGGCGGGGAGCACAAAGGTGGTTTCCGACAGGTTGAACTGCAGGGCCAAGGCCTGCATCTCGCGAGAGGCGAGCCCCGTGCCGTCTTCGAACACGCACAACGGGTTGCCCGTCAGCGCGCCCCCGTCCCGGGTGAACACGTTGACGAGGTGGTAGATCCTGCCAGCGGACTGCGTCATCCCTTGTACCTCCCTGGTCCTCCCTGGTGAACGGCTGAACTGTACCCTCTCTGACCAGTGGCCACCCCGGCGGAACACCAGGCCCGAGTGGCGCCTAAAGGCGCTGCGACAGGTTAGAGTAGTTCCCCATCACACCTCGACCGGGACCGCACACCATGTCCACAGACAAGCCCACGACCCTCATTGCCGCCCTCCTGCTGAGCTGCGTTGGCGTCTTTGCCATCATGGCAGGGCCCATCATGACGGAGGTACTGGTCGCGGCTCTCGGTCTCCCCGCCGACGCGGCAGGTCAAATTTTCGCTGTCGAGGCGCTGGGCACCGCGCTGGCGCCCCTGGCGGCAACGTTGTGGATGGGGCGCGTGAAGTGGCGCAATGCCGCGATCTTCGCCCTCCTCGTGGTGGTGGCCGGCAACATCATCTCAAGCTACCAGACCACCGCGGGCGCGCTGACCGCGCTGCGTTTCGCCGTCGGCTTTCTCGGCCAGGGCACGGCGTTCACGCTGGCGATCGGCATCATCAGCAGCTCGGCCCAGAAGGACCGGAACTTTGCCTTTCTCATCGCGGCCCAGGTGGTACTCGGCGTGCTGTGCTTCCTGGTGCTGCCGTTCCCGAAGGATGCGGGGGTTGGCGGCGTGCTCCTGCCCCTGGCGGGCCTGGCCCTGCTGACCCTGGCCACCGTGGGCTGGATCCCACAGCCCGGCGCAGCCGGCGCCGGGCATCAGGCGGCTGCGGGCGGCGGCTCTGCAGGCCCGGCCTTCATGGCTCTGGCCGTAATGCTGATCTGGTGCACGGGCCTCGGCGCGATCTGGGCCTTCGTCAAATTGATCGGCTCGTCCGGTGGCATCGATCCCGCGCAAGTCGGTCTGGCACTGGGGATCTCCACGGGCGTGGCCACGCTGGGTGCACTGGCGGCCTCCTGGCTGGGGGACCGGATCGGCCGGATCATCCCGGTCACCGTCGCGCTGCTCGTGCAGGTGGTGATGATCTTCCTGCTCCAGGGGCAGATGAGCTTCCTGCAGTTCGCGGTCACCGCCGCCGTGTTCCAGATCTTCTGGAACCTGACGGGACCCTACCTGATGGGCACCATCGCGTTGAGCGACAACACGGGCAAGGTCAGCCTGCTGATTCCCACCGCGCAGATCGGCGGCTTTTTCCTGGGGCCTGTCATCGCCGGCCAGTTCCTGACGGGTCAGGGGTTTGGGCCCGCCAACACCGTGGCCATCGTCTGCTGCCTGCTGGCGCTTGCCCTGTTCATTCCGACGGCGATGCGGCTGAAGAAGCGCCTTGCTGCAGCCGGATAAACCCGGTCCCGGCCGGTGACGGGGAATCAGCCGGCTGCCGTAGCGACCGGCGGCAGCGTCCGGAGATAGTCGTAGATCGCGCCCAGGTCCGCGTCGGTCATGGCGGCGTAGGCGCTCCAGGCCATGATCGTGTTCTGCTCCGGCGCCACGGTGGCGGGCGTGGCATGCCGGCGGAACAACGCGACGAACTCCTCGCGGCTTGTGCTGCCGAGGCCGGACGGATCCGGCGTCAGGTTCGAGGACAGGCGGATGCCGAAGGGGCCGCGGAACTCGTTGCCCCCCGCAAACAGGCGGCCGGGAATCGGCTCCGGGCTCTGCCCCTCGCGGGGTGAATGACAAAACGCGCAGCGGCCGATCGTGGCCAGGTACTTGCCATAGTCGACACTATTGGCGGGGTCCGGCTCGGGAATTCTGGCCGTCAGCGGCTGGGGCACGAGCCGGATGAAGAGATTGACGGGAAAGTCGACCGCCTTCGCCGGGTGCGCCCGGGACACGGCAGGCAGGCTGCGGATCCAGACGACGAGACTGCGGGCATCCTCCTCGCTCAGACTCCGAAAAATGAAGTAGGGCATGATCGGGAACAGGGCATGTCCCTCCCGGTCGACGCCCTCCCGCACCGCACGCAGCAGCTCGCCATCGGTCCAGGCACCGACACCCGTCTCCCGGTCCGCCGTAATGTTGGGAAAGCAGATTCTCCCGGGAAAGTCGGCGGCCAGGCCGGCCATGGCCTGGCCCGCACCGAGGCAGTCCGTGCGTCCGGCGCCAGTGGGCAGTACGGAGGGCGCGCTGTACACCTTCCAGTCCCGGTCGGAATGGCACTCGCTGCAGAGCAGGACGTGCTGGGCCAGGTAGGTGCCCCGGGCCAGCCGGGCTGGCGTGACCACGATACCCTCGGGGCTGGCCGGCTGGCTACGCGGGAACACGGAGACCAGGTAGAGGGCGGCCCCGGCGACCCCGAGGAGCGCCGTCGCCGCGAGCCACAGCAGGGCGCGCTTCACTAGGGCCCGGTTCCCCGCAGGGGCCTAGCGCTTTTTCCGGGCGGGCTTCGCCTTGGTCCTGGTCCTGGCCTTGGTCTTGCCACCCGACTTCTCAGCCAGGTACTCGTCCCGCACCATCTCGATGTCGATCATGAGGGAGGCGGTCATGCGGGCCGCCTGGATGTACTCATCGAGTACCTCGTCGGTCAGGGGCAAAAGCCCTGCCTTGCTGCGCTTGGCCGTAACGGCCTTCCACAGCTTCTGCTGACGCTTCTGGGCGGAGACGGTGGCGTTGTCCACGTAGGCGAGATGCTTGTCGATCAGGGTGGCCATACGGAATCCTTAAGCTGCGGGTTAGGGGACGATAAGGGGGAGGCCTGCACAATTCAACCGCGGCGCACCGTGGCGCCGATCGCCCCAAATTATGCCCGTCCCGCTCCCGCCCCCGGCGGCGGACAGCCGGCCTGACCACCTGCCGCTTGACTTCAATGGGAATTGAAATATCTTTCGCCCGGAACTCGTTGACCACAGGATGTTCTGCGATGGCAAAGCGTGAAGCTGACTCACCTGAATTGCAGTGGGACAACCCCGAAGAGGCGGCAGAGGCCGAAGAAGCGGCAGCGGAATTCCAGCAGGGTTCTGCTACTGTTCCGGCACCCCGACCTGGCTTTCACCTCGTGGCCGCCCGCAAGATCGAGGAAGCCCGGGAGCGCCGGCTGCTCCGGGAAGCCATCGAGGACTTCGACGACTACGACGTGTGACCGCCTTGTAGGAGCGCCTCGTAGGAGCGCCTTTAGGCGCGATCGATATCGAATCGCGCCTAAAGGCGCTCCTACAAGCGCTACGCCAGCGTCTTGCGCTGGTAGCATGGCTTTATGAGCCTGCTACAGCCATGGCTGGAGGTCTACCTGACAGGCCTGTTCACCCTGTTCGCCATGATGAACCCGCCAGCGGCCGTCCCCCTCTTTCTCACTTTGACCACGGGTCTGTCGGACCGGGACCAGGCCGTCATCGCCCGGCGGGCTGCCGTGAATTCCGGCATCGTACTGCTGGCCTGCCTCGCGGCGGGGGCCCTGGTGCTGGAGTTTTTCTCCATCTCCCTGGCGGCCCTGCGGGTGGCCGGCGGCATGATCATTGCCTTCCTCGGCTTTCGGCTCCTGTTCGAGAACGAAGATCTCCACGCTGCGGGTCCGGCCGCCGCGGTGCGCCGGCAGCGCGACCCCTCCCTGGTCCCGCTGGCGATCCCCACGCTCTCGGGGCCCGGCTCCATGTCGGTGGTCATCACCGGCTTTACCAAGATTGCCGGCGCCACCACCCTGGCCGAGCGGGCCGGCGGCTACGTCACGGCCGTGCTGGTGATCATTACCGTGGCGCTCTCCGCCTTCCTGATTCTCCGGGCATCACGGCGCGTGCTCGCCCTGCTCGGCGACGACGGCATCGCCTCGCTCAAGGGCATCATGGGCTTCCTGCTGGTCTGCATTGGCGTGCAGTTCGTCGCCAATGGCATCGCCGAATTTATCGAAAAAGGTACCGGACCTTAGTTTTGTTAGTTGTTTAGTCTTTGGCCACAATAACTAAACAACTAACAAAACTAAGGTCCGGTACCTTCTTGCACTCAGCCTTCCTGGCGACGGGGTTGCAGGAGTTTGGCAACGAGGGCGGTCCAGCCCGTCTGGTGGGAAGCACCCACCCCGCGGCCCGTGTCGCCGTGAAAATACTCATAGAAGAGCACGTGGTCCCGGAAGTGGGGATCAGTCTGCAGGCGCGGGTGTTGGCCGAAAACGGGCCGCTTGCCGTCAGGACCGGCGAGGAAAATCCGGGCCAGCCGGTTCGACAGTTCGTCTGCAACCTCCCGGATGGTCATGAACTGACCAGAGCCCGTGGGGCACTCCACCTTGAAGTCATCACCGTAGTAGTGGTGGAACTTCTGCAGGGACTCAATGATGAGGTAGTTCACGGGGAACCAGATGGGCCCGCGCCAGTTTGAGTTGCCGCCAAAGAGTCCGGAATCGGACTCTGCCGGCTGGTAGCCGACGGAAAGAGAGCTGCCGTCGACCCGGAAAACGTAGGGGTGCTCCGCGTGATACCGGGACAGCGCCCGGATGCCGTAGTCCGACAGAAACTCCGTCTCGTCCAGCATCCGCTTCAGGAGGCACTTCATGCGATGGCCCCGCAGCAGGGACAGCAGCCGGCGGCTACCCTTGCCCCCCACTTCCCAGTGGGACACGAGCGAGGCCAGGTCAGGCCGGTAGTTCAGGAACCACTCCATGCGCTTCTTGAAGGCGGGCAGTTTGTCGAGCAACTCCGGATCGAGGGTTTCGACCGCGAACAGCGGAATGAGCCCGACCATGGACCGGACCTTCAGCCGCTCCATCTGCCCGTTGGGCAGGTGCAGGACGTCGTAATAAAACTTTTCGGTGTCATCCCACAGCCCCATCTCACTGTCGCCTACCTTCGTCATGGCCTCGGCGATATGCAAAAAGTGCTCGAAGAACTTCGTGGCGATGTCTTCGTAAACGTTGTTGTGCTGGGCCAGCTCCAGCGCGATGCGCATCAGGTTCAGGGAATACATGGCCATCCAGCTGGTGCCATCCGACTGGTCGATATGCCCGCCGGTGGGCAGCTCGGAGCTGCGATCGAAGACGCCGATGTTGTCGAGCCCGAGGAACCCGCCCTGGAACACGTTGCGGCCCTCGGTATCCTTGCGGTTCACCCACCAGGTGAAGTTGAGCATCAGCTTGTGGAAGACCCGCTCGAGAAATGGCAGATCGCCCTTGCCGCCGTGCTGGCCAGGGTTCTGGGCCCGGTCAATCTGGAACACACGCCAGGCGGCCCAGGCGTGCACCGGCGGGTTCACGTCACCAAAGGCCCACTCGTAAGCCGGCATCTGGCCGTTGGGATGCATGTACCACTCCCGGGTGAGCAGGATGAGCTGGCGCTTGGCAAAGCCGGAATCGATCAGCGAGAACGGAATCATGTGGAACGCCAGATCCCAGGCGGCGTACCAGGGGTACTCCCACTTGTCCGGCATGGAAATGATGTCGGCGTTGTTCAGGTGCTGCCACTCCGAGTTCCGGCCGTGCTTGCGGCTGGCCGGTGGCGCGGGCTGGCCGGGGTCGCCGTGCAGCCACTCGGGCACGTCGTAATAGAAGAACTGCTTCGACCAGATGAGCCCGCCGAAAGCCTGGCGCTGCACGAGGCGGGCATCGGGGCTGGCAAGGCCGTGCTGAACCCGGTCGTAAAACTGGTCCGCCTCAGCCTTGCGTTCGGCAAAAATACTGTCGAAGTCCACAAAGGGGATGGCCGCCGGCTGGCGGCGCAGGCGCAGGCGGATCTCGGTGCTGGCACCGGCCGGCAACTCCAGTCGATACCAGGCCGCGGCCTTGGTCCCCTGGCTGACGGAATTCACCGCTGCCGTATCGCCATTGATGACGCGGTCGTGGAAGGCATCCTTGTAGTGCCCCGGCACGTCGAGACCGTAGAGCCGGCGCACGTTGGTTTCGTTCTCGGTAAACAGCAGGTCCGGAGTGCCGTCGACGTAAAAGCGGTAAGTGCCCAGCACTGCGTGCTCCACCAGCACCTCCATCTCGTCGACCCCGAGGAGCTTCGGCTTCGCTCCGCCCTGGCGGAAGCTCCAGGTGTTGCGGAACCACAGCTGGGGAAGCAGATGGAGTGTGGCGGCCTCCGGACCGCGATTGACAGCCGTGACCCGCATCAGGATGTCTTCCGGCGCACCCTGGGCGTACTCGATGACCACGTCGAAGTAGCGGTTGTCGTCGAAGACCCCCGTGTCGATCAGTTCCAGTTCGGGCTGGCCAATGCCCCGCTCCCGGTTCTCCTGCTTAAGCCGCGCGTAGGGAAACTCCGCCTGGGGGTACTTGTAGAGCATCTTCAGATAGGAATGCGTCGGCGTGCCGTCCAGGTAGTAATAGAGCTCCTTCACGTCCTCGCCGTGATTGCCCTCGCTGTTGGTCAGGCCGTAGAGCCGCTCTTTGAGGATAGGATCCTTGCCGTTCCAGAGCGCCAGTGACAGGCAGAGGTTCTGTGCCCGGTCCGAGAGACCGGCGATGCCGTCCTCGCCCCACCGGTAGGCGCGGCTGCGGGCATGGTCGTGGGGAAAGTACTCCCAGGCAGTGCCCTGGGGGCTGTAGTCCTCCCGGACCGTGCCCCACTGGCGTTCGGACAGGTAGGGACCCCATTTTTTCCAGCCCTCGCCGGGAGGAAACTCCTGGCTGAGCCGCCGGTCTTCAGCCGTCAGTGGTGTCTGCGTCGATCCGGCCAGCTTCATGTCTGTTCCTCAAGGGCAAACCACGCGCGCAGTATCTCTGCCACGCTCCACGCCTGCGCACAGCAGCCTCGCGGCCGGTGCGGGGCGTCGCCGTCAAAAATCTCGCTGACGCTGCCCACGCAGGCTTCGGCCAGGTGGCTGCCGATACCCGCCAGCAGCGCCTGGGCCTCTGCGCGCCGGCCATGCACGCGGAAGTGGGCCAGTGCAAAGGGCCCCAGCAGCCAGGACCACACCGTCCCCTGATGATAGGCGCCATCCCGGGCGACCGGGCCACCCGCATAGGTACCGACATAGCCGGGCTGCCCCACTGCCAGGCTGCGGAGGCCCATGGGCGTCAGTAGCTCCCGCTGGCAGGTCGCCACGACCGCCGCGGCCTGATCTGGCGGAAGGAGGTCCGGCGACAGCGACACGGCAAAGATCTGGTTCGCCCGCAGCGCCGGGTCGTTACCATCCGGGCCGTCCACCACATCGTAGAGATAGCCGCCGTCGGCATACCAGAAGCGCTGGCGGAAGGATTCCCGGACGCGGGCCGCGAGCCCCGCGTAGCGCCGCGCAAGAGCCGCGTCCTCCACCCGCTCGCTGAGCCTCGTCATGACGGTCAGGGCGTGATACCAGAGCGCGTTGATTTCCACCGGCTTGCCGATGCGGGGGGTCACTACCCAGTCGCCAACCTTCGCGTCCATCCAGGTGAGCTGCACGCCGGGTTCGCCCGCCCGGAGCAGGCCGTCGGCCGGGTCCACGCCAATGCCATGCCGGGTACCCCGCAGGTGCCAGTCGATGATCTCTGTCAGGCGTGGCCACAGCTCGCTCACCAGTTTGTCGTCAGCAGTGGTATGCAGGTACGCAGCCACCGCGTGGAAGTACCAGAGCGTGGCATCCACCGTGTTGTACTCCGGCGCCGCACCACCATCGGGGAAGCGGTTCGGCAGCATTCCCTTGCTCAGGTGCACGGCAAAGGTGCGCAAAATCCGGGCCGCGACTTCCGGCCGGCCGGTGGGCAGGGTCAGTCCGGGAAGCGCGATCATCGTGTCCCGGCCCCAGTCGCCAAACCAGGGATAGCCGGCGATCACGGTGGCGCCGGGTCCCGCGCTGCTACCCCGAGCCACGATGAACTGGTCGGCAGCGAGGGCCAGCTGGCGCACCCAGCCGGGCTGCCGGATTACCGGCAACAGGAGGCTGGCCCGCCGGCGCTGATCGGCGCTCAAGGCGCCCTGCGGGGACTCCACCGCATCCGGTTCCGCCGTCAGGATCAGGGTGGCCGTACCGCCGGGCGCCAGCTCCAGGAGAAACTCAGCTGGCCGAAACAGGTCTTCCACGCTATCCAGGCCCCGCTCCGCTTCCATTCGGTGGTGGAAACTCCAGAACCAGTCGCCGCGCAATGCGCAGGAAGCTTCCGCGCAGAGCAACCGGTAGGGGCGTGCGCCGGGGTAGGCGTCTATACGGATGCCCTCCGGCACAACGGTGGTCGCGAGTTGCCAGCCACCCCGGCCATGGGCGTGGTAGTCCCGGTACGTGCACAGCGGTGACAGCCGCAGGCGCAGCGGGGCGCTCGCGCTTTCCAGGTGGAAACGCAGGTAGGTCGTGTTGACGCCCTGCCCCATCCAGACCGACTGGGTGAGCCGCGCATCACCCAGGGCAAAGGTCCACTGGGGAATCCCCCCGTTGAGCATGAAGGACTCGTGATAGCGCCAGCCGTCCGGGTGCAGGGTGCCAACCGCATATTCCTGCGTGGTGAGCCCGTGGGTCCGGCCCTGGTACTCAGCCTGCACATCCAGACCGGCCACGAGCACGGTGCGACCCAGCGGCGGCTCCAGCGCCGCCACGAGCAGCCCGTGGTAGCGGCGGGTGGCGGCCCCGGCCACCGTCCCGGAGGCGTAGCCGCCGAGGCCGTTGGTCACCAGCCACTCGCGCTCAACGGCGGCTTCGAAGTGACTGCAGGTGGCGCGATCGAGGTCGATCCGGGGCACCCCGTCGGCGCGCCCGCGGGCGGGATTACGGACGCCCTTGGCCACAATCATTCCTGAAGGTCAGAGCGCGTGGGAAATCAGGCGTGCCGGGGAAACCAGCGCGCACCGAACCAGTGATCAAGGGACAGGCGCCCGGGGCCATACACCGCCAGCACGATCAGCATGAAACCCCAGAGGTAATGCTGGCCCACCGCTGCCTCGAAGCCTGGTTGCAGCAGGACATGGGCATAGGAGACGACAGCCATCAGGTTCACGGCCAAGAGGCCCAGGGCTGCTGCGCGACCGAACAGACCGAGAATCAGCAGCACAGGGAAAAACAACTCCCCGAAGGTGCCCGCCACCGCCGCTGCCTGCGGCGACAACAGCGGCGTGTGGTACTCGTCCTGGAACAGATACAGCGTTTGCTCCCAGTCGCTGAGCTTCAGCCACCCGGACTTGAGGAACTGCCAGCTGACCCAGCACCGCACTCCCAGGGCGACCAGCGGCTGCAGGCCATCCAGGATCCGGTCGAGCAAACCCAGCAGGCTGCCAACCAGCACATTGCTCTTCATGTAGTGACTTCCCCGGCCAACGGGCCACCAGATGCGAAATCAGTAATCACCCCGGCCGCAACCCAGCGCACGAGCAGCGCACCGAGCTGCTCCTGTTCCGCAGCGGGCAGTTTCGCTGTGCCTTCTGCCAGCGTGTCGCCATCGCCCAGGGCCTCGAGCCAGAGCATGTCCAGCGGCAGCAGCCGTTGCAGTTGCACGCCGTCGGCCAGCCGCCGGACCAGAAGGCACTCAGTTACCTGCAGCGCCGGTGCTACCGGTTGCCGGGCCTGGTGGGCTTCCCAGAGCGCAAAGACGCCGTATTCCGTCCGCAACAAACCCACCGATGGGTGCAGGACAAAGCGGAGCTCGCCCTGGCTGTCGGGGGGCACTGCGGCCAGGCCCGTCAGGTCCAGCACGCTGCTGCTGTCCGCCGCCACCAGGGCCTCCTGCACGCACCACTCCAGTCGCGCCACGTCGCTGAGGTACTCATCCTCCGTACCGCGCAGGTGGTCAGCGAGATAGCCGGGAAGACGGGCGCCAACGTGAAAGAGATTCCCGGCGGGCGATGGCCAGGCGCGCTGGTAGGTCCAGGCCAGGCTGCGGAACTGCTCGCTGCCCATGCAGGCCAGCAAGACGGGGAAAGCCGCTTCCAGCGCCAGCGCGAAGGTTTCCCGCGCATTCGTGCGATAGATGGCGAGCCGGCGTTCGGCGTCGAGGCCGTTGGCCACGACCTGGGAGCGCAGCCCGTCGGACTTGCGGTAGAGGATTTCCTGCACGAACTGGCGCTGCAGGTCTTGCAGGGCAAGGTCGTGCCCGGCCTCAGGCGACGCGGGCATGGGCGGCCTCCCGGTTGCCGCGCTGGGCAAGACTTGTCTGCTCACTGGCCTGCTCGTCTGCCCTGGTGGCTTCGGCCAGCAGCCGCTCCAGGGTTGGCAGCTCTGCGTCCCACTCGATCAGGGTTGGAACGGGCCCGAGCAGCCGCACGGCTTCCCGGTACAGCGCCCACACGGCGTCGGTCACGGGCGCACTGTGCGTGTCGATGAGGACGCCGTCGACGGCCGTGTGACCGGCCAGGTGGATTTCGCCCACCAGCTCGGCAGGTATTGCCCGCAGATAGTTGTGCGCCGGGAACCCGTGGTTCTCGGCGCTGACATAGATGTTGTTTACATCGAGCAGGATGCCGCAACCGGCTCGTCGGGCAAGCTGCACCAGGAAGTCCCATTCGGTCATCTCGGCACCGTCGAACTCCAGGTAGCTGGAAACGTTTTCCACGAGGATCTGCCGGCCGAGAAACTCCTGCACGGCGGAAACTCGCGCGGCCAGATGGAGCAGCGCAGACTCCGTATAGGGCATGGGCAGGAGATCGTTCAGGAAAATGCCATCCGCTGAACCCCAGCAGACGTGCTCGGAAACCAGCGCGGGCTCAACCCGCTGGACGAGGCGCCGGAGCCGGCGCAGGTGTTCGGGATCCAGTGGATCGCTGCCACCGAGGGACAGCCCCACACCGTGCAGGCTGACGCCGTAGTCGCGCCGGACGGCATCGAGCACCTGGAGCTGGCGCCCGCCATCGGCGAAGAAGTTCTCGCTGTGCACCTCGACCCAGGGAATCCCGGGTCGACGGGCCAGAAACTCGTCGTGATGCGGACTCCGCAGGCCGATTCCGGCTTGCGCCGGAATCGGCCGGGAGGCCGTTGCAGGCATCGTTGTCGATGCCTGAATCACTCAGGCAGCCGGCTTGGGAGCCGTCGTCGAGCCGCCCATCTTGGCGCACTCGCCCTGGGCTACTTTCTTCCACTCGCTCGGGTCCTTGTCGGTCTTGGCCTGACCCTGGCAGGAATGGCCGTTGGCAGCGCAGCTGTTTTCACCGGCCTTGGCGACGCCATAGCACTTCTCGGTAGCAGCGCCCGCACCTTCATGGGCACCGGCCTGGGCGGTGACGGCGCTAAAGGCCAGCAGGGTGCCAATCGCCGTGGACATCAGAATTGAGGTGGTCTTCATTAGCGGTAGTCTCCTTAGGGGTGGTTGAATTTTTGGTTATCGTCGGGTCTCGCTGGCTTAGTGGGGTAGAACCCGCAAAACCTTACAAGACCCCCCGCCGATACTACTGCAACCCGTATGACAGACCAGTCATGTTGCATCTGCAACGGGTCGCTCCGACGAACCTACCCGGCGCAGCTGTAGCGCTGATGAACGAGGAGATGCCGTGCGCCCCACCGACCCCTCGCCCCTGCTCATTTCCAGCCTGCTGCTGGCCTTAAGCCTGGCCCTGCCCGCCTGCGCCAGGGAAGCGCCACCCCCGGCAGCGGCGTCGGCTACTGCCAGTGCCTATACCGAGACCGACGCCAGCCCCGACGGCATCGGCAAGGTCTATCAGGGCCGGGAGATCTCCTTCGTCATGGGTCACCTCGGGGCCGGGTGGCTGGAGCGGCCCACCCGGGAGGCGGAGGAGCGCACCGACCTGTTGCTGGACAACCTGCCCCTGGAAGCCGACGACGTGGTCGCCGACATCGGGGCTGGCACCGGCTACTTCAGCCTGCCGATCGCCCGCCGGGTGCTTAAGGGTCGGGTGCTGGCCGTGGACATCCAGCAGGAGATGCTCGACATCGTCGCCAGCCAGGCGAAGTCGGCGGGCATTGCCAACGTGGAGCCGCTGCTGGCAACCGAGACGGACCCGCGGCTACCAGCCGGCACCGTGGACCTGGTCTTGATGGTCGACGCCTACCACGAGTTTTCCTATCCCCTGGAGGTCATGACCGGCATCGTGAGGGGCCTGAAACCGGGCGGCCGGGTGGTGCTGATCGAGTACCGGGGTGAGGATCCGCGGGTGCCGATCCTGGAACTACACAAGATGACCCAGGCTCAGGCGCGCAAGGAAATGACGGCGGTGGGCCTCGAGTGGGTCGAGACCAGGGACATCCTGCCCCAGCAGCACTTCATGGTGTTCCGCAAACCCTAGTGAAGAAAATGGGGACATGCCTCAATTCCGCGGCGGAAAAGAGGCCTGTCCCCCTTTTCTTCACACGACATCGACGTAGAACACGGGGATTTTAT
>JANNXJ010000062.1:0-43985 GCA_031409515.1 Gammaproteobacteria bacterium | reverse complement strand
ACTGACCTGTCGACGCATACGCAGACGCAGCTCGACAGTGTCGCTCTGCGACTCAATCAGCGACCAAGAGAAACACTCGGCTTCGAAACTCCGGCTGATAGACTACGCGCGAGTGTTGCGTCGAACGGTTGAGCCCGCCGGGTCTTTGGCGGAGAAAGCCGGGGACGGGCGACTTTCGCTACTTAAGTGGCGGCGGGCTGCCCGGCAGGCGACGTAGCCGGAACCGGCGGGCGCTTGCTCGAACCGCCACCCCACTGGTCCGGGACCTTGATCGTGAAGGCGTAAATGCTCATGGCGCTGAGGCCAATCGCGCCGACGATCATCGGCCCGTGATGACCAACATGGGTGTAGATCTGGGTACCGACGATCGGACCCAGGATGGCGCCCAGCGTGTTGCCCGCGCCGAGAAAGCCGGCGGTCGCGCCCTGTTCCCAGGGCTCCACACACAGGCTTGCGCTGCCGTTGATACCGGGGTTGGCGCAGGCGAAGGAGATCCCGAGAACCCCGAAGCCGATGGCCATCACCACCAGGTTCGGCGCATTGCCGATGATGGTCAGGGCCAGAACAAAGAAGGGGCCCAGGAGCCGGAGCAGCGTCCGGGGCTTGACCTTGATGGCCTGCAATACGCCGATCTGCACGATCACAATCATGGAGGCCATGCTGATCAGCATCAGGCTCGATTGCCGCACGAGAGTCTTGGGATCGGTCACGCCGTACTCGTCCTGAAGGTAAAAGCTCAGGATGATCTGGAGCGCCATGAAGGTGAGGAAGAACCCGAACCACATGATGAGGAATGGCCGCAGGCGCCTGTCGTTCAGCTTCATGGAGATCTTGCTGCGGGGGTCTGCGTGGCGCACCGGTTCCTTCAGCAGGTACCAGGCCATCACGGCCCCGCCAATGCCGATGGCCGCTGCCACGTACATCGGCACCAGGGGGCCGAAGAAGGCGAGCACTCCCGCGAGCACCGGGCCCAGCACGGAACCCATGCCATTGGCTGCCCCGATGATGGCGAGGCCCCGGCCCCGGTTCTGGATGTCGGTGACGTCCACCATATAGGCCGTCGCCGCCGGGTAGATCGCCGAAGCGGCGGCCCCATAGCTCGCCCTGACCACGGCGAAAAGCACCAGCAGCCAGAAGCCCGTCAGGATACCGCTGACGCCCAGCTGGAGCACGAGCGCGACGAGCAGGGTGCCAACGGCCGCCCCGGTAATGCCAACCAGGAACACGGGTTTGCGCCCGATGACGTCGCTGCGCTTGCCCCAGTAGGGGGCACCAAAAATCAGGGGCAGGCTGGCCAGAGTCAGGGCGATGCCGAAGGACTCCGGGGTAAAGCCCACTTGCCGGGCCAGCGGGGTGACGATGATGAACGTCAGGGACTGACCAATGGCGAACAGCATGACGCCAAGACCCAGAAGAAGGCGTGCCTCGGCGGGAGCCTGGCCGGGAGTGTCGGTCATTGGAATTCCATGAAGTCGCTGCAGGGCACATTCGCTGCGGGATGGCAGCCGGATGCGGGCGCTATTGTCCTATGGCGGCCTGGCCGGCAGCGGCGCGGGCGCCACCCCTGTCCGCAGGGAGGGCGAACGCGGTGATCTGGTCCCCGGGCTTCTGGTAGACGAAGGCGTGCCCTCCGGAAGCGATGACGACGAACTGCCGGCCACCCACCGCATAGCTCATGGGGAGGGCAAAGGCCCCGGTGGGCAGCTTGGCTTCCCAGAGTTCCCGGCCGGTGGCAGTTTCGAAGGCCCGGAAGCGGTCGTCGCCGGTGGCCCCGATGAACGTCAGGCCCCCGGCAGTCAGCATCGGCCCCCCGAACGTGGGCGTCCCCCAGGCCAGCGGCAGCGGCAGGGAGTAGGGCGCTGCCATGGGTGGCGGCAGGCTGTGATCCCAGACCCCCAGCGTCGACTTCCACAGGATGGTGCCGGCCTGCAGGTCCACGGCCACCAGCTGTGCGTAGGGCGGGGCAGTGCAGGGCATCTGGTTGGTCGGGGACAGCAGCGCGGCCTGCTTGATCGCATAGGGCGTGCCGAGCAGCCGCACCGGTGCCCCAAGCATGTTCTCCTGCATGGAGCGGCGCAGGCCGTCCGCGTCTGCAGCGGGCAGGACCCTGGCGTAGTGCCCGAGGCGGATGACGTTCGTCACCAGTATCCGGGACCGGGGATCAACGGCAACGCCTCCCCAGTTGACCCCTCCCGCGCTGGAAGGCCACATGATCGTGCCCTCGAAGGAGGGGGGTGTAAAAATCCCGCCGTAGCGGAAACTCCCGTAGGCCGCACGGCAGGCGTTCCGCTCCCAGGGCGTCATGCCCCAGAGGTCTGCGGCCGTGAAGTCCTGGGGCACCAGTGCCGGCGGCTTCACCGGGAAAGGTTGCGTCGGGGAGAGCACTTCCCCGGGGACGCCGCCCTGGGGCACCGGCCGTTCCTCGATCGGGAAAAAGGGCTCGCCCGTCTCCCGGTTGAAGATGTACAGCATCCCCGTCTTGGTGGCCTGGATGACCGCCGGGAACGGGCGCCCGTCCCGGGTGAGGTCGATCAGGGTCGGCTGTGCGGCGTTGTCGTAGTCCCACACGTCGTGATGCACGGTCTGGAAATGCCAGACCACCTCACCCGAGGAGCCCCGCAGGGCAACGATGGAGTTCGCATAGTGGTTGTCGCCGGGTCGCGTGCCACCGTAGAAGTCGGCTGACGGACCCGAAGTGGGCAGGAAGATCAGGTCCCGGCCCTCGTCGGCGCTCATGACGCCCCAGACGTTGCCGGCCCCCGTGTTGCCGGCGGCCTCGGGGGTCCAGCCCGCGTAGGCGGGATCGGCAGCGTTGCGGGGCACCGGGTCGAAGGTCCAGCGGGGCGCTCCGGTCCGGGCGTCGAAGGCCCGCACCGCACCGTTGGGGGCATTGGCCCGGTTGAAGTCCCGCACGGACGTGCCCAGGGCAACCACGTCATTGATCACCGTGGGCGGCCCCGAGAACTTCACTTCGCCCTTCACGGCGGGGGGTTGCGCGTTCAGCACCGTCGGCTCGATGTCCACGATGCCCGCTCTGCCGAAAGCCGGGCAGAGTTTGCCCGAGGTCGCATCCAGGGCCACCAGATGCAGGTCGTGGGTCGCGAGGAAGACCCGGTACCGGCAGAAGGCGCCCGCCGGCGCCTGCCGGTCTTCCCACCAGGACACCCCCCGACAGTTGGCGAAACCGGGACTCTTCAGCCCCTCCGGGTCCTCGGGAGTGGCATAGCCGCCGATCCGGGCCTCCGGGTCGTAAACCCAGCGCTCAGTGCCTTTGGCCGGATCGAGCGCCACCACCCGGCCGAAAGGCGTGCAGATCATCAGGTGCCCACCGGCCGCGGCCGGCAGCAGGATCGGATTGACCTGCACCTTGTACACCGCCGTGTGCAGGGCCGGATGCCGCTCCAGTTCCCCGGTGTGGTATTGCCAGGCGACTTCCAGCTGCCTGACATTGCCGGTGTTGATCTGTTTCAGTGCCGAGAATTTCTGGCCCCCCGCATCACCGCCGTAATGCTGCCAGTCCTGCCCCTGCCCAGGGCCGGCCAGGACCAGAAGCGCCAGCAGGGTGAAGCGCAGGTTGCGAATCTACTTCGCCTCGACCTCGGTAGGAGCGCCTTTAGGCGCGATGCTGTTGATCGCGCCTAAAGGCGCTCCTACAGCAGGCTCCTGATGCCGGGTCGGGGTTGGGATACCGACGAGCCGCGCTGGTAGCGGCAGAGCGCTGACCAGCGACATGCAGATCGCCGCAATGTAGGGCACCGTCTGGATGAGCAGCACCAGGACCCACACCGCCCGGTCCGGACTGCTCATGGCGTCGATCGCACTGACACCCCAGGCCGCCAGCAGCAGGGCGATGGTAATCAGCCACTCTTCCCGGGCGCAGGCCAGCGCCTTCAGCAGCGCGTGCCGGGGCGCCTGCTTGGGCGTGCGGAAGAAGGGTTTGTCGGACGTCGCGAGACCGGCGAGGATGGCGACGCCCACGGTATGGGAGAGGGCGAGACCGGACAACGCCGCAGCGGCGATCTGGCGTGGACCCGCGCCGACGCAGGTGCGATAGAGGTCTACGAGCTTCACCAGCTTGAAGGCGAACAGGGACAGTGGCAGCACCGAGAAGATGATCAGCGGCGGATCCACTGACTGGGGTGCAAACACCATCGCAATCGACCACGCGATGGCTGCGAAATTGAAGACCAGGTTCAGCCCATCAGCGACCCAGGGCAGCCAGCCGGCGAGAAAGTGGTAGCGCTGGCCGGGGGTCAGCGCCGGGTCCCGCCAGTTGAACAGCACCTTTGCGTGCCGCCGCAGGATCTGCATGGCGCCGTAAGCCCAGCGGAAACGCTGCTGGCGAAAATCCGTAAAGGTGTCGGGCATCAGGCCCTTGCCGTAGGAGCGGGGTATGTAGGTGGCTTCCCAGCCCTGCTCGAAGAGCCGCAGGCCGAGTTCCGCGTCCTCCGTGATGCACCACTCGCCCCAGCCACCCGAGGTCTCCAGAGCGGTGCGCCGAACGAGGGTCATGGTGCCGTGCTGGATGATGGCGTTGCGCTCGTTGCGGGTGACCATGCCGATGTGGAAGAACCCCGCGTACTCCGCGTAGCAGCTGGCCTTGAAGGCACTACCCAGCGGGTCGCGATAGTCCTGGGGCGCCTGCACGATGGCCATCCGCGGATTGGTGAAAGCGGGCACGAGGTCCCGCAGCCAGTTGCTGGCGACCATGTAGTCGCTGTCGATCACGGCCACGATGACGGCGTCTGCCGCCGTCTGCGCCAGGGCGAAGTTGAGCGCGCCGGCCTTGAAGCCGGCCAGCGGGGCAACATGGAAGAAGCGGAAGCGGCTGCCGAGCTCAGCGCAGCGGGCTTCGACGGGCCGCCAGACGGCTTCATCCGGGGTGTTGTTGTCGATCACCAGGACTTCAAAGTCCGGGTAGTCCAGTGCGGCCAGTGCGTCGAGGGTCTCGATGACCATGGCCGGCGGCTCGTTGTAGCAGGGCAGGTGGATGGAAACCTTGGGCAGGGCCTCGCCGGCGGCACTGGCCGGGCCCTGTAGCAGTCGGGGCCAGCGGGTACCCCACTGGGCTTCGGCCCATTCATGGGCCTCCGCCAGGAGCACGGCGAGCACGCCCGTGGTCCCCAGGAGCATGAGAACGCCGACGATCACCGTCGACACCGTCATGTACTGCTGGGAGTACTCGTAAAGCACCCAGACGACCAGCGTGCCGGTGGTATAGGCCACCAGGGCCAGGAAACCACGTCCGAAGTAAGCAAGCTTGCGGCCACCTACCGAGAAGACGGCCAGCATCAGGACGGCGAGGCCGACTGCCACCGCGGCCAGCACCCGCCATTCGGGGATCCGGACGATATCGGTAGTGAAGGGAAACTTGGCCTCCCGGTCCACGTTATAGACGCCCCAGTAGGCGCCCACGGAACCCTCGCTCTGGGCTTTCCAGGGCTGGTCGAAGGCTTCCATCAGGTAGTACACGTAACCTTCTTCTGCGGCCCGGGCAAGAAAGCGGCGCAGAAACATGGCTTCATTGGCATCGGACGCCACGGCGGCTTCCCGCGTGCGGCCGTTGCTCGGCCAGCCCACCTCGGCGAGCACGATGGACTTGCCGGGAAAGGTCTTCTTCAGCAGCGCGACCTTGTCGTCGATGTAGCCGATGGAAGCCTCGGCGGAGACCCCTTCCCAGTAGGGCAGCATGTGGACCGCGAGGTAGTCCACGTGGTCCGCCAGCTCCGGGTGGCGAATCCAGACGTGCCAGGGCTCCGCCGTGCTCACGGGTTTCTTGACGGCGTTGCGCACCTTGTCCAGGTAGGCCGTGAGTTCAGAGATCGGGATATCGCCGCGCAGGACCACCTCGTTGCCCACGATCACCCGGATGACATTGGGATTCTGCCGGGTGAGGCGGATGGCCTGCTCGACCTCGGTGGCGTTGTGGGCAGCGCGGGCGTCTATCCAGGCGCCCAGAGCCACCTTGATGCCATGGGTCCGGGCCAGTTCCGGGACCATCCCCATGGTGCTGTCAGTCGTGTAAGTCCGGACCGACCGGGTGTGGCCCTTCAGCAGGGCCAGGTCTTGATCGATCTGCTGGATGGTGGGGAAGTCGCCCGCCACGGCATCCTGACCGGCCCGGTAGGGGGAAAAGGCGAAGCCCTGAATGCGTTCGGGCCAGGGGACCTCGGCGACGGGCCGGTTGGCCAGGCCCCAGAGGGAAACCGTGGCCGCACCAAAGGCTACCGCAATCAGCAGACCGGGAATGCGCATGGGTTTCCGACTCGTCCAGACCCGCGAGGGGGGCTACCTGTTGGGCGCGTATTGTAGAGGCCTTGCGCCGCGTTAGGGAGTATCCGGACACTTCTCTTAATCTGGTCTGAATCGGGCCTGAATCGGGCACAATCGGGACCCTTCCAGCCAGGCGGAAACAGGCATGCACGTCGTCATTACCGGCAGTACCAAGGGCATTGGCTTAGGGATGGCCCGGGAGTTTCTCCAGCGGGGCCATGACCTGGTGATCTCCAGTCGGGGTGCCGCGGCCGTCGAGAAGGTGGTCGCGGAGCTCAAGGCGGCCTTTCCGGGGCGCAGGATCGTCGGCCAGGCCTGCGACGTGGCGGATTATGCCCAGGTCCAGGCGCTCTGGGCGGCCGCCGTGGCTGGCCTCGGAAGCGTGGATATCTGGGTCAACAACGCGGGACGGGATGGGAAGAAGGTGCCGTTCTTCATGATCCCGCCCGAGGACTACGTGAACACCATCAATACCAATCTCATCGGCCTGATGAACTGTAACCGGGTGGCGATTCCCGGCATGTACAAGCAGGGCACCGGCATGCTCTGGAACATGGAAGGTTTCGGCAGCAACGGTGCCGTGCGGCCCACGATCGGTCCCTACGGCACCACCAAGTACGCCGTGCGCTATTTCACCAAGGCGCTGATTCAGGAACTGGCCAAGTCGCCCGTCAAGATCGGTTACCTGAGCCCCGGCATTGTCATCACGGACCTGCTGGTGCCGCCACCCGCCAGGCGCGACAAGAACTGGGAGCGTTCGAAGAAGATCCTCAACATCCTCGCCGACACTGTCGAGACGGTGACGCCCTGGCTCGTTGAGGGCATGCTCCGGGAGCACGGCAAGCACGGGGCCGCAGTGCGCTGGCTCACTCCGACCAAGGTGCAGGGCCGCTTCCTCATGAACATCTTCAAAAAGCGGGATGTGTTTGGCCCGCTCGGTATCTAGCATGAACTCTGAACTGGTTAACGGACTCTTCGCGGGCCGCGCCTCGGCGACCGCCGCCCTGGGTGCAGCTGTGTCAGGCAAAGCACTGGATTTCGACGATCCGTACGACAACCTCTACGCCTTCGGCAAGATCTGGGGCAGCTACGGCGAGCCCGTGCTCAGCGGTTTTCACGGGCTCATGTATGCCCGGCTGGGCGCCCAACGGCTGATACCGCTGTTTGGCTACACGGGCACCGGCTGCATGCAGTCGAAGATTGACGAGGAGCGCAATGTCTGGATTCGCGGCAAGGAGACCGGGTACTTCACCGACCTGGCTACCGGCGAGATCCTCAAGACCTGGAAGAACCCCTGGACGGGAAAAACTGTCGAGGTTTTCAATTTCTACAACCCCGCAATGGGCGGCAGGCTGACGGCCGAGATGCCCCGCTTCGCCATGGGCGCCGCCCGGGATGACGCCACACTGATGAACGACGGCACCCACCGGAACGCGGGGGGCACGGTGCCGTTCATCCTGCCCTTCGAGCAGTACGGCGACGACCTGATGCTGGCCTGGGACTATGCCCACGAGTACACCAATCCGGTGACGAAGGAAGGCTGGCCGGAGGCCTCGACGGGACCGCGAATCAGTCCGTCGGAACACTTCACGTTCTGCATGTCCCTGGAGGAGATGCGGGACCGTTCAGTGCCCTCGAGCCGCTTCGTGGCCGGCTTTTCCCGCCTTGGGCAGTGGTGGCCCTGGATGCGCATGGGTGGCCATGAACTGGCAGAGACGGGCGTCGTGTTTGGTCGCATGTTCAGCCACAAAGGGCTGAAGGGTCCCGGCGATATTCCGCCGAAAGTGCTGGCCTACATCGAGAAGCACGCGCCGGAGTACCTGACCGTCCCGGACCACTGGCCCAATGTCACGCCCCACGGCACCTGGGAGGCGTTCGCCAACGAGGTGCCGCGGGAAATGGGGACATGCCTAATTTCCGGAGGCCAATAGCAAGGCCACTGTTATCGCCGGAAATTAGGCATGTCCCTATTTCCCGCTAGAAATTGACGGTCAGTGACACGCCAGCGAGGCGTCCCCGCCGCGGAACGATGTGGAAGGCGCTGACGACCCCGGTCGGAAATTTGTTGAAGTTTGGAAATTCCGTAGCCAGCAGCGGCGTGTCATCGTCGGTCAGATTGTCCACGTAAAGCGAGGCTGACCAGCCGTTCGTGTTCACGCCCACCCGGGCGTTAAACAGATTGAGGGCCCCCACGTAGGTGAGGTTCTCGGCGTCCAGCCAGGTTTTCGAGTTGTACACGTAGTCCCCGCGGAGAAACCACTCGGCACCCCGGTCCCCGAGGGGCCGCGTGTAGGTCGCCGAGGTCGACACCGTGTTCTTCGGCACGCGCGGGGCCTCATTGCCGGCGGCGCTGCCATCGCCGGTGAGTTCCAGCAGCGTCAGCGAGTTGTAATCGATCAGCTTGGTGTCGGCGAGACCGTAGTTCACTTCCAGCACCAGGTTGTCCGTTGCCGCCAGGGCAATCTCAACTTCGCTGCCGTAAACCCGGGACTTGCCGGCATTCTTGGTGAAGTTGCTCGGGATCAGTGACGACTGGTTCGTGTCCGCGCAGATCCAGGGAATCTCGTCGATCTCGTTGATAGCCTGGTTCTTCCAGTCGATGTAGAAGACGGTTACGTTGGCGGTCAGGCGCCGGTCCAGCCACTGGGTCTTGGCGCCCAGCTCGTAAGTCCAGGCACTTTCTTCCTTGATGATCGCCTTGCCGTTCCGCAGAGCCTCTTCCGTGGCGGCCCGGACGACCGGCGCATCGAAATAGCCGTAAAAGAAGCCGCCCGGCTTGTTGCCCTTAGCCACGAGGCCATAGAGGTTGACGTCCTCCGCAGCCTGCCAGCTGACCGTGACCCGGGGCGTGAAGCTGTAGTAGTTCGCCCGGGCCGTGACGCCGTTGGGAGCGCTCTGCTCCGGCGAGTCCTTCGCGTAACGGCCTTCAACGGATACGGTGACATCCTCGGTGACGTCGTAGTCGAGACCGCCAAAGAAACCGAGATTCTCCTTGCTGGCCTTCAGGGTCCAGGAGGGTACGCCGTTGATGTACGGCAGGCCGTACTCAACCCGGTTGCAGAACCCGGTGAACTCCCGCTGGTAGGCCTTGTTGTCGGCGTTGAAGTAGTAGACGCCTGCACTGCCGCGGACCGGCTTGTCCTGGGGGGAGTTCACCCGGATCTCTTCCGAGTGGTCGTCCCAGGTCTGCACTTCTCCCGAGTCGAACAGATTGGCCCAGACCGGGCCCAAATAGGGTGACCGGTCCAGATCCCGGTAGCTCTCCAGGCGCTGCCGGTTGGCCGTTGCCACTGCCGTGATGTCCCACCCACCCAGATCCAGCAGGCCTTCGACGAGGTACCGCTGGCTTTCCGTCTGGGTGCCGATGAAGGGTGCGGGGGCTGCCGTTACCAGCGGGGTGCCATTGGCGCCGTAGTTCGACGTGGCACCCTCCCGCAGATCCGCGATGTTGAGTATAGCCCGCAGTCCACCCGGCTTGATTTCGCCGCACCACCAGCCAGGGAGGTTGGGGTTCTCGTCCGTCGGCAGATAACAGTTCAGCTCGGGATGGAAAAGGGACGCAAAGTGCTCGTCGTCGGACTTGGTGTACTCGGCTTTGGTATTGATGGTCAGATTTTCCGTGGCGATCCAGCTGAGCTTCCCCGTGACGTTCCAGGTGCTTTCCCCGCCGAGGTCGGTGAAGTCGTCCTTGATAGTCGACACCGGCTGCCCATTGGGCCACACCGCCCGATAGCGGGGGTCGATCTGCACGCAACCGTCGGCGGCGGTCTGGCCCGGCCTGCAGGGGTTCATCTTGTTCTGCCACTGCCCATCGAAGGACTCCCAGCTGGCGGAGGCCACAAAGAGCAGCTTGTCGTCGATCAGGGGGCCGCTGAGGTAGCCGGAGGTCTTGTAATCACTGTCTTCCCCGGCCTTCAGGTACAGCTGGCCCTCTATCTCCCTGGAGTTTGGCGTCTTCGTGATGTAGTTCACCGCCCCCGCGAAGGCGCCCCGCCCGAACTTGGCCGCCTGGGGCCCCCGCAGGATCTCCACGCGCTCGAGGTTATCGACCGTGAGGGCGCCGGCCGTGCCGCTCACGTAGGCGCCATCGACGAAGAAAGCCACGTTGCCCTCCGTGCCAAAGTTGGCCAGTGGCGTGAACTGGCCCCGGATACTCGGCGCATCCAGTCGCCGTCCCACGGAGTTCCGGTTGAAGCTGAAGTTCGGGGTGAAGGTGGCGACGTCGTAGGCGGACTGGATGTTCCGCACCCGCAGGCTCTCGGGAGTAAAGACCGCCACGGACAGCGGGACTTCCTGGAGGGACTCTTCCCGCTTGCGGGAGGTCACCACGACCTCGTCGAGAGCCTGCTGGGCGTTGGCCGGTGCCGCCAAGCTGAGGCTGAGGGCGATCAGCCCCGTGAGATTGAAGCCTGCAATAATCCTGCTGATGGCCATTGTGGACTGTCCCCCCGGACCAGTTCATGTGCTCGAGGTCTCCCCCGTTACGCCGGCACGGCACGTACTCAAGCGACGATAGCAGGCTTGATGGCGATGACCCCGGCATTTTCCCGCCCGTCCATTCGGCCCAGCCCGGTGAAGTCGGCCCGGGAGATGTACCCCGCCTCGAGTACGGTCAGTCCGGCCTCCTGGCAGGTGCGGGCCAGCAGGTCCGGGTCGATGACGTTCATGAAGGGCGGCTTCTCGATGGGCTTGGCCGGCGCGCCCCCGGCCAGGTAGTTGTGCAGGCCGATCATCATGCCGGGCCAGCGCTCACCGCTGGCCTTCCCCGCTTCGAACTCGGGGATCTTCCGCCGCCAGATTCCGTAAGGAGTGTCGGCGACCAGATACAGCCGCCCGCCCGGCGCGAGCCAGTCCGCCATCTTGCGTACCGAGGCGTCCACATCCTCGCCGGTAAGAAAGTGCAGGACGCGGGAGCAGAGGATGGCGCTGAACCTGTGCGCCGGAAAGTCCATGTGGGGCAGGGCGCCGGCGACGAGTTCCAGGTTGCCGAGGAGCTGGGCTGGAACCTTGGTGCGCAGAATGTCCAGATGCCGCGGGTCCAGGTCGGAGGCCGTAATCCGGGCACCGGCCTCGAGGGCCGGGAGCGTGGACACGCCATAGGCGCACCCCACCTCCAGAGACGGGCGTCCCGCCCGACCCTGCTGGCCGGCGTCCTGGATGAAGGCATCGGCAAAGCGGTCCCGGACCTCGAACATGAAGCCCGTGCCATTGAGGGTGGCGACCATGCCATTCCCGCTCCACCCGGCATTGCCCTTCGGCCGCGTGAACCGCCGGGGTAGAAACTTCACCAGGCCAAGCCGGCGGGCCAACTTCTCGATGAATGCGACCGTGTCCACCATGGCGTTGATGCTAAACCCCCCGCCGTGGTTCTGGACAGTGGCGGTGGCTGTCACGCGGACGGCCCATCACCCCGTGCCGCCGGGTGGCGCGGCGACTCTATATAGTTACCCTTCAACCTGTGGCCCGGGAGTAAAGACGTTGGATAGCAGTCTGGAGAGTGGCGAGAACATTGAGTACATCGGCGTGGCACTGCAGGTGTCCGTCAAGGGCGTCAACCGGTGCAAGGACCGGGCTTCCTCCCGGGAGCGCATCAACGAGAACATCCGGCGGATCAGCGAATACACCACGACGGCGGCGAGTTTCCTGCGCTTCTTCTATGGCCTGCCTGTCAGGCTGGTGGCCCTGCCTGAATACGCGGTGACCGGCTTCCCGATGAAGGAGTCCGTGCAGGAGTGGCGGGACCGGGCCTGCCTGGAGCAGAACGGGCCGGAGTACGAGGCCCTGGGCAAGCTGGCCCAGGCTAACAATCTGTTCCTCTCCGGCAACGTCTATGAGATCGACCCCCACTTCCCGGAGTTGTACTTCCAGACCTGCTTCATCATCGGGCCGAACGGCAACGTGATCCTGCGCTACCGGCGGCTCACCTCCTGTTTCGAGCCCACGCCCCACGATGTCTGGGACAAGTACCTGGATATCTATGGCGAGGAGGGCATCTTCCCCGTGGCCAAGACCGAAATCGGGAATCTGGGCACTATCGCGTCCGAGGAAATCCTCTACCCGGAGATTACCCGCTGCGTGGTCATGCGGGGTGCGGAGGTGATCCTGCACCCCACCAGTGAGCCGGGCAGCGCCGAACGCACGATCAAGGAAACCTGCCGGCTGGCCCGGGCGATCGAGAACCAGGTCTTCGTGGTGTCCGCCAACACGGCCTCCATCGACGACATCCCGATCCCGCCCTACACCTGCAGTGCCATGTCGAAGATTGTCGATTTCAATGGCCACATCCTGGCGGAGGCTGCCCAGGGTGGCGAGGCGTTCAACTCCAATGCCGTCATGGACATTAGTGCCCTGCGGCGGACGCGCCGCCGCACGGCCATGGCCAACGTCATGTCCCGCCAGCCTTTCGACATCTACGCGAAGAGCTATGCCAGGGCCGACTACCACCAGCCCAACTTCCTGCTTCGGGACGGCAAAGTGATCGAGCCGCCGGCCCGGGACGCCTTCCGCCGCCGGCAGGAGGGCAACATCGAGCGCCTGGTCAAGGCGGGGTTACTGTAGGAGCGGCTTGTAGGAGCGCCTTTAGGCGCGATTCCATTCCGGTCGCGCCTAAAGGCGCTCCTACGGGTAAACTCACGGCACCTGAGCTGGAGTTCGTTTGCATGGCTGCATTGACGACTGACCGACGCGGATTCCTGAAACACACGGGTGCAGCGGCAGCCGCGGCGCTGTCGCTCAAGTACATGCCCGGCGAGGCCCTCGCAGCGACCGCCGGGGCGGCCCTCCCGGTGTATGGCGCCTGGGAAGACGTCATGCGCCGCAAGTGGACCTGGGACCGGGTCGTCCGGGGCAGCCGGGGCATCAACTGCAGCGGCCACTGCGCCTTTAACATCTACGTCAAGAACGGCATTGTCTGGCGCGAAGAGCAGCAGGGAGAGTACGGCCGTTCGGGCGAGGACACCCCGGACTACGGGCCCCGGGGCTGCCAGAAGGGCATTCGCCACTCCAAGTACATGTATGGCAAGCAGCGCGTGCTCTACCCCATGAAGCGGGTGGGCGAGCGCGGTGCAGGCCAGTGGGAGCGGGTCAGCTGGGACCAGGCGATCAGTGAGATCGCGGACAAGGTCATCGAGCACGCTACCCAGTCGGGCCCTGACTCCATCACCTTCGCCATGGGCACCCAGATGATCCTGAAGCGCGCCTCGTTCACGGCGCTCTTCCGCTTTGCCAACGTGACCGGCATCGTCATTCCTGAGACCTTCGCCGGCGTGGGGGACCTGCCCGTCGGCGCCTATATGACGCTGGGCTACAACCTGCCCGGGGACAACATGGCGGCGATCTACAAATCGAAGTGCGTGCTGGTCTGGGCCGCCAATCCCGCCGCCACCCGCATTCCTGACGCGCATTTCTTCTGGGAAGCCAAGTACAACGGCACGGAGGTGGTCACGATTGCGCCGGATTTCAGCGCCACGGCTATCCACTCCTCCAAGTGGCTGAATCCCAAGCCAGGCACGGACACCGCGCTCGCCATGGCCATGGTGCAGACGATCATCGCCGATGGCCTGATCGACACCGATTACGTGCGGGAGCAGACTGACCTGCCGTTCCTCGTGCGCGTGGACAACGGCAAGTTTCTGCGCGCGAGTGACTTCGGTGAGACGGGGGCCGCCGCTGACACCTCTTTCTACTTCTGGGACGAGAAGACCCGCAAACCCGTCAAGGCGCCCGCTACCGGCTTCGGGGCCTTCGGCAGCCCGACGCCGGAGCAGAAGCCCGGAGAGTCGCTGGTGCTCAACGGCCTGAAGCCGGCGCTGGAGGGGCGGTGGACCGTCAAGACGAAGTCGGGCCGGGTTGAGGTCACGACCGTCTTCGCCATGACCAGGGAGCTGTGCAACTCCCGCTATACCCCGGAGATGGCCCAGGTGATCACGGGGGTCCATGCGGACAACACGCGCGCGGTCGCGCGGACTTTCGCCAAGTCCAGCGCCGGCATGATTTACGCGGGTTACCGTTCCTGCAAGTGGCTGCACGGTGACAAGCTCCACCGTGCCTGGTTGTTGATGTGCGCGCTCACCGGCAACACGGGCCGGGACGGTGGCGGCATGCAGACCACGCAGCTGGCGAAGGGCGATGGCTTTGCCCAGTTCGTGTTTGCGGGTATCGGTCCCCGCGTCAAGGTCGCCGCCATTTCAGTCTGGGACTACGCCAAAGGCGACGGCAAGGCGCTGAACACCGCGACCTACGGCAATGAGATCGCGGACCACTTCGACAAGCACTATCGCGCATCCATCAACAACGGCTGGCTCCCGGACTACGCCAAGACGCCCTGGAAGATGGCCTTCATGTGCGGCCACAACACCGCCAACTGGCGCGCGGCCGGCACGCGCTTCCGGGAAACGGTGCTGGCCAAGCTCGAAACGATCGTCGCGATGACGCCCGACATGAGCGTTACGGCGATGTACTCCGATTACGTACTTCCGGTCGCCCAGCACTACGAGCGCCAGGACTTCGTGATGGAAGGCCGCACGCCCTTCATCCAGGTCCTCGACCGGGCCGTGCCGCCCCTCGGGGAGTCCGAGGATGACTGGCAGATCATGGCGCGTATCGCCAAGGCAATCAGCGAGAAGGCGGTGGCCCGGCAGCTGCCACCCGTGAAGGATGTTCTCTACGGCAAGCCCATCGAGCACGACTACAGCAAGGTGCACGAGCTGTTCACCATGAACGGCAAGATCACCAGTACCAGGGACATCGCCCAGTTTCTTATCGACAACTCGGAAGGTATTCCGAAGATGTCGTTTGAAGAGCTTGCCAAGAAAGGCTTCGTCCGGGGCGATGACTCGGAAGGCACCCAGTTCGGTCCCAAGTCGCCCTACAGCTATGACATCCTCTTCAGTACCCGCGACAAAAGGCCCTACGCCACGCTCACTGGGCGCCAGCAGTTCTATTTCGATCACGACTGGTTCCTGCAGGAAGGTGAAGCACTGCCCGTGTACGTTGATCCCCTTGTCATCAAGGGTTTCCCGCTGCGGCTCACGATGGGGCACGCCCGGCACGGTATCCACAGCATGTGGCGGGACGACGCGTTTCTGCTCAGCCTCCAGCGGGGCGAGCCGGACGTCTACGTGAATCCGGATGACGCGGCCAAACGGGGGGTCAAGGACGGCGACCTGATCCGGACCTTCAACTCCCTGGGCGGCTTCATTGCCATGGCTCATGTCACCTCCAGCATGCAGCCCGGCGCGATGTTCATGTACCACGGCTGGGATCCGATGATGTTTCGCGGCCGGCAGAACTTCAGCGGCGCGATTCCAACTGCGGGCCTGTTGAAGCCGACGTCGCTCGTGGGGAATTACGGCCACATCCGCTACAACTCGCCGAATTACGTCCCCAACCAGACCTATCACGATCACACGGTTGAATTTGAGAAGCACGTTCCGGCCAAGCCGGTGGCCGGACCTGCTTTCACTGCGACTACTGCCGTTCGCGCCTGAAGGCGCTCCTACGAATAGCCAGAGCAAGAGGCAAAGAGCAATGTCCCGTCAAATAGCCATGGTCATCGACCTCAACAAGTGCATCGGCTGCCAGGCGTGCACCGCCGCGTGCAAGTCGCTGTGGACCGATGAGGAAGGCCAGGAGTACATGCTCTGGAACAACGTCGAGACCAAGCCGGGGCGCGGTTACCCCAAGAACTGGGAAGAGAAGGGCGCCAAGTCCGGCTGGAAAGACGGCGTGCTCCAGTACGGTGACATCCACGACCAGAACGACTTCGGCAGCGTGCCGCAGCTGAACCAC
The DNA here is from genome assembly GCA_031409515.1 of Gammaproteobacteria bacterium. Taxonomy (GTDB): domain Bacteria; phylum Pseudomonadota; class Gammaproteobacteria; order Steroidobacterales; genus SHZI01. Next base: position 27,923 of record JANNXJ010000062.1, on the reverse strand, counting down.
GAGGAGGTGTACTTCAAGGGCACCGAGGAGCGGCTCCAGCAGAAGGAGCCCATGACCTACGGCGCCAACTGGGACGAGGACACCAGCTCCGGGGACTACCCGAACAACTACCACTTCTACCTGCCGAGGCTCTGCAATCACTGCACCAAGCCCGCCTGTCTCGAGGCGTGCCCGGTGCGGGCCATCTACAAGCGCGATCAGGACGGCATCGTGCTGGTGGACCAGGACAAGTGCCAGGGCTTCCGGCTGTGCAACCGGGCCTGCCCCTACGACAAGGTGTACTACAACTACGTGAAGCGGAAGTCCCAGAAGTGCATCTTCTGCTTCCCGCGGGTGGAGCAGGGGATTGCCCCTGCCTGCGCCCGCCAGTGCCCCGGGCGCCTGCGTTTCGTCGGTTTCCTGGAAGACCTGGACGGGCCGATTGCCAAGCTGGTCTATCAGTGGAAGGTGGCGTTGCCCCTGCACCCGGAATTTGGGACGGAGCCCAACGTGTTCTATGTGCCGCCCATGCTGCCGGCATCTTTCGACGCGGAAGGTCGCTTCAGCGACGAGCCCCGTGTGCCGACGGATTACCTCCGTTACCTGTTCGGCCCGGGCGTGGACCAGGCGCTGATCACTCTGGACGCCGAGATGGACCGGACGAAGGCCGGCAAGCAGTCCGAGCTGATGGACCTGCTGATCGCGAAGGACTGGAAGTCGCTGTTCAACATCACCGACGTCCAGATCACCTCATCCACCGGCGCCGCCACCTCGTAGGAGCGCGTTCACGCGCGATCGAACGCGCTCCGTAGCCCGCGGCATCCCGGCCGGGATCCCTTCTGCTACCGTGAGTACACGGTGAGCGCAGAAGGGACACCCGTCCACGCTGCCGCTACTCTGTAGAAGCGCCTTTAGCCGCGAAATGATCCGCCTGCTCCACATCGTCAGCTCCGCCCTGATGTTCGGCGTCGGCATCGGTGCCTTCTGGTTCATGGTGACGGCGGCCCGCTCCGGGAGTCCCGCCGCGATCGCTGTTACCACCCGCAACGCGGTGCGGGCCGAGTGGTTCATCGCGGCGCCCGTGGCCCTGATCCAGCCGACGACCGGCTACCTGCTGATGTTGCAGCTGGGCTATCCCTTGCAATCGAGCTGGTTCGTCGCCGTGGTGGCGCTCTACATTATCGCGGGGATGTGCTGGGTGTACCTGGTGAAGACGGAGCTGAAGCTGCGGGATCTGGTGGCAGTGCATAGCACCGCGACTGTGCTGCCCGCCGAATTCGCTCCGCTTTTCCAGCGCTGGACGCGGCTGGCGCTGGGTTCCTTTGCCGGCGTCCTGGCGATCTTCTGGCTCATGGTGTTTCGGCCGGGGCTCTGAGCTATCGTCCGAGCGTCTGGGAGGTAACGTGATCTCACATGTCTTTGTTGGCGTGAGCGACTTCGACCGGGCATTCAACTTCTACAGTCCGGTAATGCAACGGCTTGGCATCGCGCAGCGCTTCTATGATCCAGCAACACCCTGGGCCGGATGGCACAGCGAGGGTGGCGCCCGCCCACTCTTTGTCATCGGTAAGCCGGAAAACGGGGAGCCACACAGTCCCGGTAACGGCCAGATGGTTGCTCTGCTGGCGGCAAACCGGGAGCAGGTCCGGGATGTGCACAGAATTGCGCTGGCTCATGGTGGGGTCAGCGAGGGCGAGCCGGGGCTGAGGCCACGCTACCATCAGGACTACTACGGGGCATACTTTCGCGATACAGAGGGCAACAAGCTGTGCATCGCGTGTCACCTGCCGGAGCCGGGCCCTGACATCAGACCCGGGCGAGGATAACGATGCAGACCTTGTTGATTGCTGCGGGCGGTCTGGCACTGATCACCGGAATCGTGCATTCAGTGCTGGGAGAAGTACTGATCTTTCGCCAGCTCCGTAGCGGGGGTCTTGTGCCTGCGATGAGCGCGGTACCCCTCAGCGAACGAAACCTCCGCATCATATGGGCAACCTGGCACCTGGCCTCTGTATTTGGCTGGGCCTTTGCGGTTGTTCTCATCCGCATCGGCCTGGCAACTCCCGATGACCCGCTCGCACCGCTGGTATTGAGCGCAATAATCTTCGCGAACCTGGGCGGATCCCTGCTCGTGCTGGTCGGCACCAAAGGACGGCATCCCGGGTGGATCGCACTGTTGCTGGTGGCTGTGCTGACAGCGATCGCGGCCAGTGCCTGAACAGTTCACCCGCTCAGTGTTTGCCATCCAGTCCAGACCCCTGCCCGACAACGCCCTGCTGGCCCGCTATCGCCGGGAGGGCGCGTTCACGGACTGCTACGCGGTGGACATGCCCGGTGCCGTATCCCACGCCCGGTACGTGGCGGCCTTTTACACCACCCCGGTGTTCAGGCTGGAGCGGCTGATCCTGCAGTGGGCAGTATCCCGGCCCTCCACGGATGCCCAGGCGGTGCAGCTGGCGGCCGCGGAGATCGACACGTTCGCGGCGTGGCACGTGGAGGCGCGGAGCCCGGATCAGCTGCTGCTGTCAGACCTCCGGGGCCGGACGAGGTCCTGGCTGATGGTGGCCCCGGTGGCGACCCGCGATGGGGCAGGGACGCGCCTGTACTTCGGGTCTGCCGTGGTTCCGGGGCAAGAAGGCGGGGCCGGCAAGCCAACCCTCGGACCCGTATTCGGGGCTCTCATGGGCTTTCACAAGGTCTACTCCCAGGTGCTTTTGCATGCCGCAAAGTCCCGGTTAAGCTCAGTTAAAGTCTGATTGCTTTCAGTCCCGGTGGGCACTGTCTTTGCCGATCCTAACGAGATTGCGCCAATCCCTGGAGTCAGGAACCTGCTGAACACCAGTAGGCATCTGGGTATTGTGACCGCCGTGTCAATCGCCGGCCTCGTGGCAGTGCTGGCTGGCCGTGGCCGCTACCGCGCTTCCCTGCGCCAGTCGGCAGACTGACTCGCCCCTCTGGGGGATAATTTTGCCCCAATTACCACCCCATTTGGGGGGTGGTGTGAGTCAGGGGGCGCGGCCTTGCCAGTGAACGTCGTACTGATCGACTTCGAGAGCGTTCAACCCGAGTCACTGGCCGCGCTGGATAAGGACCACTTCAAAGTTCTGGTCTTCATCGGCGCCAACCAGTCCAAGGTGCCCTTCGAGGTTGCAGCGACGATGCAGGCCCTTGGCACGCGGGCCGAGTACGTCAGAATTGCTGGCGACGGCCGGAACGCCCTCGACTTCCACATTGCCTACTACATTGGGCACCTTGCGGCAGCAGATCCCGCAGCCTGCTTTCGTATCATCTCCAAAGACAAAGGTTATGACCCACTTATCCATCATCTCCGGGCTCGCAAGACAGTGGTCACCCGCTCCGAGACCATCGATGACATCCCGGATCTCAAGGTCCGCGTTTTGACGTCCCACGAGGAGCGACTAGAAAGCGTGATTGACCGTCTGCAGAGAAACAGAACGGCAAGACCCAGGACACCCAAAACGCTATCCAGCAGCGTCGCAGCACTCTTTCAGAAGTCACTTCCGGACGAAGAAGTCGCTGCGCTCGTCAAGGCGCTGCAGGACAGGGGGCTGATTGTCATTGCGGACAACAAGGTCACCTATGCACTGCCCTCCACTGGTTAGCGCGTGCCAACGTCCCTTTCCGCCACGATTGGTCTCCTGGTTTCGCTCCCACTGTTGGCCTGGCGGGTGTATGCCCGTATGCGCCGTATGGTCGGTCGCCAAAGGTTCTCTCGCGGGCGTGCCCGGAGCACGCTGACGATCTTCCCGGTTCTCATCGTGTTGCTGGCTTACGCGGCGCACGCTCACGTCGAGGCCCTGGCGGGACTGGCAGCCGGGCTGGCGGGTGGCTCCGTTCTTGCGGCCTACGGCCTGCGCCTTACGCGCTTCGAACCCACAGCTGAGGGTATGTTCTACACACCCAGCGCCCACCTGGGCATCGCCCTCTCGCTGCTTTTCGTTGGACGGTTGGTCTACCGGCTCGTCGAGATGTATAGCCTCGACGCCTCAGTCTCCCCGGCGGCCGCCAGCCTGGCGCTGAGTCCGCTCACGCTGCTGATCGTCGGCTTGCTGGCTGGCTACTACGTGGCCTACGCGATCGGGCTGTTGCGGTGGCGAGCGCCGAACGTCAGCGCTTCTTCGCCCTAGCAATCAGCTGCTCGGACCTTGCTGTCAGGGCTGCGTCGCCTGCCGACAGGCTCAGGGCCTTGCGCCCCATGCTTTCCGCCTGGGGAAAGTCGCCTTCCTTCAGCCGGATGTTGCCCAGCTCCAGCCAGAGCAGGGGCTGGCGGGGTTCTATGCGCAGCGCGCGCTCGATGGATGCCGCCGCCTGGGCGTAGTCACCGGTCGCCTGATAGGCCCGGCTCTGGGTTAGCAGGGTCTGGGCGGCAGCGCCGGCGGGCGGTGCGGTCCGTGCTGGCGGCGACGGGGACTCGACGCTGCCAGCAGGTGTGGACGGCAGATCCGGAACCGGACTGATCACTGCTACTGGTGGTGGCGGGGCGGTCTTGACCGGGACCGGCGTGCGGGACACGGGTTCCGGGGTGCCGAACTCGGGGGGCACACAGCCGGCAACCAGCAGCAGGGCGCCAAGCAGGTTGCCACCGAGCTTAAGTTTCAGTTCAGGATGCCCCGCAACCATTCAATGCCCCGTTCCGCGAATCCGTCCAGGTTGTCGAACCCTGCGCCGCACATCGGGTTGGGTGGCAGCACCGTCCCCACGGGCAGGGGCAGGGTAACCGTGTCGCCGCAGCCCGCCACCGCCATCATGCCTGTCGAGAAATCGAAAGGCACATTCTGCATACCTTCCGCCGGCATCGATTCGTAACCGGCATCGCCAAACCCGGCCACCAGCCGGGCCCAGACGGGCAGTGCCCCCGACGCCCCGGTAAGCCCCGTCGGGGAGTTGTCGTCGGCCCCCACCCAGACCACGACCACATGGTCGTTGGTGAACCCGGCGAACCAGCTGTCCCGCAGGTCGTCGGAAGTACCGGTCTTGCCGGCCACCACGAGGCCCGGTGGCAACCAGGCACGGGCCCCCCGGGCTGTGCCCCGATCCACCACCTGGGTCAGGCTCGCGTTCAGCTCCTGCACCGCGGCCGGGTCTGCCGCGCGATTGATCTTCAGCTGGTAGCGGTCCAGCGGCTTGCCCTCCGCATCGAGCACGGCCCGCACCGCCTTGAGCGGGGTCCGGAAGCCGCCATTCGCGAGGCTGTTGTAGACCTGTGCAACTTCAAGGGGCGAGAGCTCCAGCGAACCCAGTAGTAATGAGGGCAGCGGGCGGGGTGCGGTCTCGAGACCCAGGCCCTTGAAGAGGGTGGCAACGCGGTTCGGGCCCACGTCCATGCCGAGCCGGACGGTCGGGGTGTTCAGTGATTCAGCGAGCGCCCGGACTGCCGGCACCGGGCCCCTGTACTGGCGATCGTAGTTCTGGGGCTGCCACGTCTTGCCCGTATCGAGCTTTACGGTGAGCGGTGCATCCTCGATAACGGTCGCCGCCGTGTACCGGCCCGACTCAAAGCCTGCCAGGTAGACCACGGGTTTCACCAGGGAGCCAATGGGACGCCGGGCGTCCAGGGCCCGGTTGAAGCCCTTGAGCCGGGCATTGCGCCCGCCGACGATGGCCACCACGTCGGGCGTCTGGGTCCCGGTGACGATGATCGCGCCGTCCAGCGGACTCGCGTTCTTCTTGCGGCGACTGCGTTCCAGTGTCGCCAGACCTTCGGTCAGGCGCAATTCCGCGAGGGCCTGGATGCGCGGGTCGAGGGTGGTCATGATGCGCAGCCCGGCGGTTTGCAGGTCTTCTTCCTTGTAGTCCGCCTGCAGTTCCCGGCGGACCAGGTCCATGAAGCTCGGGTTGTAGCTGGCGAAGTTGCTGGCGGTGCCCCGCACGCCCAGGTCCCTGCGCTTCGCGCTGTCAGCCTCTGCCGGTGTGATGACGCCAAACTCTGCCATCAGGCCGAGGACCATGTCGCGCCGTTCCTTCGCCCGCTCCGGGTGGCGGCGTGGGTCGTAGTAGGACGGGCCGCGCACCACGGCGATGAGCAGCGCGATGTCCTGGATCTGGAGTTCGGCCAGCGGTCTGCCGAAGTAGAACTGACTGGCAAGGCCGAAGCCGTGAATGGCCCGGTCCCCCGACTGGCCCAGGTAAATCTCGTTGACGTAGGCGTTGAGGATGTCCGGCTTTTCGAAGTGGAGTTCCAGCAGCACCGACATCAGTGCTTCCCGGAGTTTGCGGGTGAGCGTCCGGCTGTTGTTCAGGAAGTAGCTACGGACGAGCTGCTGGGTGAGGGTGCTGCCGCCCTGTTCAATGCCGCCTGCCCGGACGTTAGCCCACATCGCCCGGGCGATCGCCCGGAGGGATACGCCGCCGTGCCGGTCGAAGTCCCGGTCCTCCACGACCTTCAGGCCTTCGAGCAGCGCTGTCGGGACGCTGTCCGGCCCCAGGACGATCCGGTCCTCGCCATGGGTGGTAAAGATGTTGCCGATCAGGGGCGGGTCGAGCCGGAGCAAGGGCAAATCCCTGCCGCTGCTGTCTGCCAGACCCACCACCGTCGCCCCGTCGAACCGGATGGTGGCCTTCCGGGAGGGTTCTGCCCCATCCCAGAACTGGAAGGGGCGGGTGACCAGGCCGACCCGCTGCGGGGCACTGCTGAACGTGCCCTGGGTTTTGGCGTTGCTGTTGCTGGAGTAGCCGAGAGCGGTCAGCTCCCGTTGCAGCTCATCTGCGCTGAGCCGGAGTCCGGCATAGAGTTCCAGGGGCCGGGCATAGACCTGCGCGGGGAGGTCCCAGCGGCGGCCTTCAAACTGCCGGACGATCTGCCGGTCGAGGAGCGCAACGTAACCAACGAAGATGACCAGCAGGGTGCCCGCCACCATCGCGAGACTGACCAGCACACGTTTCGAGAGGTACTGGCGCAACCCGCGCCGGGGCTTGCGTGCCAAACACCGTCATCCATGGAAGGAATGGCCGACATGGTAGCACCGGCCAATGAATGGGACCTGTAGGAGCGCCTTTAGGCGCGACACCTAAATGATCGCGCCTAAAGGCGCTCCTACATCCCGAATTCCAGCAGCTCCACGATATTGCCGTCGGGATCCCGCCCATAGGTCACGAAGCCGCCCTCCTGGGCCTGGGGCGGGGCGTGAAACCGCATACCGGCCCGTTGCAGGCGGGCGTACTCGGCCTGACTGTCGCGCACCTCGAGGCAGATGTGCGTGATGCCGTGGTCGCAGGCCGGGCGCTCCGGATTGCCGGGTTGGGGAGTGGGAGAGCTGAACTCGAAGATCTCGAGATAGCTCTCGCCGAGCTGCAACATCACCGCCCTGGCGGCGGAGTTCTGCAGGCCCGTCAGTGCATCCGCCTCGGGGATCCCGGCCGGCCAGCCAAACTCCCGCACGACCTTGCAGCCAAACAGCTCACTGTAGAAGCGGACCGCGCGGTCCAGGTCCGGCGTGGAGATGGCGGCGTGATGAAAGCCCTTGAGCATGGCGGGATTCTACTGGCGCCTGGCGATGAGTACACCAGTCAGTACGAGGCCCGCGCAGACCGAATCCAGCAGGCCGAGTCCTTCGCCCAGCCACAGCCAGCCGAGGCCGGCGGCGACCACTGGCTGGATCAGGATCACCACGGAGGACAGCGATGCCGGGAGCTGTCCCAGCGCCCAGACGATCCCGCCCTGGCCAATGACGTGGACGAGGAGGGCGAGGCCCACCAGGACGGCCCAGCCTAAGCCCGATGCGGGCCAGAAATTCTCGCCGAAAAACAGCGCCACGGCGCCGGTAACCAGCATGGCCACGGCAGTACTGGCCAGGGTCACTTGCAGGGCGTTGCCCGTGGTGCGTGCCCGTTCAGCCGCGAGCAGGTACCCGGCATAGGCAAACGCGGTTATGACGCCGTAGAGATCGCCCAGCAGCACATTGCCGCCCGGATTGCCAGCCGGTGGCCTGCTGCCGAGGGCCAGGCCGGCCGCGCCCGCTAGCGCCAGTGCCGCACCCGCAGAGAAGCGCAGGGTGGGTCGCTGCCGCATGACGAGCCAGTAAAACAGCACCACGAAGATCGGCGTCAGGTTAGCCAGGAGCGTGGCATTGGCAACAGACGTGAGAGCTATGGAGGCGTGCCAGAAAATCAGGTCCAGTGCGAAGCAGAGCCCGGCAATGGCGAGCAGGCCACGACCATTGACCGGCACCAGGGGCTGACTGCCGGTGCGACGGGAGAGGAGCCAGAGCGCGGGCAGTGCCAGGGCCAGCCGCCAGAACGCCGTCGCGTTCAGGCCGACCTCGCTCCAGCGCACGAAGATCGGCGCAAAGCCGATGGCGATGGCGCCGCCGACAAGTGCCAGCATTGGATGCAGCACCGTCTCCTATGTTGCCAGCGGATTCAGCCACCGCAGTGTGGAAAACCGCCCGAAGTCGCCATCGGTAGAACAAAGGGTCAGGCCGTGTTCGATGGCCAGTGCAGCGAGGTCGGCGTCAGGCACGAGATTGCCCTGCACGCCGGCGGTGGCCAGAAGCGGGCCCAGTACCTCCGCATGCCGCTCCGTCGCCTGCGGGACCCAGACGTTGTCCTGGCGCAGCCACTCCTGTACCTGCGTCCAGGCGTCTTCGGTGCGTTCGGGCTTCTCGAAGATCCGTGGGTTCGTTACCAGCCGCAGGAATGCCAGCAGGCTCGGCCAGGGCAGACCAACCTGCGTCGCGCCGTTCAACTGACTATCGAGCCACTCCCTGGCCCGTTCGTGTTGCGCGAAGCTCGAGACGTGGGCATACACCAGCAGGTTGGCGTCCACCAGAATCAACGGAACGTCTCGCCCTCGCCGACGGCCAGCACGTCGGCGACGTTATCCACGTTGCCAACGCGGCACTGACCCAGCGCCACCGCGCGGGTGCGGATCGTCGCGCGGCGTTTCGGCCGCCCGGTCATCTGCTTCAACCCCTCTCGCAGAGCCTCGTTGACCAGGTCCCGGAGGCTCGCATCCCGGCCTTTGCGCAGGCGTTCCAGAGTGGCAGCCACGTCGTCGTCCAGGGTCAGTGTGGTGCGCATGCATCGGAGCATATGTATGCTGATGCTGTGATGTCAAGGACATGATGTGTCAATGTCAAGCTGGCTCCGGCTGTTGGCGACGCATGGATGGTCTGACGGCAGACTGGAGCGCGAGGGGCCGGAATTCCAGTCGCGTTAATGGCCTGTTCGGCGGGAAATGGGGCAGGGCCCCGCCGGAAGGGCTGAAGAACGAGATTCCTTCATCCATACTGTCAGACACGTCACCTACATCCACCCGAGAGGACGCACTGCCATGTCCAGAATAACGTCAAGCAGGGCACTTGCCACGCTCCTGGCTTTCACCACGCTGCTGCTTTCCGGCTGCGGCTACAACGCCATCCAGGGCGGCGATGAGGGCGTCAAGGCCTCCTGGGCAGAGGTGGTGAACCAGTACAAGCGCCGGGCCGATCTGATTCCCAACCTCGTCAAGACGGTGGAAGGCTTCGCCCAGCAGGAGCGGGACGTGCTGATCCAGGTCACCGAGGCCCGCGCCCGGGTGGGGTCCGTTCAGGCCACGCCGGAAACGCTGAACGATCCGGCGGCGTTCGACAAGTTCCAGGCTGCCCAGGGCGAACTGTCCGGTGCCCTGTCCCGCCTGCTGGTTGTGGTCGAGAAGTACCCCGAACTCAAGTCCGATCAGAATTTTCGCGACCTCCAGGCCCAGCTCGAGGGCACGGAGAACCGCATCGCGGTGGCCCGCAACCGCTTCATCGAGGCCACCCGGGAGTACAACACTCTCGTGCGCTCCTTCCCGAACAACCTGACGGCCATGCTCTTCGGCTACAAGGTCAAGCCAACCTTCACCGTTGAGAACGAGGCCGAGATCAGCAAGCCACCGGAAGTGAACTTCGGCAAGCAAGGGTGATGAACCGGGCTTGACGTGTTCCGGCGTTTCCCCCTGCTGCGCCTGCTAGCCGCAACACTGCTGCTCTGGGCTGGTGCCCTGCTGGCCCAGCAGCCGGTCGCAGTGCCGGCGCTGACGGCCCGGGTCATTGACGAAACGGGGACCCTGTCGCCTGCTGAAAAGGCATCGCTCGACACCAGGCTGGCAGAGCTGGAAGCCCGCAAGGGGAGCCAGATCGCCGTGCTGATCGTGCCGACGGTCAGGCCTGAGAGCATCGAGCAGTTTTCCCTGCGGGTGGCGGAGGCCTGGAAGCTGGGCCGCAAGGGGGTGGACGACGGTCTTCTCCTGCTGATTGCCAAGGATGACCGGGAGGTGCGTGTCGAGGTGGGTTACGGCCTCGAGGGCGCAATTCCCGACGCGACGGCCAACCGGGTCATCGACGAGTTCATCCTGGCCCGGTTCCGGGAGGGTGACTACGCCGGTGGCATCAGTGCCGGTGTCGATCGTCTCATCGGTCTGGTGGATGGCGAGTCGCTGCCGGCGCCCACCCCGCAGGGTTCCCGTGGCCCCTCTGGGGGACTGGAGAACATCCTGCCGATCATCTTCATTGTCTCCCTGGTTGTCGGTAACGTCCTGCGGCGGGCCCTAGGGCAACTCCCTGGCGCTGCTGCGACCGGCGCAGTGGCTGGCGGCGTGACCTGGCTGCTGGCTGGCGTGCTCGGCCTGACGCTGTTCATGGCGGCAGTCGGTTTCATTATCGGTCTTACGGCGGGCGCGAGTGGCGGCCGGTGGGCCAGTCATCCCCGCGGCAGGACCGGTGGTGGCTTCGGGGGTGGATTGGGCGGCGGGTTCGGTGGCGGCGGGGGGTTTGGCGGCGGTGGCGGGGGCTTCGGAGGCGGCGGCGCGTCGGGCCGCTGGTAACTGTCGATGATGCGCCGCTGGCTCCAGCACCTGTTTACGACACCCCTGGCGTTGCGCCGCTGTTATCCACCTGCAACGCTGGCGGCAGTTGATGCTGCCATCAGTGCATCCGAAGCCCACCACCGGGCCGAGATCCGCTGCGCTGTCGAAACGACCCTCTCAACTGGTCACCTCTACCGGGGGGTTGGCAGTCCCCAGCGCGCCGCAGAGGTCTTCTCGCAACTCGGGATGTGGGACACCGCGGAGAACAATGGGGTTCTGCTCTACGTCCTCCTGGCAGAACGGGCCATAGAGATCGTGGCCGACCGGGGATTCGCGGAGCGTGTGACAACCACAGAATGGACCAGCATCTGTGCCCAGATGGAGGTGGCCCTGGGCGCAGGCCGTTATAAACAGGGGACCCTTGAGGCTATCGAACGGATCACCGCCCTCGCCGCCGAGCACTACCCTGCCGGGCCGGCTGATCGCAATGAGCTGGAGGACAGGACGGTATTGCTGTGAGTGGCCTCAAGGGTGAGGCCCTCGTCGCTCAGACTGGCCGCTGAGACTGGCCCGGCTAGAAAATGTCGGCGAGCACGATGAAGCGGACGATCCCTGCCAGCGCTGCCAGCGCCAGCACGATGATGATGCCGATCTCCACGTAGCGGGTCAGGTTGTTGACGAAAGACATTCAGTATTCCTTGTGTCAGTGCAGACGGATTTCGCTGAATCCGCGCCAGCGGATGTCCCGAGTCCCTATCACTCGCCCTCTCATCTTACTCCTCGTCATGGGTCTGCTGACAGCGGGTCCTGGCCGTGCGGTCGCGGAAGTCTCGTTTCGGGAGGCGACCGACGCACTCGCGTCTGAGCATCCTGGGCAATCCGGGGTCCTGCTGCTCGATACCGGCGCGGAGGCCCTGGCGCAGAGGGATGCCCTCATTTCCGCAGCCAGAGCCACGCTCGACGCCCAGTACTACATCTGGAACTCCGATGCTTCGGGCCGCTACCTCGCCGCCCGTCTCCTGGCCGCCGCGGAGCGGGGTGTCCGCGTGCGCGTGTTGCTGGATGACATCAACGTGGCGGGCCGGGACGCCGTCTTTGCCCGCCTCGTCGCCCATCCCAATGTGCAGATCCGCATCTACAACCCCTCGTCTGCTCGTCAGGGCATCCTGCGCGTTCTCGGGTTTGTCCGGAACTTCTCACGGCTCAATCGCCGGATGCACAACAAGTCCTTCACCGCCGATGGGGCCGTCACCATTGTGGGCGGGCGCAATGTGGGCGACGAGTACTTCGATCTTGATCCGGAGGTGAACTTCCGGGATCGGGAGCTGCTGGCAGCCGGGCCAGTTGTTGCGGAAGTTACAGCAGGGTTTGAGGCGTTCTGGACCAGCACCTGGACGAAACCTGTCGCAGCCCTAGCCGGACCCGCTGACCCGGTGGATCTGTCCGGACTGCTGGTCGCGGCGACGGCCGAAGTCAGCAGCCTTGGCTATGTTGTCCCCGCTCACCAGGACAGTCTGATTTACGAGCAAACACTGCCCGCGTTGCTGTGGGCCCCGGCCCGTCTGGTTTTCGACCCGCCCCCGACGGCAGAGCAGATTACAGACGCAGCGGCGCCGCAGCCCGTGGCGCTGGCACTGCAGGCGCTGGTGGCTACTGCCCGCAGCGAGCTTCTGGTGGAGTCGGCCTACCTGATCCTGGCTGAGCAGAGCCTGACTGAGGCGGCCCGTCTGCACGGTGCGGGCGTCCGGCTGCGCGCGCTGACCAATTCCCTCGCCTCCAACGACCTCGTCACCAATCATTCCGGTTATGCCCGGCGCCGGCTGGAGATGCTCGATGCGGGGATAGAACTCCACGAGCTGCGGCCCGATGCAGCGGCGTGCCAGCGTCTGATCACGGTTTCCCTGGCGTGCGCGAAGCACCCGGCCTTCGCGCTGCACTCCAAGTCCCTCGTCCTGGACCGGCGCGTGGTCTACATCGGCTCCTTCAACCTCAACCTGCGGTCCACCTACCTGAACTCGGAGACGGCGCTGATCGTCGACAGTGAGGAGCTGGCTAACCGGGTGGCGGCGTCCATCGACGAGCTGCTCCAGCCCGACAGCAGCTGGCAGGTCCTGCGGCGCAAGGGCGGGGGGCTCGAGTGGGTAACGGAGATCGATGGCCAGGAAGTGCGAGACACCCACGAACCCATGACGGGCTTCTGGAAGCGGTTCTCGTCCCGACTCTACCGGCTCTTTCCCCTGGAGAAGTATCTCTAGCGGGGGCTCAGTCGAGTACGTGAGACAGCAGGCCGTCGGCCAGCTTCGGCTCGAACCAGGTGGACTTGGGCGGCATCACCTGGTTCGCGTCGGCCACTGCCATGAGCGCCTCCAGGCTGGTGGGGAACATGGCGAAGGCGACGGCCATCTCGCCGCTGGCGACGCGGCGCTCCAGCTCCTCCAGGCCCCGAATGCCGCCGACGAAATCGATGCGCTTGTCCCGCCGGGGATCCCCGATACCCAGTACCGGGGCCAGCAGGTGATCCTGCAGCAGGCTGACATCAAGGCTGGCAACCGGATCCTTCGGGATCAGTCCGCGCTGGATGTCCAGCCGGTACCACTGGCCCTCAAGGTACATGCCGAACTGGCCGGCGTGGGCGGGCCTGGCCGGTTCGGCCACGGGTGTCACCGTGAACTGGAGGCCGATGCGCAGCAGAAAGTCCGTGGCCGAGAGGCCGTTGAGATCCCTGACGACGCGGTTGTAGTCGAGGATACGCATCTCGTCATGGGGGAAGGCCACACAGAGAAAGTAGTTGTAGTCCAGATCACCCGAATGGCGTGGATTGCCGGCGCCGCGCGTGGCCGCCACCCGGGAGGCGGAGGCTGAGCGATGATGACCATCGGCGATGTATAGCGAGTCCATGGCATCCACGATACGGGTTACGGCGCTGACCTGTTCCGGGTCCTGAATCACCCAGATGGTGTGCACGACACCGTCGTCCGCCTTCACTTCGCAGGCAGGAAGACCGCGGGCGTTCTGCAGGATGATCTGGCGCAGTTCCGCGTTGCTGCGGTAAGCGAGCAGCACGGGTCCCGTCTGGGCGTTCAGTGCAGTGATCTGGCGGACTCGGTCGTCCTCCTTGTCCGGCCGGGTGAACTCGTGCTTGCGAATCCGGTTACGGTCGTACTCGACAACACTGCCCACGCCGGCGATGCCGGTCTGCAGATGCTCCCCCATCCGGATCTGGTAGACGTAGTAGTGCGGCTTCTCATCCCGCAGGAGCACGCTGGTGTCGATCAGCTGCCGAAGATTCTCCGCCCCCTTGGCGTAGACCACGGGCGAGTAGGGGTCTGTTCCTTCCGGCAGGTCGATCTCTGGCTTGGAAATATGCAGGAAGCTGGACGGCTTGCCATGGGCCCGGTGCCGGGCCTCCGCTGTGTTCAGCACGTCATAGGGTGGCGCGGCCACGGCGGCGGCCTTGCCTGGGGCCGGGCGCAGCGCGCGGAAGGGCTTGATCAGGGTGTGCATATAAATGGATTCGCGCCTCAAGGCGCTCCTACAGGGCGCTCCTACAAGGCGCGCCTAGACGAGGCCCAGGATTTCGAAGGCAGCGCGCTCGCCGGACTCCATGGCACCCTCCATCCCGCGGTTGGAGACTGCCGTGTGTTCCCCGCAGAAGTGGATGCGTGCGTGGGGCTTGCCGACGACGGCCGCGAAGGCGGTGACCTGACCCGGGGCCCAGACTGCCCAGTCGCCAGCGGAAAACTGGTCGCGGTACCAGGAGTGGTAGACCTTGGGCTCTACCTTGCCCTTGGCGGCAGGCCGGATCCGGTAGAAATCGTCCATGATCGCGGCGACCGCATCTTTGGACTCCAGGGTATCCATCCACGTGGCGTTACGTCCCCGGACCCAGATGGTCAGGCTGGTGATGTCCTGAGGCGTCTTGCCCTTGCGTTCCGCCACCACCATGCCAGCGAGACCGTTGCTGAAGATATTGGGATTGCGGCCGTCGTCTTCCCAGAAGGGCTTCTTGACGATCAGGTGGAGCATGTTGACGGGCTGGGAGGCCAGCGTGTTGATGGCCAGTCCCTGCGGGCCGGTGACCAGCGGGTCCAGGTGCACGCGGCGGAGCACCGGGCTGGGAAGTGAGCACACCACATAGTCGGCCTTGTAGACCGTGCCATCAGCGCACTGAATCTCCGTGCCACTCTTCGTGGAGCGAATGCCGACGACATTACGGCCGAAAAGGATGGGCTTCTTGAGGCCTTTGGCCATGGCCTCCGGGATTGCCTGGTTACCACCGACGGCCGTGTAGCCAAAGACCTTGCCGCCCAGCTGAGCCTGCATCATGGCGAACGTACTGCCGGAGAGGGCGAGCATGGCGGAAACATCGTAAGCGGTCGTGCCGTAGTTGGGGTTGTTGTTCCAGCAGAGATCGATGATCTCGTCGGAGACCCCAATACTGCTAAGCCACTGCTGGAGCGATACGTCATATTTGGCGTTGGTCGGATCGAGCCAGGCGTCCGCATTTTTCAGCGGGTTGTTCTTGCCGATGATCGGGTTGAGGTAGGACCAGGGCATGCTCTGCTTGAACGCCGCGGGAAACGGATTCAGCGGGCTCATGGGCCACTCTGCCTTCGGGATCAGCTTGCCGTCCAGCACCAGTTCCCGGTCGTTGAAAAAGGGCACGATGGGCGTTACGTCGATCGTGCCCACCTTGAACTTCTTGCAGGCGTCCATTACCCGGGCATACCCGGCGCCGAAGGAGGTGCCGCCGGATTCCGGATTGCCCGGGACGTCCCGGTGGGACAGCACGCGCCCACCGACCCGTTGCCGGCCCTCCAGCACCTGCACGTCGACGCCTTGCTCTTCCAGGAGCAGGGCGGCATTGAGTCCGGACATGCCGGCCCCGATCACTATGACTTTGGAGCGGTTCTGCGCCCGCACAGGACCGGCTGCCAGGGCGGAGCCGAGAGCTGCAGCGAGGGGCAGCGCGCCCATGCCCTTGACGAGGGTCCGGCGGCTTAGGTTCTGCGACTTGGACATGGGAGGCATCCTGCTGGCGGGAGAGCATGAGTATCGGGACTGCATGCTACCGCTAGAAGGCCATCCGGCCAACTTCTGGGCGGGCTTTACGAACCTGGACTGCCAGTACCGGGAGCAGCGGGGGCGTTCCTGATCTCGCTGTTGCTCTTGCCGCCCAGTACCGGGAACTCCTGTCGTTCCGGGCCGGGCACCAGTGCTGCGAGGGCCGGGTTTGCGCCGCACTCGTCGTCAAAGTTCTTGAGAGACCGGGTGAACATCGCGTAGCGCTGGTCCGAGGGCCCCAGATTCACCAGGAGGGTCACGCACCGGATGATGCTGTCGGCGGCCTGGGTAATCGCCGGTGGTGCCACACGGAGCAGGTCGCCGTAGTCGTCGCGGATCTGGTAGAGACTGCCGTAGGTGCCATGGCCCTGATTGACGGCCGACTCCACCGCGTTGTTCACGCTCTTGCGGAAGCGTGCATAGACAGCCTGGCGTTCAATCAGGCTCTGTCGGCCGGTGGCAAAAAGCAGGGAGTCTGTGCCCTCGGTAGAGCCGGCAGGCCGCCTCATTCTCAGTTGCTGCCAGTCGCCGGCCAGGTCCACCACCCGCTTCAGGGCATAGCCCAGTACGACGAGTAGAAGGTACGTTACTGACTCCGGCCAGCCCATGAGGACGGACGTCCAAACCCTGATCAGGTCTTTAGTCGGCAGCCTGGACGACAAGTTGAGGGAACCGCGTCACAACTCCCCGGGAATCTGCGGCGGCTCACTCGCCCTGGCGCGCGAGTTCCTCTTCGCAGCGGCGGATCTGGACCCGGTAGTCGAGTGCCTTGCGGGCGTTCACCGGCAGGCCCAGTTCCCCCCGTTCCCAGGCGTCGGCAAGCCGCTGCAGCGCCAGCCGATGCCGCCCGGCGGCAGCCTTCTCGTACCAGACCAGGGCGAGGGCAGTGTCGTGGGGCAGTTCCGGCCCGGACTCGGACTGCCAGGCGAGCCAGTACTGGGCTTCGGTGACGCCCCGGTCTGCGGCTGACCGAATCAGGGGAAGCGCCTGCTCCGGCTGCCAGTTACCTCCCAGGCCAAGGGCGAAAAATGCCAGCTGGTAGGTAGCCTCCGCATCCCCTGCGTCGGCTTCGGCACGGCACAGGGACTGCACCTGCTGAAGTGCCTCCGGGGCCGGATTGCTGGCCAAGAGCAGGGGTCTCACCAGGGCCCGGCATTCACCGGCCAGAGCGGGGGCCGCGCCCGAGCTCAGGCCCAGCAGCACCAGTGAACAGAGGAGGGAGGGGTAAACGCGCATGGTTCCCAGTCTAACGCGCGGGAGACGCTGGGACCGCCTTACCAGCTGCGGACGCGGCCGGTATCCAGGTGGACGAAGTCAGATCCCGGGTAGTAGCCGACTCCGCCCTGGGCCAGGCGGAGTCCGGCAAGGCGCAGGTCATTGGTCCGGACCCCGGGTAAGCGGATGTCGATTGCCTGGCCCTGAAGGTGCAGGCTGTGGTCGGCCACACCGCCACTTCTGCTCGCGAGCATCTGATTGGTGGCGGGAGAACGGTAGGCGGAAATGATTTCAAAGCGGTCATGGCCACCGCCGGTAACCTGCTGCACGTCATGCAGGATATCGAGCAGGGCTGGATCGATCGGGTGGCTATCCCCGGTGCGGAAGTCCCGGAACAGGTGATGAACTTCCTGCAGTGCATCCGGCACATACACACCGCCTTCGCTGTAGACGACATCCAGGGTTTCCGCCGTGTGCGTGTGATAAAAGGCCAGCCGGCGGGATTCGGTGTTCGTCGCAGGGCTGGTTGCGCGCACAATACCCGGACAGGCAACCAGAGGGGCCAGCAGCAGGGCAGACCGGAGAAACTCTCGGCGGTGGAGTTGGGGGGACATGCCCACATTTTCACCAGCGAGGCAGCCCGCCGCAACCCCTGAGCCATGGATTCTTGACGCAGGCCCGCACGGACAGGCGCCCCGGAGGCAGGGCCCGCAATATGCAAAATCATCCCTGCACGGCAGTGGCGCTTGTCCTGGCCTTCCTCGGGCTCGGCCTCGCGGTCGCGCCAGTCGCCCTGGCTGCCCCCGCGGAGCGGGCGGTGCAGCAACAGCTGGTCGTTCAGGTCGGCAAGCTGCGGGCCAGTGGCGGCCTTTACCTGCAGGGGCTTGCCATTGCCTCTGGAAGTCTCTTGCCTGATTTCTATGGGGCGCGGAACTATGCGCCGGTCTGGACCCGGCCGGGCCGCGTGGACGAGTTACTGGTCCTGCTCGCGAGTGCAGAGAGCCACGGCCTCGCCAGTGAGGATTACTACCTGTCGCCGCTCAAGGCACTGCGCCAGCGGGTGGCATCCAGCGACGATGCCGCTCTGGCCGCGGACTTCGATCTGCTGCTTACCGAGAGCCTGATCCGCTTCGGTTACCACCAGCGCTTTGGCAAGGTGAATCCCCAGCGAATGGAGTCCACGTGGAACTTCACCCGCCACTTTCGGCCGGGTCGCGATCCCCTGAATACCCTGACCGAGGCCGTGGCGGCGCCTTCACTGGCCGAATTTCTCGGCCGTTGGCTTGACCGGGCACCCCTTTACCGGGCTCTCCAGGACAGGCTGGACGAGTATCGGGATCTCGCTGCCGCCGGGGGCTGGCCCGAGGTTCCCCAGGGGCCAACCCTCAAGCCGGGCGACACAGATCCCCGGCTGCCGCTGCTGCGCGAGCGGCTGATAGTCACCGGTGATTTGCCCGCCACGACACCGGTGTCGGGGACCTATAACGAGATCCTCGTCTCGGGCGTACAGCGTTTCCAGGCCCGTCACGCGCTGGACGCCGACGGAGTACTGGGCGCCCGGACCCTGGCCGCCCTCAACGTACCCGTCAGTGTCCGCATCGACCAGCTGCGCCTGTCGCTGGAGCGCGCCCGGTGGGTGCTGGAAGACACGGCAGGTGAGGTCGTGGTGGTCAACGTCGCGGGCTACGAGGTCTTTGCCGCCCGCAATGGCGCGCCGTTCTGGTGGCGTCGCGCCGTTGTGGGTACCCAGGCCCGCGAGACGCCCATCTTCAAAGCGTCGATCACCTACCTGGACCTGAATCCCACCTGGACGGTGCCGCCCACGATCCTCCGGGAAGATATCCTGCCGAAGGTCCGGCAGGATCCAGGCTACCTCCGCAGTCAGAACATCAGCGTGCTGGAGCCGAACGGCCGGCCCGTGAATGTCGCCGCGATCAACTGGCAGGCCGTGGGCAGTCGTCCGCCCTACATCCTGCGGCAGGGCCCCGGTCCGCAGAACGCGCTGGGGCGTATCAAGTTCATGTTCCCGAACCCGCACTCCGTATTTCTGCACGACACGCCAAGCCGCGGCCTGTTCGAGAAGGCAGAGCGGAACTTCAGTTCCGGTTGCATCCGGGTTGAGGACCCCCTGTCGCTGGCCGAGATCCTGCTGGCGGACCCGGAACACTGGAATCGCGCCGGGCTGGAAGCTGCCATCGCCACGGGGATCACCCGCACTGTCCGCCTGCCGAAGCCCTGGCCGATCCTGATCCTCTACTGGACCGCTGAACTGGATGCCGAGGGCCGCGTCAGGTTCCTGCCGGATGTGTACCGGCGGGATCCGGGTCTGCTGCAGGCGCTGAATGGTGAGGTAGTCATCGACTTTCCCTCGCTATAATGCGGGCGTCGGCCAAGGTCGTCGGCCAGGGTCGTCGGCACCAAGAAGAAGCAGTCAAATGCAGCACTTTCGTTCTCTCGCGATACTCGCAATCGGTCTGGCCTGGGCCACCTTGCCGGCCCTGGCGGAGACGGAGCCCCGCACCGTTGGCGTGCTCTTCGTCGTGCACGGCGGCGCGGAAGAGCAGGGCGTGGCAGACACCTTTGACAGTACGCTGCAGTTCTTTCAGTACGACCCCAATAACGTCATCTTCAAGAGCCTGATCTGGAACGCCGCGGCCTGGCCCACCGTCCTGAAGTCCGGTGACAGTCAGAGCTATGCGAACGCCGCCAGCCAGCTCAAGAAGTACATGTTTGGTACCGAACGGCTCGGTGGTAACGATCCGGCCGCCGCGCTTACCGATCGCCAGTTCGAGAGCCTGCAACGGGCGCTGGAGGTCGAGAGTCGCAAGCTCAACGTGCGCTTCGTGGCCGATATCGCCCAGTGGATTGGTACCCAGGAGCAGGCGAACCGGCTGCCCTGGCCCCGGTATCTTTACGAACCCAAAGTGCCCAACGGCTCCCGCCTGACCTACTGCGGCAGTGCCGCTGATGGCGGGCCCTGGCAGGGTTGTGACCCCGAGCGCTACAACGTGGACGGCCCCGCAGAACGGCTCCTCAAGCAGGGCGCCGACGAGATTGTGGTCATCGACATGACTGTTGGCGGCACGCGCTTCTGGAAGACCTACGACGTGATCACCATGACCCGTCGCGTGGTGGCCGACTGGAATCAGCGCAAGGGCACGTCGGTGCCGGTGCGCTGGGTCAACGACCCGGCAGACTTGATGCGCGACAGCTACCCCTCCGAGCCGCCGAACTGGACCCGGTCCCTGGGCCCGCCGAAGACCGATCCCCGGGTGGCGCTGGCGGGGCGGGAGAATCCGGTCATCGCGGATCCCCTGCTGGTCAACATGCACGTGGACGGCATCGTCGCCACCTTCAATCCGGCGGTTCTGCCCAGAGATACGGCGGTGCTGTTCGTCAATCACGCCACCCGGGACGGCAACGAGAATTTCGATCCGAAGATCGACGACACGGTGGTGCTGGATACCCTCATCAAGCAGGAACTGCTGCGCCGCTACCCCCAGATGAACCCCGAGAACATCCTGGGTTCCTGGATGGGAGTGCGGGAGCCCAACCCCGCAATCCAGCTGGGTGGGCGTGTGCGCAGCAATCTGGAGCGGACCCGGGAGATGCGGGGCGAGGACCTGGGCGGTGCCTGGCTGTATGAGAGCGACAAGCAGCTGCCTGGTGGTGATCACCGCTATCGCTACTGGGATGCGCTGGAACTCCTGCGGCAGCGCGGAGTCCGGCACATCGTGGTGATCTTTTCCCAGATCGTCATCGACAACGCGATCAATCTGATCGAGGTGCCCAACCAGATTGCGAAGGAGATCGGATCCTCCAGCTGGCTGTATGCCCGCAGTCTCGACCGGCGCCACTATCCGTCGGGTGGTAGTCCCTTTGCCGATTACTGGGGTGTCTGGGTCGATAACCAATGCCGCATTGAGGGTGCCGCTGGGGATCCGGCGTCCGGGTCGCCAGCCACTGGACCCTGCTGCCTGCAGATGGGCGGCTGCGGCGACGCCCGGCCTTACCCGCCGCTTCGCCAGACGCCTATTGACCAGGCGCGGCCGGACACGGACCCGTCCCTGGCCTTCGACATCCCGGCCTGGGGCCACCTGGGTTACGACCCGGCCAAAGGGCCTCCGGATGACCAGGCCCCGGTCCAGGGGCAGTACCGGGGCACCTGGGTAATGTGGCAGCCCCCGAATGACGACCCGCGGATGGGTACACTGCTTGCCCGTCAGGTCGGCCAGTTTCTGCAAAGGTAATTCTTCATGAGCGTATTTCTGCGCAGGTTGCGCCTGGCCGTGCTTCGGGCCGTGCTTCGGGCCGTGCTTGGGGCCTGTGGCCTCGGTCTGATCCTGGGGCTGGCGAGTTGCGGGTCCGAGGCCGACAACAAGGGCTCCTTCCGGATGATTCAGGCCTCACCGGATCTCGCCCCCGTGAACTTCGTGGTCAACGGCGTCGCGCTGCGGTCGGCCATCGACTACAAGGGTGGCCCCGGTTTTCTCAGCGTTACGCCCAAGACCTACACGTTCGCGGTGGAGGCAATCCTGCCCGACGAAGACGGGCTGGCCGTTACCGAGCCGGTCATAGAACCGGTGGCCCAGGCCATCGCTGACGGGCGGGAATACACGCTCATTACCCTCGGCAAGGCGTCTGTCGCCGACGCTACTCCCAACGCTCCCGATGCCCTGCGGCCCCTGGTCATCGAGAACCTGATCGAGGACGTGCCGACTGGCAATGCCCGCCTGCAGTTCGTCCACGCCGCTCCCGATGTTCCGGCGGTGGTGGATATCTACCTGACTGCTGTCCCCGTGGCGCCCGGAGTACTGCCGGACCTCTCGACCCAGACACCCATCGCCCAGGTCACCTATGGCGCCCAGCCCGCCCCTCGTCAGCTGGTGCAGACGGGGACCTATGTCATTCGGGTCACCCTGCCCGGGTCCACCGTCCCCGTCTTCCACTCCAATAATATCGGGCTGAACAACGGGAACGACCTGCTCATCGTCGCGGTCGACAATAACCTCGTGGGTCCCGCGCCGATCGCGCTCGCGATCAGCAGCGGTTTTCGGGGGTTCTTTACGCCTGTGGGCACAGCAGAACTCCTCGACAAGGACACGCTGACGAACCTCCGGGTGATCCAGGTGTCGCCGGATTCACCAGCCATGAACATCCTGGGGACCCGGCCGCAGGAAACGGGGACTCCGCCGCCACCGCTCCGGGAGGTGACTTTCGCGACCGGGCTGAACTACCTGGATGCCACGGGCTATGTGTCTGCCGTTTCTGACACCTACAGCCTGCGGGGCGTCCCGACCGCGAACCCGACAGCCACGACGCCGCTGTTTACGGTCTTCCCCAGTCCAACGCCCCTGCCGCTTGGACAACGGGCCAGCCTGTTCGTGATTGGCCTCGCGCTGACGACGCCGTCGACCTACGATCCTCTCGTGCTCCCGGATGAGATCCGGTCCGTGTTTGGCGAGGGCAAGCTGCGGATCGTGGACGCGTCACCCGCCAGCGGCGTCGTGGACGTCTACATTCTGAAGGCGGGTACATCGATTCTCGACGTATCCCCTACGCTGCAGAACCTGTCGCTGCGCAATACCACCCCATATCTGCCGCTATTCCCGCAGAACTACCGGGTGACGTTTACGAAGGCGGGCACCAAGGATGAGCTGGCCTTTGCAGATGTTGCGGCGACGTCGGGCACCGTGCAGACGGCGATCCTGGTGGACGCCCCGCGTCCGGCCGGGATCGGCACTGGTTTGCCCGCCAGCGTGCTGCTAATCAACGATCTGGCGAGCTAACGCCCGCCGTCTAGTAGGTCGGAACCGTGGGGTCGATTTCCCGGGACCAGGCGTCGATGCCGCCGGCCAGGTTGTAGAGGTTGGTGTAGCCCCGCCGGCGGTAGCGTTCGGCAACGGCCTGGCTCCGACCGCCCCGGTGACAGTGGAAGACGATGGGCGTATCGGTTGCCAGCCCCTCGATGGTGCGGACGCCATCCTCGTCCCAGGGCTTAGCGGCTGACAACGAGGCGATAGCGCGCTCGTCCTCGCCCCGCACGTCAAAGAGCCAGGGCTTTTTGCCGGAGGCCAAGGTGGCGGTGAGGGCGGCCTGCAGTTCCTGCACCGACATCTGCTGCACTGGCGGTGGCGCGTTGGGGTTTTCGAAACTGAAGCCCTGGCCCTGCAGCGCTTCCTTCACGCGAATCCGGAGGCCATCGGCCCGGGCTGCGCTCCACCGGTCGATCTGCAACCCCACCGGACCGCTGGTCACGTCGAGGCTGCCGGGCTTCGGCGGCCCCAGGGTCATGGAGTGCTCGAAGGCGGCGTCGATCTTCAGGTGAATGGTCTGGCCGGGACGGCTCTGCACGGCGTTGCCCATGATCTCGGCCGCGGCCGGGTCAATCTCGATCTGCGGCACCTTGCCCGTGGGCTCGGCCAGGCCAAGTACGTTGCCGAGTTCGCCGGTATCGAACATCTCGGTAACGATGTCGCTGCCGCCGATCAGTTCGCCTGCCACGTAGAGCTGGGGCACGGTGGGCCAGTTGCCGTAGGCCTTGATGCCTTCCCGGATCTCGGCATCCTGCAGCACGTCGATGGTGAGGTAGTCGGGCAGCACCATGTCCAGCGCCGCGACTGTCTTGGCCGAGAATCCGCACTGGGGCTGGGCCCGATTGCCCTTCATGAACAACACGACGCGGTTGCTGCTGAGGAGGTCGTCGATGGCGGTCCGGATATCGCTGTTCATGGCTGGTTTTTCCTACGGATAAGGCCTGTAAACGCGCCCTGTAGGAGCGCCTTTAGGCGCGAACGTCAATGGATTCGCGCCTAAAGGCGCTCCTACATGGCGCTCCTACACGGAGAAGCTGGAGCCGCAGCCGCAGGTGGTGGCAGCGTTCGGATTGCGGATGACGAAGCGGGCGCCTTCGAGATCGCTCTTGTAGTCGATCTCGGCGCCGGCCAGATACTGGATGCTCATGGGGTCGATCAGCAGGGTGACGCCCTCGTTGCGCACCTGGGTATCGCCGTCTTCCAGCTTCTCGTCGAACGTGAAGCCATACTGAAAGCCGGAGCAGCCACCGCCGGAAATAAACACCCGCAGCTTCAGATTCGGGTTGCCTTCCTCGGCGATCAGCTCCGCCACCTTGGCGGCGGCGGAGTCGGAGAAGTTCAGGCTCGGGGCGCCAGTGGTCGAGGGTGCGGCGATTTGTGTATCCATTTCAAAAGTCTGACGGCAGAATCCAGCGCATGCAAGGCCTTGAAGTCCCGAATTTAGTCCTCAGTGCCTGGAATCTCGGGGGCAGCACGGTCTCGCCGCTGGGCAGCGGCCTGATTAACCACACCGCGCTGGTCACCGCCGGCACCCACCGTTATGTCCTGCAGCAGCTGAACCCGGTCTTTCCCCCGGAGATCAACGAGGATATCCGGGTGGTGACGGCCCATCTGCGGGCCCGGGGCCTGGTGGCCCCCGAGCTGCTGCCCACGGTCGATGGCCGCCTGTGGGTGGAAATCGAGGGGCGGGTTTATCGCCTGATGACGCATCTGGACGGGGTCAGCCGGAACCGGCTAAACAGCCCCGGCGAAGCCCGGGAGGCCGGCGGCCTGCTGGCCCGCTTTCACCGGGCACTCGCAGATCTGGACTACTCATTCCCGCACTGGCGCCTGGGCGTCCACGATACCGGGCGGCATATGGCGGTGCTGCGTCAGGCCTTGCTGGACCACCCGAACCACAGGGATTTCGCCGCCATCGCGCCCCTGGCCGGTGAGATTCTCCACCTCGCTGCAGCCTTGCCGACCCTGCCCGCGGTGCCCGAGCGCGTGGTGCACGGCGACCCGAAGATCAACAACCTGCTGTTCGCTACAGAAACAGGCCGTGCCCTGTGCTTCATTGATCTCGACACGCTAGGCCCCATGGCCTTGCCCCTCGAACTCGGTGACGCCTTTCGCTCCTGGTGCAATCCGGCGGGGGAGGATCATCGGCAGTCTGCCTTCGCCCTGGACCTGTTCACGCCGGCCGTTTCTGGCTATGCCGAGGTGGCCACTGGCTGGATTACGCCGGAGGAGTCGGGCGCCATCGTGGCGGGCACTCTCACTATCTACGTGGAACTCGCGGCGCGCTTTTGCGCCGACGCACTTCTGGAGAGCTACTTCGGCTGGGATCCCCAGCGCTTTCCCACCCGCAGCGCCCACAACCAGGCGCGGGCGGCGAACCAGCTGACTGCCGCCCGCTCGCTCTGGGATCTGCGGGGTGCTGCCGAGGAAGTGGTGCGGAGGGCGTTCGGGTCAGGCTGACGGGGCGGGTCGGCTGCCGGTCCCGGTCTCCTGGACGCGCGCCCTGGAGGCTGGACAGGCTTCGGAGATGGAGTCCTTCCGCCTGCCGGGCGGCACCCCGACGCACTACGAGCGTCACCGCCCGGAAGCGACACTTCATTCTGACTCAGGAGTCGTTGCCTTCTTTGGCTTCCACTCTCGGGCGAGCTTCTGCGCTTCGGCGATCTGGGCTGGGGTCATCTTGGCCGCGAGGTCATCGCGTTTCGCTGCCGCCTCGGCATGGGCGTTCGACGCAGCCATATCGAGCCACGCGTATGCCCGCACGTTGTCGATTGGGACGCCCTGACCGTTGGCGTACATGACGCCGACGTTGTACTGGGTGTCGGTGTCACCCTGCCCAATGGCCTTGCTATACCACTGCACCGCCTGCGCGTAGTTCTGCTGGACACCTCGACCCTCCTCGTACATGGTGCCGAGGTCGAATTGGGCCGCTGCAACACCCTGCTCTGCAGCCTTCCGATACCAGTGCACCGCCTGCGCGTCGTCCTTTGGCGCACCTTGACCGTTGGCGTACATGACGCCGAGGTTGGTCTGGGCGATGGCGTTACCCCGCAAAGCGGCCTTGAGGAACCACTGCATCGCCTGTTCCTCGTCCTTTGCGACGCCCTGACCAATGGCGTACATGGCGCCGAGAGCGGTCTGGACATCGGGGTCACCCCGCTCAGCGGCCTTGAGGAACCACCGCACAGCCTGTGCGTAGTCCTGCGGTACGCCCTGACCATCGCGGTACATGAGGCCGAGGTTGGACTGGGCGACGGCGTTACCCTGCAAAGCGGCCTCGCGAAACCAGTGCACCGCCTGCGCGTCGTCCTGTGGGACACCCTGGCCGTTGGCGTACATGACGCCGAGGTTGGTCTGGGCGTCGGCGTCACCCTGCTCAGCGGCCTTGAGGAACCACTGCATCGCCTGTGCGTAGTCCTGCGGCACGCCCTGACCGTCGCGGTACATGAGGCCGAGGTTGAACTGCGCCCGCGCCAAGCCCTGAGCAGCGGCCTTGAGATACCAAATCACTACCTCGGCGTCGTCCTTTGGGACGCCCAGACCGTTGGCGTACATGAAGCCGAGATTGGCCTGGGCGTCGGGGTCACCCTGCTCAGCAGCCTTGCGATACCAATTCACTGCCTCGACGTAGTTCTGTGGGACGCCGTGACCGTTGTCGTAAATGACGCCCAGTTTGTACTGGGCTACCGCGTCACCCTGCTCGGCCAGCGGCATAACCAATCGCAAGGTCTTCGCGTAATCCCCTCGTTTGAATGCGGCGTCAGCATCTTCAAGCGATCCACCGAATGAAGCGGTGCTCGCGAGTATCAGAGCCAAGATGCCTACCAGGATGCTGGTTCTCATGGTTCCTTTTACCCCTAGTTCCAGAGCATAGGGAAACCGTTCGAAATTCCCGGTTTCTCCGCAAGCCCCGGCGCCCCGTGGCCCCACCGTGGGGCTTGGACCCGGATCACGCCGTCTTCCGCGAGCTCCTCCGCTCTGTCGGTACATCACGCGCCCGGCGCGGGCCACCGGGCGCCGGACACTCACCCCGGAGGCCCAGCACCACTCCGCGTGCCACTTCCGCGCACTGTTGGTGGCCGCCGCTCCCGCCGATCGAATATCAGGCCAGAGAATCCAGACCCCGTTGTGCCACCAGATTCAGAAGCTTCAGCGAGGGACCGTTGGGTTTCTTCTGGCCCTGTTCCCATTTCTGCACAGTTGAAGCGCAGGTATTCAGATAAGCCGCGAACACCGCCTGGCTCGCCTTGTTGCGGGTACGAAGTCGTTTGATCTGGGCTGCCGTCAAGGCCTTTACCGGAGGCAGGCACAGCGAATCGAATTCCCGCATGGTGCGGGTGCTCATGACGCGGGCCTTGTACAAGCCACGCGCTGTCTGATGGACCGCGTCCAGTACTCTTCTAGCCATCGCTTTCGACCTCAATCAGCTCACCGGCGCGTATCGCCCTGGTCAGTTCCTGTGCTGAATAGCTCAATAACTCATCCGCCAGAACTTTGAGCGCCTGCAGTTCCCTGCCACGGATATTCGCGCGCTCGTTCTTCGAAAAACCGTAGAGGAAGCACGCCCTCGAACCTGGCCGCAGTGCAACCAGAGTTCGGGTGCTGCCACGCTTGCCCCTGCCAGGCAACGCCAGGCGCTTCTTGACCAGCTGGCCACCGAGTTGAGCATCGATCAGACCCTGGTTCATCTCGTCAGCTGCCCGTGCAATGGCGTCATCGCCTAAACCCTCGTTGCGGGCCCACCGGGAGAACCACCTCGTTTTGAAGACCTGCATCCAACCACCTGAAGAGTAGAGCACATCTATGGCACTTAGTGCCACAGAGATTGTCACTCTTCAGGCTGGGGATCGAGCGGCGTTTCCACATGAAAGTGAGGGAAATGGTGGTTTCTTCACGGAAGCGGCAGGTCGGCTGAAACGGGAGGCGGGCTCAACCGTTCGACGCAACACTCGCGCGTAGTCTATCAGCCGGAGTTTCGAAGCCGAGTGTTTCTCTTGGTCGCTGATTGAGTCGCAGAGCGACACTGTCGAGCTGCGTCTGCGTATGCGTCGACAGGTCAGTCC
>JANNXJ010000061.1:0-4156 GCA_031409515.1 Gammaproteobacteria bacterium | reverse complement strand
CCCCCCCCCAGGGGAACTCGCTGTGGGGGAAATAACGCCCCGCCGCACATCTCTCCTCGGCGCCCCTTAGGGCGCCTAACTGGTTTACGGCCCAAAATCGCGCTCCTACCGACGCCGGTACGGTCTAGAATTCTACCTGCGCACATCCCGGAGCTTTCAAATGACAGGCAAGCTGATCCTCTGTCGGCACGGACAGAGCACATGGAATCTCG
Organism: Gammaproteobacteria bacterium; assembly: GCA_031409515.1. Classification (GTDB taxonomy): domain Bacteria; phylum Pseudomonadota; class Gammaproteobacteria; order Steroidobacterales; genus SHZI01. The sequence goes on along the minus strand of JANNXJ010000061.1, from coordinate 3,944 downwards.
ACAACCGGTTCACCGGCTGGACGGATGTGGACCTGACCGACCAGGGACGCAACGAAGCCCGGGAGGCGGGCCGGCAACTCAAGGCGCTGGGCTATCGGTTCGACATCGCCTACACGTCAGTGCTGAAACGCGCGATTCGCACCCTGTGGCTGATCCTGGATGAAATGGACCTGATGTGGATCCCCGTAGAGCGCCACTGGCGCCTTAACGAGCGCCACTACGGCGCCCTGCAGGGGCTGGACAAGGCCGAGACCGCGGCGAAGCACGGCGAGGCCCAGGTGAAGATCTGGCGCCGCAGCTACGACATCGCCCCGCCCCCACTCGACGCGACAGATGAGCGGCACCCCGCCCGTGACCCCCGCTACAGGAACATACCCGGGGTGCCCGGCACGGAATCGCTCAAGGACACCCTGGTCCGCGTGCTGCCGTTCTGGCAGGACAGCGTGGCGCCCCGCCTGCTGCGCGGCGAAGATGTGCTCCTCGCTGCCCACGGCAACAGTCTCCGGGCCCTGGTGAAGATGCTCGACGGGGTCTCGGAGCAGGATATCCTGGAATTCAACATTCCCACCGGCATCCCGATGGTCTACACCTTCGATGCGAGCCTGAAGCCCCTGTCCCGGGACTATGTGGGGGACCCGGAAGCCATCCGCAAGGCCGCGGAAGCCGTAGCGCGCCAAGGCAGCGCCCAGGGCAGCGCCCAGGGCAGTGGCAAGGGCAGTGGCAAGGGCAGCCCGGGATGATCTACAGCCTCGATGGCCTGAAGCCCCGGCTCGGCAGGGACGTGTTCGTCGCGCCGAATGCCACCGTGGCCGGCGATGTGGAACTCGGGGACGAGGTCAGCATCTGGTTCGGCGCGGTCCTCCGGGGCGACGTGGAGCGCCTCACGATCGGTCGCCGGACCAACGTGCAGGACAACTCGGTGCTGCACTCGGACCCTGGCTCCCCGCTCACTCTGGGCGAGGGCGTGACCGTGGGCCACGCCGTCATTCTCCACGGCTGTACGGTTGGCGACGGAGCCCTCATCGGCATGGGCTCCACCATCCTGAACGATGCCCGGATCGGACGGAACTGCCTGGTGGGTGCCAATGCGCTGATCACGGAAGGCAAGGAATTTGCCGACGGCCTGCTGATTGTCGGCGCGCCGGCCCGGGCTGTCCGGCCACTGACAGCCGAGGAACTGGCGCGCATGGCCACCAGCGCTGGCCGCTATGCCGAGCGGGGCAAGCTCTACCTGAAGGGGCTCCGGCCAGTGGTGTAGGAGCGCCTTTAGGCGCGATCGGCTCTGGTATCCGGAAAGGATCGCGCCTAAAGGCGCTCCTACAGGGCGCTAGGAGGCGGGCCGAACGCGAATCAGGCCTTCCTGGGCGAGCGTGGCGACCAGCTTCCCGTCCTCGCTGAAGACGTAGCCCCGGGCAAGGCCCCGGCCGCCGGATGCCGCCGGACTGTCGAGGGCAAACAGCAGCCATTCGTCCACCCGGGCAGGCCGGTGAAACCACATGGCGTGATCCAGGCTGGCCAGCTGCAGGCTGGCCCGGGTGGCGTGCAGCCCATGGGGCAAGGTTGCAGTACCAATCAGTTCGAAGTCCGAGATGCAGGCCAGGACGGCCTGATGCAGGAAGGAATCGGCCGGGAGCCGTTCCGACGTCTTGATCCAGAGCAGCTTGGACGGCGCCCGGTTCCCGCCGACCAGGAATTGCTCCGGATCCGCCGGGCGCATCTCGAAGGGCTGGTCCCAGTCCAGAAACCGCCGCATACGCAGCGGAAGTTCGCCGGTGAACTCGCGGGCCAGGGTCTCCACGCTCTTGAGTGAGTCGGGCTTCGGTACGGCAGGCATCGCCACCTGGTGTTCAAGACCGGACTCGGGGACCTGGAAAGACGCGGTCATATTGAAAATCTGCTCGCCATGCTGGATTGCCACGACCCTCCGGTTGGAGAAGCTGCCGCCGTCCCGGGCCCGGTCCACGTCGTAGATGATTGGCGCCTGCATGTCGCCACGCTTCAGGAAGTACGCGTGCAGTGAGTGCACAACGCGGCCCTCCACGGTCCGGCTGGCCGCCGCGAGGGCCTGTCCGAGCACCTGCCCGCCAAAGACCTGGCTCGTGCCGAAGTCACGGCTCTGGCCGCGGAAGATGTTCTTCTCGATCTGTTCGAGATCGAGCAAAAGGGTGAGGTAGTTGACGGGAGAACTCATGCACGAATTGTACCCGGCCTGTGCTAAGGTTTCGGCACGGAGGGTGTGCAGATGAAAGACGCGCTACAGGCGATTCCCCGGAAGGGCTCCCGGCTCTCCAGCATCGGGGTGTGGACCGCTCTCGTCGGCGTGATTCTCGCCGCGCTATCGGGCCTAGGCGCCCAGGCCGGATTCCTCTCACCGTTTGCCAGCATGGGCGCTTATACCGGCGGCAGCCTGCTCCTGCTGATCGCACTCGTCACGGCGGCCCTGGGACTCATCCGCAGCGGCGGCACAGCGGGCACGGCGTCACTGCCCGCCACTTGGCTTGCCCTCCTGGCCGGGCTGGCCGTGACCGCCAACAACGGCCTGGTCATGGGCCAGGCCCGGGGTGCACCGCCCATTCACGACATCACGACCGATACCGACAATCCCCCGGCCTTCGTGGCGATCATCCCGCTGCGGCTGGTCGATGCCCAGAATCCGCCTGAATACTCGGGACCCGAGGCAGCGGCCGCCCAGAAGCAGGCCTTCCCCGATCTGCAACCCGTCTTCATCACCCAGCCGGCGAACGTGGTCTTCGCCGCGGCCAAGGCTGTGGTCGCCGAGAAGGGCTGGACACTGGTGGACGCCAGCGAGACGGACGGCCGCATTGAGGCCACTGCTGAAACCGGGTGGGTGCACTTCAAGGATGACGTGGTCATCCGCATTCAGCCGGGGCGGGACCAGACCCGGGTGGATGTGCGCTCCAAGTCCCGCATTGGCCGGGGCGATATGGGCGCCAACGCCCGGCGTGTGCGGGACTTCCTCAGCGCCCTGCAGAGCCAGCTCGCGCGCTGACGACCCGCTCACGTCCGGTGACGACCGAACGGGTTCCGCCGGCCATCCTGGAGATGGTCGAGTTCTATCTTCCCCTTCTGGTCACTGCCGGGGACTACGCCCGGGTCATCCAGCCACTGGTCTCCGGTCCGCCGGAGAAAGCCGGCCAGAACGCCTGGGTCCAGGCCATCACCGATGCCGACCTGAGTGTGCAGACGTTTCTGGAGGTGGCGAGCCTCGCCCGGTTCCCTGCGGCAGGCTTCTACGGCGAGGAACAGGAGCAGTCACGCAATGCCCGCTACTTTCCCCTGGATGCAGCTACCAGGCTGTGGCTGGATCCGATCAACGGTACCTATCTGTACAAGAACCAGCGCAAGGGCTGGGACATCATCCTGTCCATCACGCGCCACGACCAGCTGCTGGCGGCCATCAGCTACATGCCGGTTCAGGAACGCTTCAACCTGGCCATTCGCGGCTTTGGTGCGTTTACCGGCAACCGGGACTCCCGTCAGGTTAGCCGGATGGCGCCACTGGCTACCGTGCCCGGTAGCCGCGTGTGCGTCACTTACCAAGCGCAGGACGCGTTAAAGCGCCTGCGTCGGGACTGGGACGCGTTCGATATCGTCGAAGACGATGACCCGCAGCGCGACTTCGACAACCTCAGTGATCTCTTTACCGGCCGCCTGGGGGCCTACGCCTCCGAGAGCGCCGATCTGCTGGACTGGGGCGCGATGGCGTTCATAGTGACCCAGGCAGGCGGAATGGCCTCCGGCCTGGACGGCCGCCCGTTCGACGTGTTCGACAGCTTTGCACTGAGAAGAACCGACCTGCTGGTGGCGGCGACGCCGGCAGTCCACGCGGAGTTGCTGGCAACGCTGCGTTTGTAGGAGCGGGGGTTATGGCCGTAAACGGCGGTAGGGGGGAAAAACCCGCCAAAAAGGGAAAAAAAACAAAA
>JANNXJ010000060.1:0-4487 GCA_031409515.1 Gammaproteobacteria bacterium | reverse complement strand
CGATTCCAGTGTTGATCGCGCCTAAAGGCGCTCCTACAACAACGCCGGAATGATGCGCTCGCCGATCAGCCGGATCGATGCCGCAGGGTCTGTGTACAGGCGCAGCGCAATGCCCCCAAGACCCGCCGCCTTCAGATGCCGCAGTTTCGCGAGTACAGGCTCCAGGTCGTCCGGCGATCCGGCGATCGTCACGTTCGCCACCAGCGCGTCCAGAATCCGGTCGGGGACCCCGTCAACGACATGACTGCCCGCGGCAAAGGCTGCCGCAAAGGCCGCCTGGCTCCGCATGACCAGCGCCACATCGTCGGCTGCCAGGAACTCCGCGAGCAGCCAGGGACGGAAGATACCCCGGAGCAGGAGCCACCGGCGTCCTTCCCGCAGGGCCTGCTGGCGATCGGGGTAGACGTGCCAGGCCGTGAAGACGGTGGTGTGAAAGTCGGGGCGCCGGCGTTCCTCAAGAGCCGCGTCCAGCTTACCCAGCGCTGCACTGGCAGGGCCCGGCGGCATATCACTCATCATGATGCCGTCCGCACAACCGGCGGCCATGCGTAGCATCTGCTGCTGGCTTGCGCCCACCAGAATCCGGGGCGCAGCAGCCTCGAGCCAGCGCAACTGCAGGCCGCTCACGCGGAAGAGCTCGCCGGTATAGGTCACCCTCTGCCCGCTGGCGGCAGCGCGCAAAATCTCGACGCACTCGCGGACGGCCCGCACCCGCCTGTCAGGGCGTATGCCCAGGGACTGCAGCGCCTCGCCGCCCCCACCGATCACGATCTGGGCACGACCACCCGCCATTTCGTTCAGCGTCAGCAACGCCGAGGCAATCTTCACCGGGTGGGTATCGAAGGGATTCACGGCGATCGGTCCCAGGCGAATCCGGGACGAGGTCTGGGCCAGGAGCCCCAGGCTGGCAAAGGGGTCCCGGGCATCCAGCAGGCTCGAGACCCAGACCCCATGCACCCCAAAGCGCTCGGCCAGACGACCGAGTTCAGCCAGTTCCCGGGGACTGGCGCGGGCATCAAGGATGACGTCGATCTGCATGCTGGCTATCGCGCCGGTCGGCGCTCCTGTCAGCGAAAGTATGCCTCAGGAATCAGGCGAAGGGCCGGCTCGTCGCCCGCTGCGGACGCAGCTGGTCGACGAGGGCCGCCAGCTCGTCCCGCTCCCGCTGGAGCTGGCTGATCTGGGAGGTCGTCACTGTGGAGCCGGACTCCGTCACGTCCAGCTCCATCCGGGTGTCCTTGAGCTGCAGGCTTACGGTCGCCAGCGCCTCGGTTCGGTCACTCAACTCACCCAGCACGCCCTGGACGCGCTGGCTGGCCTCCCGCAGCGACTGCTCGAGGGCCTGGATACGCGCGTCCCGGTCGGCCATCTGGCCGCGCAGGGCAGTCATCTCGGTGGCCGCGGCCTTGGCCGCCTTGTCGTGCTGTTCGCGCTCGACACGCCCCTGATCCAGGAGCTTCTGGGTAATGCGCAGTTCCTCGAGCAACGCCTTCTGGCGGGTATCAGCTTCGAGCGCCAGCTCCGGGACCTTAGGCGCTTTGCTGAAAGGGTGGTTGCGGCCCGTGTCGCCAAACAGGCTTTCCTTCAGGGGGCCACCTGCCCGGACCACGATGAAGGCCACCACGCTCCCACCGAGGACGATGCCAAAAAGCAGCCCTATGAATATAAGTCCGGCGTAGGCCATCTCAGGATTCCACGAACACGTCGCCGCCCTGATCCAGGATCGGAGAGGCGCCGAGCACCAGCTGGCCCCGGGGCCGGGCGGCCATCTCCCGGCGGAGCTCGGCGACCATGCCATTCAGGTCGTCACGCTCCCGCTCCAGCCGCGTGATCTCGTCCATAACCACGTCCGAACCCACCTGATTCACGCCCAATTCCGTCTGGACGTCACGCAACTGCACGTGGGTCCGCACCATCTCTTCCGCGCGATCCGCCAGTTCTATCCGCAGGCGCGCAGTCTTGGCACATTCGTGCTGGACCTCGGCCTTCAGTTTCCGCACCAGTTCATCGTGACCGGTGGATTTTTCCCGCAGCGTAATCAGTTCAGCACTGACCTTGCCGAGTTCACTGGTCAGGGCGTCGCGCTCGGCCCTCGCCTGCTCCGCAGTCCGCTGGGTGACACGCAGGTCCGCCTCCAGGCCGCGAATCGTGTGGTGGAGATCGTCGGCCCGCTTGCCCATGGGCCGATTGGCGCTGCTGCCCATGAGGCGCGTGAACATTGCGCCCACGGCGAAGCCGGCCACAGCAGCGGCGGCGATGAACAGGTTGGAGAGCAGGGTTCCGCCAAACATAACGCGGAGGGTAGCCGGGCCTCGACCCGGCCGGCCATGCACCAGTTCTCAGTCAGCGCCCGGGCCCGCCCGGGAAACGCGGCCTACTTCACGGAAGCGGGCAGCGCGTAGGCCAGCACATAGTCGTCGATGCCCTTGGCGTCGTACCAGGAGTGGCCGCCCGCTGCGAAAACCACGAACTGGCGGCCATTGGCCTCGTAGGTCATGGGCGTCGACATGGCGGAAGTCGGCGCGATCTCCTCCCAGAGGATCTTGCCCGTTTCCACATCGTAGGCGTGCAGCCGGTTGTCGGGGGTCGCGCCGATAAAGATGAGTCCGCCCGCCGTGATGATCGGCCCACCGGCGGTAGGCGCGCCCAGATCCAGGGGAATCGGCACCGGCATCAGCTTGTCGAGCTTGCCGAAGGGAATTTTCCACTTGATCTCGCCCTTCGCCATGTCCACCGCCACCAGCATGTTCCAGGGTGGCGCCGTGCAGGGCGTGAAGGACGGCGACATGAGGGGCCCCTGCTTCACGCCGTAGGGCGTGTCACCGAGATAGCCAGGGCCCTGCAGCGGGCCACCCGCTTCCGGACGCTTGGCGTACTCCGGGTCCACCTGGTCCCGGGGCAGGAACTGGACGTAGTAGGGAATCTGGGAAACTGGCGTGATAAGCAGGTTCCGCGCCGGGTCGAAGGCGCCACCACCCCAGTTGGCGCCGCCACCAATCTGGGGATACATGACCGTGCCCCGGGTGGAGATGGGCTCGTAGTGCCCGCCGTGGCGCATGGACTCGATCTTCTTCCGGCAGGCATTCTTGTCGAGGAACGTAAAGCCCCAGGCATCATCCGGCGTAATGCTGTTGCGCACGAGCACGGGCGGCTTCGTCGGGAAGGGCTGCGTGGGCGACAGCTTCTCCCCCAGGACTTCGGTGTCCGTCGGGACGGGCCGCTCCTCGATGGGAAACAGCGGTTCGCCGGTCTCCCGGTTGAATGCAAACACCATGCCGGTCTTGACCAGCTGGATCACTGCGGGAATCGTCTGGCCGTCCTTGCGGATATCCACGAGGATCGGCGGCGAACCCACGTCCCGGTCCCACACATCGTGGTGCAGGGTCTGGAAGTGCCAGACCACCTGCCCCGTCGAGGCGCGGAGCGCAACGATGGAATTGGCGTAGCGGTTGTCTCCGGGCCGGTGGGCGCCCCAGTAGTTCGGCGCGGGTGCCGCCGTCGGGATGAAGAGCAGATCCCGGGGACTGTCCGCCGCCATGGGCACCCAGGTGTTGCCCCCACCCACCTCGATGGGCGTGGGTTCAAAGCCTGTCCCTGCGTCCCGCACCAGGGGATCGAAAGACCATTTCAGGGCGCCGGTGCGGGCATCGAAACCACGGATGGCGCCGTTCACCGAACTTGAACTCTTGAACTTGTTCGCGAAGGACGAGACCGCAACGATGCCGTTGATGGCCGTGGGCGGCGAGGCCAGTTGCGTGAGCTGCACACCGTCCGACGGAAAGGTGGCCTTGAGCAGAATGTCGACGTTCACTTCGCCATTGACCCCAAAGCCCGGGCACAGGCGTCCGTCCCGGGCGTCCATGGCGATCAGCCGCTTGTCTGCCGTCGCCAGGAACAGCCGGTGCGCACAGGCAGTCCCCGGCGCGGCCAGGTCGTCGGCCCAGTACTCCACGCCCCGGCACTTGAAGCGGCCGGCGTAGGGCGTCTTGTCGATCTTCGGATCCATCGTCCAGCGGGGCGTGCCAGAGGCCGGGTCCAGGGCGATGACCTTGCCGAAGGGATCACACACCACGAGATGCCCGCCAGCAGCGGCAGGGAGGAGCGTTGGTGTGTTCTGGAAGTCGATGTACTTCTTCAGCGTGGGGTTGTCCTTCACAGCCCCCGTGCGGTACTGCCAGGCGAGTTCCAGGCCGGCGACATTGTCCTTGTTGATCTGGGTCAGGGGCGAGAAGCGGCTGCCCCCTTCATCGCCGCCGTAGTGGGGCCAGCCCTGGCCTGAAGCGACCGGGAGCGCCAGGCAGAGCAGGGTTGCTGGCAGGAGGCGATGGAAAATGTGCATGCGTGACTCGCTCGAAGTGAAACCGTTAGCCGCCAATTTACCGCAAGTCCGCCACGATAGTGCTGTAGGAGCGGCGGTATTGGGGCTCGAAAGTTATAACGCCAAAATGGAGGGAAACACTCGAAAAACACAGGGGGAACGGCAGGGT
>JANNXJ010000059.1:0-35941 GCA_031409515.1 Gammaproteobacteria bacterium | reverse complement strand
CCCCGGTTATACCTACCCATTTTTCTGTTTGTCCTTATTTCCTGGTCTCTTTTTGGCGCGCTTGGGGGCGCTATCGGTATATAAATCGCCCCTAAGGGCGCTCCTACATTAACGTGCGAAGATCGACGCGCATGCCACGTTCGGCCACAACCGCGCGCGGTGCTCCATCCTTCAATAGTCTGGCAGCCAGAGCCTCCGCCGCGTCACTCTCGCCGTGCACGAGGTACACGGGTGGCTTTGGTGCAAAGCTGCTGTACCAGCGGGCGAGATCATTCTGGTCCCCGTGGGCGGAAAGGCCGCCCACTGTATGAATGCGGGCCTGCACCCGGATCGTCTCCTGGTGAATCCTTACATAGGGATTGCCATCCACCAGCCTGCGGCCCAGCGTCCCGCTGGCCTGAAAGCCGACAATGAGCACATGGCATTCCGGGCGCCAGAGATTGTGCTTGAGGTGGTGGACGATGCGGCCGCCTTCACACATGCCACTACCGGCAATGATGATGGCGCCGCTGCGGAGCCGGTTGATGCGCTGGGAGTCTTCTGCCCCGGCAGTCAGCACGAGGTTGCTCAGCCGGGGCATGCCGCCCTCGTCGTACAGTTCGGGCGTATCCCAGTAAATCTGCGAGGTCCGGATCGCCATGGGGCTGTCCAAATAAATCTGCCAGCGGCCGAGCTTCCACTCGCTGTAGTGCCGGGCGAAGAGATCCAGAATTTCCTGGGTACGCCCCACCGCGAAGGCGGGGATCAGGATGTTGCCCTTGCGGGCGTCCGCCTCCTGGATGATGGTCGCAATCTCCCGGACGGTGGCCTCCCGGTCCCTGTGCAGCCGATTGCCGTAGGTGCTTTCCATCAGGACGAGATCGGCCGTCGTGTTCCGGGCCGGATCCTTCAGGATTGGCGTCCCGTACTGGCCAAGATCGCCGCTGAACACCAGCTTGCGCTCCACGTCCCCGTGCTTTAGCCAGAGCTCAATACTGGCGGACCCCAGGATGTGCCCGGCATCCACATAGCGCAGCCCGATCCCGGGGAAGATCTCCTGCCTCTCCAGGTAGGGCAGGGTGCTGAACTGCCGGAGGGTCTGCTCCACGTCGGCCAGACTGTAGAGCGGCTCCACGGGCGCGAGGTCCCTGCGCTTGCGCTTGCGGTTCTCCCGCTCCGCGTCACCTTCTGCAAGCCGGGCACTGTCTTCCAGCATGATGGCGCAGAAGCGTGCCGTGGTCTTGTGGACGTAGATGGGGCCTGTGAACCCCCGCTGGACCAGGACCGGGAGACGGCCGCAATGATCGATGTGCGCGTGGGACAACACCACCGCGTCGATCTTCGGCGCATCGAAGGGAAACTCCTCCCGGTTGCGGGCATGACGCTGGCGACCACCCTGGACCAGGCCGCACTCAAGGAGGATCTGCCGGCCACCGACCCGCAGGATATGGCAGGAGCCGGTGACCTCGCGGGTGGCACCGTAAAACTCCAGTTCAAAGGCCTCAGACATCTGGCTCGTGTTGCGATCTGATGAGGTTGCAGATTAACCTATCGTGGAAGCGGGCCTTCCAGCAATAAAAACAGCCCGTAAGTCAGAGCAATTTCAGTCACTTGGAGGGCGGGTCAATGCTGCAGGAATTCAAGGCCTTCGTGATGCGGGGGAATGTCGTCGATCTTGCCGTCGGCGTGATCATCGGCGCGGCGTTCGGGAAGATCGTGACGTCACTGACCAACGATCTGATCCTGCCTGTGGTGGGCCTGGCGATGGGTAAGGTGGACTTCAGCAACCTCTTTATCAACCTCGGCGACGGCGCCTACGACACGCTGAAAGCGGCCACGGATGCCGGTGCCCCGGTGCTCAAGTACGGCGTCTTCATCAATACCATTCTCGATTTTGTCATCCTTGCCTTAATCATCTTCCTGATGGTGCGGACCATGAATCGCCTGAAGGCTGAGGCCCCACCGCCGGCCCCGCCCGGGCCAACCCCGGAGCAGCAGTTGCTCACCGAGATCCGCGACGTGTTGAAAAGTCGCTGAACGCCATTATTGTTGGCCCCCGGGGCGCAAGCCGCTGGGCTGCCGGCCATCCCTGGATCTACCGCACGGACGTCCGGCTGCCCCAGGGCCAGGCGACCGGCGCGATAGCGCCCGTGCAGGATGAGCGGGGACGATTCCTGGGCCAGGCCTGCGTTTCCCTGCAGTCGAAGATCACGCTCCGCCGGATCACGCGCTCGGAACAGCCCGTTGACGCGAGCTTCTTTCGCCAGCGGATTGCCGAGGCCGCAGCGCTGCGGCGGGCGATGTACCCGGGCGAGAGCACCTGGCGGGCGGTGCATGGGGATGGCGATGGTCTTCCGGGCCTGGTCGTGGATCGCTACGGCGACTATCTGAGCGTCCAGTTCCTGACTCCCGCCATGGACCAGCGGCGTGATCTGCTGCTGCCGCTGCTCGTGGAGCAGTTCGCCTGCAAGGGCATCATGAACCGCTCCGACGCGGGGGTACGGGCTCTGGAGGGCCTGACGCAGGAGAAGGGTTTGCTCTGGGGCGAGGTGCCGGATCCGGTGGTGATCCGCGAGGGTCAGCTGGAGCTGGGTGTGAGCCTGGAGCACGGCCAGAAGACCGGCAGCTTCCTGGACCAGCGGGAAAATCACGTTGTGGCGGGCCGCTACGCCCGGGGTCGCGTTCTCGACTGCTTCAGCTATATAGGGGGCTTCGCCCTGCAGATGGCCCGGCGGGCGGAGCGGGTGACGGCGGTGGACAGCTCCGAGCCGGCCTGCGACCAGATCCGGGCCAACGCCGCGCGCAACGGCATCACCAACATCGACGTCCTGGCAGCGAACGCCTTCGATTTTCTCCGGGCCGAGTTCGATGCCATGCGCCGCTACGACACGATCGTCCTCGATCCGCCGGCCTTCGCCAAGAACAAGGACGCCACGGCGGCGGGCCTGCGAGGCTACAAGGAAATCAATCTGCGGGCGATGCAGCTGCTCAGTCCCGGTGGCTACCTGATCACCTCCAGCTGCAGTCATCACGTGGACGAGGCTGCCTTCGAGACGATGTTGCAGGCCGCCGCCGCCGATGCCGGGCGTGAGGTGCAGATCATCGAGAAGCGTGGTGCCGGCCGGGATCATCCGGTGCTGCTGGCGCTGCGGGAGACGCGTTACCTGAAGTGCTATGTGCTGCGAATCGTGTAGGAGGCAGGCGTGTACACCAATGTCTGGTACGTGGCGGGTTTCAGCAAAGACCTCACTAACGAACCCATAAAAGTCACGATGCTCGGCGCCGATCTCGTGTTGTTCCGCGAGATGGATGGTACGGCCCGGTGTATCAGCAATGTGTGTCCCCACCGGGGTTCGAGCCTCGCTGCGGGAGTCCTGTACAAGGACGGCACGCTCGCCTGCCCGTTTCACGGCTTTCGTTTCAACGGTCACGGCACTTGCACCCTGATCCCGTCCCGTCGTGATCACGACGCGCAGGTGGTGGCGCCCGGGATCCGGACCGACGCCTATGCCACCGTGGAGAAGTACGGGTTGATCTGGGTGTGTCTCGGCGACGACCCGGACGCCGCGTCGCCGATCTTCGCCATGCCCGAATGGGGCGATGACAACTTCCGTTGCACCAGCACGGCAGAAATCTGGAACGCCGACTACCACACCTGCAAGTTCACGAATCTGGATTACGTGCACCTGCCGGTCGTCCACGGCATCCTGTTCCGGGGCAACGAAAACCCGATCCAGGCCCCGGAGCACCGCGTTACCGCGACCGAACATGGCTTTCAGTCAGTAATGCGCGTTAATGCCGCACCCAGCGCCGGGGTCTGGAGTGAGCTGCGGGACAAGGACGCCAAGGTCGAATCCATCATGAGGTACTTCATCCCCGGCTTCACGCTGCGCGGGCAGGTGGAGATCGGCGGGATTGGGTCGGGTGAGTTCAATATCTTCTACGAGTTCACCACGCCCATCGACGAACACCGGACCATGATGCGGCACTACTTCCTGCGCAATTACCGCATGGAAGAGGCTTTCGATGCCGAGCACACGCGGCGCAACCTGCAGAACATCCATCAGGACAAGGCGCTGGCTGAGTCCCAGCGACCTAAGGTGGCGGCTCCCGGGCCGAACCCCAACGGGATCTACACCCACGATGAAGACAAGATCATGCTGACCTACTGGGGGTTGATGGCAACGCTCCGCAGGAAGGGCTGGCAGATTGATGTCGCGCAGCTGGCTCCTCCCGAGCACGCGGTGCGTATCATCCCGTCACCCGGCCGCAAGACGCTGCCGGGCGGGTGGGTGTATCCGGCCATGCCCCGGATTCCTGCCGGCGCGGCCAGCCAGACACAGATCAGCGAACTGACGTTTGTTGCTATCGATGCCATCCCGCCGACCCGCCCCAGGAACTATGGCGAGTCCGAACCGGTCGTGCCCCGGGATGCCAAGTCGAATGCGACGCTGGAGTGGGAAGCGGCGGCTCTCGCCCGCGTCGAAAAGGCCCCCAGCTTTGTGCAGCCAATGATCATCAAGAACGCCGAAGCGGCAGCGCGGGAGAATGGCAGCAACTTCGTGACGGTCAAACTACTGGACGAGTTGCAGGCGAAGCAGGGGAAGTGAGATGGGCAAAGATCCGGAACTCGTCGGCAAGGTGGTCATCGTCACCGGCGGGACCATGGGGATCGGCTTTGGCATGGCGACCCGGCTCGCCAGGTACGGGGCCAGCGTGGTGATCACCAGTCGCAACAGCGACAGCGGTGCCGCAGCGCTGCTGCGCCTGCGGGAGGCCGCCGGCTGCGACCCTGGCAAGGTGGCCTACCTGCAGATGGATATCACCAGCGAAGCGGACCACGAACGTCTCGTGGCCTTTGCGGTGAAAAGCTACGGCCGTCTCGACGCCATCATCAACAATGCGGTGTTTCCCGGCGACTTCCAGCTGCTGGCTGATGAGTCGCTGGAGAGTTTCGAACGCGTGATGCGGACCAATGTCACCGGGACCTACCTCGGCATGCGCTTCGCGATCAGGCAGTTCCTGGCCCAGGGGGCGAAAACCGGCGACAACTACTCGATCATCAATATCAGTTCCGGTGCCACGCGGGACACGGGGATGCGCATGGCCCCCTACATCGCGTCAAAACTGGCCGTGGAGGGCCTGACCCGGGCGGCGGCGCTGGAGTACGGCCGCCAGGGAATTCGCGTCAACACCCTGCTCTTCGGTGTTTTCGAAACCGAGAAGGCGCAGCAGATGCACGCGGCGATGCCCGTGTTCCAGGAGAAGAACGCGGCCAAGCACCATGTCGGTCGCTTCGGTGACCCGGAGCACGACGCGGGCGAGGCCGCGGTCTACTTGATTTCCAACCGCAGCTCGTTTATCACCGGCACTACGCTGCAGGTTGACGGCGGTATGTGCCTCTGACGATCGGGCTCTGGAGTTTCTGCATGCGATGGGAAGACGGACGGCGAAGTTCCAACGTCGAAGACCGGCGTGGGATGACCAGCCGGCCGGCCTTCGTGGGCGGCGGTCTGGGTACCATCGTCCTTATCCTGCTGGCCCTCTATTTCGGGGTTGATCCCACCTTCCTGCTGCAGAACGCGCCGGTCGGCCAGGTCGGCGAACAGCAGTCGGCTGGCCCCCCTGTCGGTGCTGACGGAACTCCCGGCCAGCCGGATCCTGCCTCAGACTTCGTTTCCGTCGTCCTGGCCGACACCGAGGATACCTGGACAGCCCTCTTCGCCGAAGGCGGCGAGCGCTACGTGGCGCCGAAGCTGGTGCTCTTTTCCGGCAGTGTCGAGTCTGCCTGCGGCAGTGCCCAGTCCGCCATGGGGCCCTTCTATTGTCCCGCTGACCAGAAGGTTTACATCGATCTCAGTTTCTACCGGGATCTGCGGGAGCGCTTCCAGGCGCCGGGCGACTTCGCCCAGGCGTATGTGATTGCCCACGAGATCGGGCATCACGTGCAGAACCTCACGGGGCTCTCGGACCAGGTACAGAAAGCCCGCCAGCGGAGCAGCGAAGCGGAGGCCAACGCGCTCTCCGTCCGGCTGGAGCTGCAGGCCGATTGCTTCGCCGGCATCTGGGCCCACCGGGCCGACCGCACCCGGCAGATCCTGGAGACGGGTGATGTCGAGGAGGCCCTGACTGCCGCCAGCGCCATCGGCGACGATCGACTGCAACAGCAGTCCCGGGGCTATGTCACGCCGGATTCATTCACCCATGGCAGCGCCGAGCAGCGCGTGCGCTGGTTCCGGCGTGGACTCGACAGCGGCCAGCTCGACGCCTGCGACACGTTTAGCTCGCGAAGCCTGTGACCATTCACGCCGTAGGAGCGCCTTTAAGCGCGATCGATTAGGGATCGCGCCGGTCGGCGCTCCTACCAGGGAATGACCCGTCCGTCCTTGTAGTCGAGGAACTCGCCGTTCTGGGCCGGTGTCAGTCCGGCGATGACCTTGATGATGCCCGCCACACTGTCACTCGGGGCGATGACGCCGGGCTGCTTGAAGTTGCTGCCATAGCCCAGCTCACCCTCCACCGGCTTGGTGTCCACCGAGCCCGGCGAGATGGCGGCGATGATCACACCCTTCTTTGCCGTCTCATAGCCCAGCGTGTGCACGATCATGTTCAGTGCTGCCTTACTGGAGCGGTACTCATACATCATCGCCATCTGCGGGCCTTCGGCGAAGGAACCCGCCTTGCTGGAGATGACCGCAATCTTTTTCTGAGCGGACTTCTGCACCTGGGGGAGGAACGCGGCCACCAGCTTCGCGGGTCCCAGTGCATTGATCCGGTAACTGTTCATGGCCTCTTCGTAGTCGATGGTGGTCGCCCCCTTCATGGCCGACATGTAGCGCGGCGTCTTGCCTGCGTTGCTCAGCAAAACGTCGATGGGCTGATCCTGGTACTTCATGGCCAGGGCATCGACCCCGGGGAAGTCAGTGACGTCCAGCTTCTCGATGGTGATGTCCGGGTCAGACTTGGCCAGAGCCTGCAGGTCGGTCGCGCCAGGCACATCCCGGACCGTGGCAATGATCTTCCAGTCCAGCGCCGAGTACTGGCGGACCAGCTCAAGGCCGATACCCCGGTTGGCGCCGGTAATCAGGACGACGGGCTTCACGGCGTCGGCGGCCAGGCCGGTGGTGGGCAGGCTGACGATGGCCAGCAGGCCGGCAATGAGGAGTGCAGCGGTGCGCATGGCATTGGGTCTCGCAGGCAGCGACGGGATCATGAGCTTCGGCGATGGCGCTGGCAGCGTCAAGGTTCCCTGGCTTCAGCCCCGGCAGGTGGTTGCCTCCCGATCCGGTTGCTACTCTAGGGACTCCTGCAACGGCGCTGGTGAGATGGGCAGATGTCGGACGGCGTGCTGATCTTTGGTGCGAGCCGGGGTACCGGGCTCGAAGTGGCGCGCCTGCTGGACCGTCGCGGCGAGTCCGTCACGGCCTTCGTGCGCTCCACAACGGACATGGCCGCGTTGCTGCAGCTCCGGGTCCGGCTGTTTCGCGGCGATATCCTCGATCTTCAGTCCGTGCAGGGTGCCCTGGCCTCCGGCAGCTTTCGCGCTGTCATCGACACTGTTGGCGGCAGGCGCGGCGAGCCCCGGCCGGACTACCACGGCACTCGCAATCTGGTGGATGCGGCCCGGGCCGCCGGCGTGCCCCGGTTCATCCTCGTCACGGCGATCGGGTGCGGTGACAGCCGGGGCGCAGTGGGGCCCCGGGTCATCGAGTTTCTCGGTCCCGTCCTCGAGGAGAAAACCCTGGGCGAGAACTACCTGATGGCGAGCGGTCTCGACTACACCATCCTGCGTCCCGGTGGCATGACCCACGATCCCGCCAGCGGCACGGCCATCCGGACGGAGGACCGCCAGGTCATGGGGATGATCAGCCGGGCCGACCTGGCGGGACTGGTGGTGGACTGCCTGGATGATCCGCTCAGTATTGGCAAGGTCTTCCATACGGTGGACCCCGGGATCGGGCGGGAGGCGCCGCTGCAGCGGGGCCAGGGCTTACCGGGGGGACCCGGACCGTGAGCGGTGGCCCACAACTTTCCCAGCCCGGGCCGGCCCGGTGAATCCGCGTCACCGGCAGGGGCGAAACCGCACTCAACGGTAGTTTCTCCAGACAGATCAGGACCATGGCCAGAGCACAACCAGCCCACGGCAACGCTTTTGCCGGCGACCTCCTCGAGCGCAGCGCCTCGGGCTACGCCGGCGTCGCCGCCACTCTCATGGTGGAGAGGGATCCCAGCCTCCGGGAGCGGCAGGGACCGACCGCACTGACAGCCTGGCGCTCCCATCTCACCCAGCGGGTGCTGGAACTGGCGGCGGCCGTGGTGGCGGGTGAGCCGCGGCTGTTCACCGGCCGCGTCACCTGGTCCCGCAAGGCCTTCAAGGCCCGGGGCCAGGCGGATCTGGATCTGCGCAACAGCATCCAGGCGCTCCGGGATGTGCTGGTTGAGCGCTTGCCTCCGCCTGCTCTCGGCCTGCCGGTCGATTACGTGGACGCCGCGCTCGCGCTGCTGGCGCTGCCCGCGCCGTCACCGGATCCGTCGGAGCTGGATCCCCGGCGGCCCGCCGATCGACTCGCTCTGGACTACCTCCAGAAGATACTCGAGGGCAATGTGGCGGATGGGATCGAACTCGTCACGGCGGCGGCCACGGGCAGTCTTGGTGCCAGGGCCGCGTACACCGACGTGCTGCTCCCTGCCCAGCGGGAGGTCGGTCGCCTCTGGCATGCCGGTGAGCTCAATATCGCCGAGGAGCACATGGTTACTGCTGCCACCCAGCGCACCATGGCGGTGGTCGCCAGCCAGGCGCCGAAGCAGCCGCCCAACGGGCGCACCGTGGTGGTGGCTGCCGTCTCCGGCAATGTGCACGACATCGGTCTGCGGGCGGCTGCCGACATGTACCAGATCGCCGGCTGGCGCGTGATTTTTGTCGGCTCGGACATTCCGATGCAGGACTTGCCGACGATGCTCGCGTTCTTCGAGGCTGATCTCCTCATGCTGGGCGCAACGCTGGGCACGCACATTCCCCGGGTGGCTCAGGCCATTCGTTCCATCCGCGAGCGCTGCGAGCGGCCGGTGCGCGTGATCGTCGGCGGTGCGGCCTTCGACGAGGCAGAGGATCTCTGGGAAAAGGTGGGCAGCGATGGCTACGCCGCCACCATCGACAAGGGTCTTGAAGTGGGTGCGAGGCTCGTGGGCCTGCAGGATGCCTAGGCTGCCGGCACTGGTCGTTCTGCTCCTGGCGGGCGCTGCGGCTGTGGCCGGGCAGAGTGACGCGGAACGGCAGGCGGAACTGGACCGGCGCTGCGAAGCAGCCCGGGCGGTGAAGCTCGCGCCCATCCGCGCGGATCTCTACAAAGAGTGCGTCGCGAAAAAGCAGGGCGACGATGCTTTCTGCCGCCAGTTCGCCGACGCCTACAACGGCAACCGGGCCAAGGGTGCTCCCCGCTTCTACGAACTGCCCGAGTGCGAGGCAGCGTTCGCCTTCAGAAACAGCACCCGCAGCGCGGGTTAGGCCGCCAGCCCCTAGGCTTTGCCCCACAGAGTCAGCTTCGTCCCGTAGAGCCGGTCAACTTCCGCGAAGACGTTGGGCTCGTCCTTCTCCAGCAGGGCCCGGTTAGTGGGCGGAAATTTCTCCCGCCCCCCTTCTTCCGGCCACTGGATCGTCGCATCAATCACGATCTTGCTGGTACGACCCTGCACGGGCTGGCTGGGATCGGTAACCAGCCCCTGGAGATCCTTGAGTATCTCGGTAGCCGGCGACGGCTGCCACCGGGAGCCTAGGGCGAACATGATCTGGGTCCGGTCCAGCACATCGATGTCCTTGTCCACCACGATCACCACCTTGGCAATCGGGTTCCGGTCCGCCACTGCGCGACCCGCCTTCAGGCCCTGGCCAGCGGCGTTCTTGTCGATGCTGACGATGACCACGCCCATCACGTCCTGGGGCTGATAGGCCTCGACGACGTTCGGCATGGCGCGCCGGAGGAAAAATTCCGACAGCGCATCCTGAGGCGCGGTCACCATGCCCCGCTGCATGCCCGTGTACATGTTGACGACCCAGGGATCCCTGCGGTGGGTGACGGCCGTGACATTCAGGTAGAAGTTTTCCTGCTTCGCGGGACCCATGTAGCCGAACATCTCGCCGAACGGCCCTTCGGGCATGCCCTGGCCCTGGAGCGGCACTTCACCCTCGATGATCATCTCGGCGTTGGCGGGGACCAGCAGGTCGTTGGTCTCCGACTGCACTACCGCGAGGGCTTTGCCGCGGAAGCCGCCGGCCACGGCCAGCTCATCCACCGGCTTGTCCCCAAACCTTGGGGCGACGCGGGTGCAACTGATGAACCAGACCACCGGGTCCTGGCCCAGCACGATCGACACCTTCGCGACGGCCTCGCCCCGTGCCTTGGCCGCCATCAGCATTTTCCAGCCCGACTGGTTGGGTTCCGGATTGAGCCCCAGCAGGCGGGGGCCCTTCAGCTGGCAGCGATAGGTACCGAAGTTGTTGCCCATCACCGGGTCGTGGGTGAATACCGACGTGGCATTGATGTAGCGGCCCGCGTCGACCGGGTTGGTCTGGATGAAGGCAAACTTCGTCAGGTCGATCTCGTTGCCGCGCAACACCACTTCCTTGCACAGGGCCTGTTCCCGGGCAACGGTGACGGGGGGTATCGACGGGTAGCTGCCGTTGTTCTTCTTCAGCACGTCCGCGAGGTAGGCCTTGGCGTTGCGGTAGCTGGCCGGCCCGTTGCCCGGCACCAGGGGCCGGCCAAAGACCAGCGCATCGCAATGCAGGTTGGCCTGCAGCAGCCCCAGGAGCGGACCCTTGACCCACTCGCCGCCGATTTTCACCCGGTCGAACCAGAGTGCCGGAACGCCGAAAAAGCTGTAGAGGTCGTTGGCCCGGTAGACGAGCCCGGTGGCCTGGAACGCGTCCTGATCGATTTCCGGCAGCCGGAGGAGCAGGCCGTTGGCCTCGAGGGCTGCCACATAGTCCCGCAGCGTTTCGAAGGGAGGCTGGGGTGCGCTGGTCGGGTTGCTGGCCGCAGTCGTAGCCACACCCGCGGTTCCGGCAGTGGTGCACGCGGTGGCGGAGAGGGCCGCGAGGCTGCCGCCGACGGCCAGGAGCTCGCGCCGGGACAGGAGGGAATCGGTCATGGATGGCGCTCCGTTAAAAGGAAGCTCCCGATACTACCGCTTGCCTCGCGCCACGACGGGCCGTGCCCACCCGCGTAGCCCGAGAATTGCCGCCGATACCACCACGAGGGCAGCCAGCCACCCGCCGGTGCGGCCCTCGATCACCTGGAAAACGATGCCGTGGGCGATGGTCAGGAACAGCGCGACAACGGCCGCGCCCTGCAGCCGCTTCCAGCGCACGGGTCCCAGCCGGGCCAGGCTCCAGTGGTTCGACAGTGCGAGCAGCATCAGGAACAGCAGTCCCACGACATAGCCCGCCACGATGCTGAACGTCCCGATCCAGCCCGCCCAGCCGGGCAAGGGGCTGTCCGGTGGGCCCGTGATGTAGGCGCGGAAGTAGGCGGCCTGCATCACGACGCCCGTGGCCACCGCGAGGTGCGCGAGGCCGGTCAGCGCGGCCCAGATGCCCAGGTCCCTGCGCAGCAGGTTATTCAGTAGCGGCTTTGACGTGCGCAGGGCCTGCCAGGGGCCGATGCCGAGCGCCGTAACGAGCAGGGCGAAGCAGAGCCAGGCGGTTGCCAGACTCACGCGTTCCTGGGCAAGCGCGGGCGCGCCGCCGTACCAGGCGCCGGCGATGACTGCCCCGACCGAGAGCAGGAGCAGACCATGCCGCCCTGCACGCTTACTGAGGCGACTGGCCAGGCATCCGGCCCCGGTTGTACAGCTGGTCGATACGGCGGGTCACGAGAGTGGCCCAGCGCTGGCTCAGGCGGCGCACCTCGCTCCAGGTGGTCACCGGGTTGGCCCGGGAGAGGTTGCCGGCGCCGAGGCCACCAACGCCGTCCATAGGGTCTGCCGCCCGGCGATCGACGGCGCGGGCGAGAATCTCGCCGCTCAAAGAGTCCTGCAGTTCCAGCACCAGGGTGGCGGCGCCAAACTCGTCCACAAAAGTCTCGGTGCGGCCGGGCCCTTCCGGCGGCACTTTCGAGACGATGTCGAGGAGGGAAGTCCGGACCAGCAGCACGTCGGGTCCCGGTTCGGTCGTGAGCTTAAGCGTGCGGCTCTGGGCGAGGGCGTCGCGAAAGGTCGTCGTCACGGTATCCACGAGCCGTTGCTGGTCTGCCGGGCTGACGGGAAAGTTGCGTTCCTGGGAGGCGAACGCCGGGTTGCCCGCTCCGGGGCGCACCGCCCGGAACTGGACTTCCACCGGCAGCAGCAGGATCTGCTGGTAGCTGCTGATGTTGATCTCCGGCTTGACCCACGCTTCCTTCATGCCCGAGTCCCGTACGGGAACCATGCCGTCGTAGGTGGGGCCGTCGGTCTCGATGACGGGATTTGGAGGCGTGCAGGCGGCGGCCGCGAGAACCGCGGCGAGGAGCGTGAGGGCGGCGAACGGGCAAACGGCGCGGGTGGCCATGGCCGGGTATTCCTGGCTGGTCTGCAGTGGGCTAATCATCCTCGCTTCCAGTAACACCCGCTACAGGCAGGGTGGTCTCGGCCGTGGATCAATCCGACTACACTTGCAGGACCTGCGGCAAACCCGCCGCCGAGGGCAGGCAACGGATAAGGCCCACCATGCAGACACTTCGCCCCCTGCGGGGGCTGCTTCTCGGGCTCCTGGCGGCAGTTCCCATCGACTTGCAGGCGACGGCGGACGCACCGGCTGTGACGGCATCCTCGGCGGAGGATCTTGTTGGTTGTCGCAGCGTCGCTGCCGCACAGGCGCGCCTCGCCTGCTACGACCAGGCCGCCGACCAGGCCCTGTTGCGTGCCGGCCGGGCCGTGCCCCCGCTGCCGCCAGCCCCGGCGACAGACCCCACGGAACTCTTTGGCCTGCCCCCGGACGAAGTCCGCCGGCGGGCCGAGGAGCAACTGGGGCTCCCGACCCCCGACGTGATTGAAGCGCGCGTTAGCAGCGTGAGTCGGCTTCCGACGGGCAAAGTCCAGGTTCAGCTCGATAACGGCCAGCGCTGGCAGCAGATCGATACGACGGCGAGCGCGCTGAAACCCGGCGACGCGGTGCGAATTCGCCGGGGTTCCATAGGCTCCTATCTGCTGGAGAGGGCGTCGGGCGGGTTTGCGCTGCGCGTCCGTCGGCTGCCAGCCGCTGGCCCCGACTGAGGTCGGGGACCCCGGTTCCGAGGCCCGGCCCTTCCGTTGTTAACGGGCAACACTCCGCACTAAAGCAACCTGGGGGGTTGTTTTGTCCAACAGATGGCGGCTAGAGTCGGGACAAGTATGGAATGGCCAGGGGCCGGGGCGCGCGCTAGCTGTAGCAACGCTGCAACGGACATCGACTTCTCTGAGGGGGGACTGAAGCATGGACCAGCACGTAAACCGCTTGATTGATTGGCGTGGGCTCGCGTTGTTATCCGCAGTGCTGCTGCCGGGTATCGCTCTGGCTCAGGACGCTGCGCCGCCCTCGGCGCAGGTCAAGCCCAATGAGGAAATCATCGTCACCGGCTCGCGTATTCCCGAGCCCAATTTGGTCAGCACGAGCCCGATCGATGTCGTCAGCGCCGAAGACATCAAGGTTTCCGGCAAGAACGATATCAGTGACGTCCTGGTGCTGTTGCCCCAGGTGTTCAACAATTCCCTGGGCCAGGGCTTGGGCAACACCACGAGCGGCCTGACGACAGCGGGCGGCGTGGCCAACGCCGACCTGCGGGGCCTGGGGCCCCAGCGGACCCTGGTGCTGATCAATGGCCGCCGCCTGGGCGTCGGTTCGCCGAACACCGCGATTCAGTCGCCATCTCCCGACCTGGACCAGATACCCACGCGGCTGGTTGAGCGGGTGGATGTGGTCACGGGCGGCGCATCGGCCACCTACGGCTCCGACGCCATTGCCGGGGTCATCAACTTCATCATGAAGCGGGACTTCGAGGGCCTGGAGATCGACGCGACCTACGGCTTCAACCAGCACAACAATGACAATGACCAGGCCCAGCGCATCGCCCGGGACGCCGGCTTCGACCCGAATACCGGCAACACCACCGACGGCGGCGACCGTAGCCTCAACCTCCTGTTCGGGATGAACAGCCCCGACGGCCGGGGGAATCTCACCGGCTATCTGGGCTACCAGGACATGGATCCGGTGACGTCTGGGAAGCGGGACTTCGGCACCTGCCAGATCAACAAGGACACCGACGACGACGGGGTGCCCACCGGGACGGTGTCCTGCGGCGGGTCCACCAACTCCAACTACTTTCAGCCGAAAAGCGGGCCGAATGGGGAGGATCCCAACGCGATCTACAGCGTGTTCGGGAACACCTTCGCGGAGTTCGGGGCGGAAGATACCAATCCGCCAGCCTTCTTCAACTCCCAGCAGTTCATCAACATGAACCGGGACTACCAGCGGTACAGCGCCGGCCTGCTGGGCCACTACGACATCAACGAGCATGTGAAGCCTTACGTGGAGTTCGGCTTCATGAATGACCGGACGACCCAGGAAATCGCACCATCAGCGCTGTTCAGGCAGAGCAACCCGCTGACCCTCGACGGCAACTACCAGGTTAACTGCGGCAACCCGTTCCTGAGTGCCCAGCAGCAGGCGATCCTGTGCACCCCTGAAGAGATCACTGCCGACTCGCTCGCCAGCGTTGAGATTGGCCGGCGCAATGTGGAAGGCGGCGGCCGGACGTCGGATTTCGAGCACACCAACTACCGGGCCGTGGTGGGTGCGACGGGTGAAATTGTGGAGGGCTGGAGCTACGACGCCTACGGCCAGTACTACTACACGCAGCTTTACACGTCCAACAACAAGTACCTGGATTTCCAGAAGATCACCAATGCCCTGCAGGCCACCACCGATGGAGATGGGAACATTGTGTGCGTCAGCGGTGGAACCTGTGTGCCCTACAACATTTTCCAGCAGGGTGGCGTCAGCCCGGA
The DNA here is from genome assembly GCA_031409515.1 of Gammaproteobacteria bacterium. Lineage (GTDB taxonomy): Bacteria > Pseudomonadota > Gammaproteobacteria > Steroidobacterales > SHZI01. Next base: position 20,944 of record JANNXJ010000059.1, on the reverse strand, counting down.
TCAGGTCGACTACCTGACTACCGCGGGCACAGCCTACGGGACGACACGGCTGGGCACCTATCATGTGGACTTTACCGGCCAGCTTGGCCAGTACGGCGTCCAGCTGCCCACGGCCGCCGAGGGCGTGGCGGTCAATTTCGGTTTCGAACGGCGCAATGAGGTCACGATTTTTGCGCCGGATTCCGCGCAGCTGAGCGGTCTGCTGTCGGGTTTCGGTGGCGCGTCGGCGGCCATCGACGAGGGCGTCACCGTCAACGAGCTGTTCATCGAGACCCGCGTGCCGCTGATCCAGGACCGGCCGGGCATCGTGGACCTCACGGTGGACGCCGGCTACCGGGATTCTGATTACGAGACCAGCGGCAAGGAAAGCACCTACAAGTTCGGGGTGCAGTACACGCCCATCGCTGGGGCCCGCCTGCGGGGTTCCTACAACACCGCGATTCGCGCCCCCAGCATTATTGAGCTGTTCAATCCGAACATTGTCGGCCAGATCGGCATCGGTACGGACCCCTGCGCTCCCACGCTTGATGATGACAATAATCTGGTTCCTGCCACGGCCACGCTGGCCCAGTGCCTGAACACGGTCCGGCCGGACCAGGCCGCCGCGTTTACCGCGGCCTACGGCGACGGCGGCTCGACGAACCAGATTCCCCAGGGCACCGCGAGCCAGCTGTCCCAGTTGCAGGGTGGCAATACGGAGCTGACGCCGGAGAAGGCCGACACCTACAGCATTGGTCTGACCATCACTCCGGAGCTGCTGCCCCAGTTCACGGCCAGCATCGACTACTTCCACATCAAGATTAAGGACGGGATTGGCACCTTGCCGGCCGGTACGGCCCTGAATACCTGTCCGACCACCGGCAACCCCCTGTACTGCAGCCAGCTGTCCCGCCAGCCCATCACCTTCGGGCTCAACGGCGCCAGCGTCGAGAACGGCGGCTACATCCTGCAGATCAGCTCCAACATCGCCGAGCAGATCTTCAGCGGCATCGACGTCCAGCTGGGCTACGGCCTGGAGCTGGCCACCCTGGGTTCGGTCCAGTTCGAGCTGGCCGGCTCCTATATGCTGGAAAATGAAACCACCGACTTTCCCGGCTCCACCAGCTACGACTGCACCGGGCTCTTTGGCCTGAACTGCCAGAACGTCAACCCCGAGTGGCGGCATGTGTTGCGGACGACCTGGAACATGCCCTGGAACGTGTCGGCAGCACTGACCTGGCGCTACATGGACCCGGTCAAACAGGACAACAACCAGTCGAACCCGGTCCTGCAGAACTCTTCTTATGCCGGCTTTGATTCCTACAACAACCGCATCCCGTCCTACTCCTACTTCGATCTCGCAGCCACCTACAACCCGCTGGAGAACGTGGAGCTGCGGGCCGGCATCAGCAATCTGTTCGACAAGGATCCGCCGATCGTCAGCTCCGAGATCGTTGCCGGCGGTTCGGCGAATACTTACGAGACCTACGATTTGTTCGGTCGCCAGATCTTCCTGGGTGTTACCGTGAAGCTCTGATTGCCCTGTCGACAGCAATCCGCGAAAGGGCTGGCGCTTTTTGCGCCGGCCCTTTTTTTTCAGTCAGACTGGCGGCCCTCAACGTTGAACCCTGTGACCCGGAGACAGACCATGCCCGACCACCGACCGCTGCCCGCCCTGCTGATCGCGGTGCTCGTCTCCGCCTGTGGGGGAGAGCAGGGCAAGCCGTCGACGGCTGGCCCCGGACTTGCAGCCGCTGCAGGCGCGCAGGCCGTGGCTTTCCCGTCTCCCGTCTCGCCAGAGTTCTGCCTGGCTGCCCAGAGGTTCATGGCCAGCACCGCCGTCGAGGCAAAGAACACCGTGTTCACGGACATGCCGTCCTACCGGCATTCCAAACCGTCGCCGAACCCGCTGCTGATTTACCAGGTGGTGACCTATGCCGGGAAGCTGCCCATCATGGTGTCCTGCAAGGTCAAGACGGCGGCCCACCTGCGGGCGGTCTATGGTCCCGAGGCGGCGGGCGAGCAGCACTTCTGCCCGGCGGCCACCCGCGCGTTACTGGCGACGACCGTGAGTACGCTCCGGGACAACAACGATGCCGGTGCTGCGGAACGTGCCGCCGGGTTCGTGGTCGATGAGGATGAGCCCTACGTGACCGGGCGGGACTACCTCGCCCCCTTTCCCTTGAGTTACCCGGGCGAAGACGGCGCGGTCCATATCAGCTCCCACGGACTCTTCCAGAACTACGACAGCTGGATCACGGCCATCCTGCCCCGGCAGGTGCAGGGCCAGAGCTATTGCCACCTCGCGACAGTGGAGTACCTGACGGCGCTGGCCAGGGGCGAGATGGAGCCGGGTACGGTGGTCACGACGGCCGACGATGCGCCGGTCGTGCCGGCCGGGAGCTGAACCGTCAGCCCTGCGGCTGCAACCGGCAGTCCGGCTTGTCGAACACGACCTGGACCGCGCTGATCGCCCGTTCGAGGAACCCGCCTTCACAGTAGGCGAGATACCACTCCCACATGCGGACGAACTCCTCCGGGTAGCCGAGCCGGCGTACGTCCGGCAGGCGCTGGAGAAAACGCTCCCGCCAGATCTGCAGCGTGCGGGCATAGTCGAGCCCGATGTCCTGGAGGTTCGTGAGTTGCAGGTCGGTCACGCGGCTGACTGATGAGAGCATGGCGCCGCAGGAGGGCAGGGCGCCACCCGGGAAGATGTACTTCTGGATGAAATCCACGGAGTGCCGCGCCTGCTCGTAGTTCCGGTCGGCAATGATGATGGACTGCAGGACCATGCGGCCCGCCGGTTTCAGCCGCTCGCTGCAGACGCGGAAATAGCTGTCCAGGAAGTTGAGCCCCACGGCCTCGATCATCTCGACGGAGACGAGCTTGTCGAAGGTCCCTCTGAGGTCACGATAGTCTTCACTGATGATCGTGATGCGGTTGCCTAAGCCGGCCTTGCGGACCCGCTCGGTGGCGAAGTCGAACTGGTTCCGGGAAATCGTGGTGGTGGTCACGCGGCAGCCGAAGTTCTGTGCCGCGTGCAGCGCCAGTCCGCCCCAGCCCGTGCCGATTTCCAGCAGGTGATCGGAGGGCTGCAGGTCCAGCTTGCGGCAGAGCAGATCGAGCTTGTGCAGTGAAGCCTCCTCCAGGGAGGCCTCAGGCCGGGGAAAAACCGCCGACGAGTACATCATGGTCGGGTCTAGAAACAGCTCGAACAGCTCGTTCCCGAGATCGTAGTGGGCCTGAATATTGCGCCGGCTGCCGGCCCGGCTGTTGCGGTGATGCCAGTGGGCCACCTTGAGCAGCGCCCCGCCCAGACGGGCCATGCCCGACTCCAGGCGATTCATGACCTCCCGGTTGATGACCAGCAGGCGCATGACCCCCGGCAGGTCCGACACGGTCCATTTGCCGGCCATGTAGGCTTCGGCAGCGCCGATGGTGCCGCCGGTGGCGATGTCCAGGTAGGCAGAAAGATCATGGATGTGCAGCGTCACGTCGGGGGCAGCCGGTGAGGGGGCCGCCGTTTGTGCCGCGCCAAACTGCAGACTGCCCAGCGGGTCCTGCAACTGCAGCCGGCCGGCGGTGATCGAGGCCAGCACATCGTGCACGCCGCGCCGCGCGAGCCCCAGGGCGGCCGTCAGCTGTGGCCTTGGCTCCGCGGTGTGGCCCGTGACCGGCCGGTCGAGAGTTTCTTCGACGTCATTCATGGGGCGCATTCAGCGAGGCGACCGGAACGTGATCGTACACCGGCGCTTTTTTTTGCCACAAGCGCAACGCCTGCCAGTGGATCAGCGCCGTCACCCGCAGCGTCGCCAGCGGGTCGGTAGCCAGGACCCGGGCCAGGGACCGGGACGAGAGGGGCACGCGCTGGAAACTCAGATGGGCATCGAAGCACCGCGCCCCTTCCCGCCAGTTCTCCAGGGCAAAGGCCAGGCGCGGCCCCGGCGGCGCGAGCCGGCAGCGGTACCCCATGTCCATCGGCAGGAAAGGCGACACGTGAAAGGCCTTGGCAAACTCGAACTTGTGGCCGCCGTTGGCGATGGGCGCGCCGCGGGTCAGTACGTAGGGGTGCATTTCACGCCAGGGCATGTTGCTGACCTCGAGAACCACCGCCTCCAGTTCGCCGTCCGGGGTGTAACAGTAGTAGACGCTCAGGGGATTGAAGCCGTAGCCGAAGTACCGGAAGTGGGTCAGTAACCGGATGGGGCCTGTGGGGCGAAAGCCGGCCTTCGCTGCGACCAGATCCCGGATGCTCTCATCCAGCGGGACTGCGGCCTCACCGTAGTGATCCCCGCGCCGGAACCAGGCGGGGGCCGGGGACCGGGCGGACCACAGCCAGAACCGGTCGAACAGTTCCGGCAGTTCGGCCAGGTCCACGTACAGCATGAAGATGCCGTAGCGGAAGTCGTGGCGCACGGGCCGAAAGCGCCGGTGGCTAACGTGTCCCTGATAGATACAGCTGTGCATCGGCCGTCTCGGGTTCTGGCAACCGGGCGAGGGACGTCGCCAGATTAGTGTTCAGGGCGCTGCACACGCCCGCGGCGCTGCGCACCCCATCCTCGTGGAAGCCGTAGCCCCAGTAGGCACCGCAGTACCAGGTGCGGTGTACCCCGCTGATTTCCCCGTGCCGTCCCTGGGCCCGCAGGGCGGCGCTGTCAAACACCGGATGACTGTAGGCCTGGCGGTGGAGAACCGTGCGGGGGTCAATGGTCTCGTCTGCATTGAGCGTCAGCAGGAACTGGCGCCGGGTTGACAGGCTCTGCAGCCGGGTGAGGTTGTAGGTGACGGCGACCCGGCTGGTCGCCGTTGCCGCGGGGCGACGGTGGTAATTCCAGGAGGCCCAGGCCCGCCGCCGGCGGGGCAGCAGGTGCTCGTCCGTGTGGAGCACGGCATCGTTATCCTGGTAAGTGATGGCGCCCAGCACCTCCCGCTCTGCGACGCTGGGATCCCGGAGCAGCGCCAGGGCCTGATCGCTGTGGCAGGCCATGATCACCTGGTCGTACTCCGCGGCGGGACGACCGCGGGCCTTCACCACCACCCGGTCCGGGTGCCGCTCGACCCACTCGACGGGCGTGTCCAGCTGCAGGCGGTCCCGCAGGGGCCGGAGCAGTGCCCGGACATACTCCCGGGAGCCGCCGGTGACCGTCAGCCACTGGGGCCGACCCTCCACCTGGAGTAAACCGTGATTCTGGAAGAAGCGCCCGAAGTGCGCCGCCGGGAACGCGAGGATGCGGGAGGGCTCGGCGGACCAGATCGCGCCCGCCATCGGCAGGAGGTAGTCGTCCAGCAGCCTGCCGCGCAGTTTCCGGTCCGCCAGGAAGGTGCCGAGGGTCACTGCCGGATCGGCAGCCACCAGTTCGGCGCCAAGCGAGTTGAAGCGCAGGATATCCCGCAGCATGCCGTAGAACGAGGGGCGGAAGGCGTTCCGGCGCTGGGCGAAGAGGGCATCAAAGGTGTTGTCGCCCCGATACTCGAGACCACTCGCGGCGCACCGGAAGCTGAAGCTCATCTCGCTGGGCTGGTAGGCGACGCCCAGGGACTGCAGGAGCGCGGTGAAGAGGGGGTAGGTTTTCTCGTTGAAGACGATGAAGCCCGTGTCGATGGCGAAGCGCTGCCCGTCCATGGCCACTTCGACAGTATTGCTGTGCCCGCCGGCGTGGCCCTGGGCTTCGAAAAGAGTCAGTTCGCACCGGGGGGCGAGCTGCCGGGCCGCATAGAGTCCGGAAATTCCGGTGCCGACAACTGCAACGCGCACTGCTCAAGCCTGCTTTCGGGTTTCTTCAGGTCAGCAGACCAGTACGCCTGCGGACGGCAAATGGATGCAAAAGAATGCGAGTATCCGGTACCAGGGAAAACTATATAGGCTTTAGCCGGCGAGCTCCCTGGCGTCGCCAGAAAGGACCGGAGAATGAACACGCGTGGCTACCTGCTGCTCGCCTGCCTGGGATTCCTCTCGGGCTGCGGGACTCCGCCGACGCCTCTGCCGGCCCTCAATGCATCCTACGAGCAGGCGCTGGCCCGAACCGCCCAGCTGGCCGTGATCCTGACGCCCGGTGCCGACGAAGAGCGCCGCGCCTTCGACCGCGTCCAGCGGTACTTCACCGGCATGACCGTCGCGTCGGTCCGGGAGCAGACGTCCCTGGTCTACGCGCCGCAGGGCTATCTGAACGACACGCTGGTCGCCATCGAGGGCAGTGGCAACATCGAGGCTTACTTCGCCCACACTGCCGGGCAGGTCCGCACTTTGAACGTCGAGTTTCTGGAGCGGGCCCCGGTCGGCACGGACTGGTATGTGCGCTGGCAGATGACGGTGGTAGCCGATGGCCTCAATAGCGGCCAGCCCATCCTCACCTACGGCGTCACCCAGTTCCGGTTTGATGCGCAGGGGCGAATCCTGATTCACAAGGACTTCTGGGACGCCGGCTCGGGACTCTACGAGCAGCTCCCCGTCCTCGGGGGAGTCATCCGCAGGGTCCGGGGGGCCGTCGAGGCCGCTGGCCGCAATGAGGCCGGACCGAGTGAGGCCGGGCAGAACGAGGCCGGGGAGTGAGTCTGTTGATCGACCTCTGCGAACGCGGACTGCTACCGGACCGGCTCACCCGGTTTGGCATGCGCCGGCTGATGGCCGGGAGGCTCGCCAGCGAAGCGGTTGACCGGGGCGAAGACGAGTTCAACGAGTTTCGCCGGCGACTGGCGGTTCTCCGCGAGAGCCCGGTTGCCATTGAGACCGCGAAGGCCAACGAGCAGCACTACGAAGTTCCGGCCGCGTTCTTCCAGCACGTGCTGGGTCCGCATCTCAAGTACAGCTGCTGCCAGTACGACGACAACACCCGCTCACTGGGGGAGGCGGAGGAGGCGATGCTCCGGCTGACCAGTGCCCGCGCCGAACTGGCCGATGGCCAGCGGATCCTCGAGCTGGGTTGCGGCTGGGGCTCACTGACCCTCTGGATGGCAGCGCACTATCCCGGCAGCCGGATCACGGCTGTCTCCAACTCCGCATCCCAGCGCCAGTTCATCCTCGGGCAGGCCCGGGAGCGGGGCCTGGCGAACGTGGAGGTCATCACGGCGGATGCCAACGTCTTTGCCACGGACCAGCGTTTCGACAGGGTGGTGTCCGTCGAGATGTTCGAGCACATGCGCAACTACGCCACCCTCATGGAACGCATTGCCGGCTGGCTGGAGCCTGGCGGCAAGCTCTTCGTCCACATCTTCTGCCACCGCTCGCTGATGTACCCGTTCACCGTGGACGGCGACGAGGACTGGATGGCCCGGTACTTCTTCACGGGCGGCCTCATGCCTGCGGAGAGTACGCTGCTGCATTTCCAGGAGCACCTCACTTTGGAAGACCAGTGGCGCGTTTCCGGCACGCACTACGCGCGGACGGCCAACGACTGGCTGGCCAACCAGGACCGGGAGCGTGACAGGGTGATGGCCGTCCTGACCGAAGCCTATGGCCCTAAAGAGGCAGCCCTCTGGTTCCAGCGCTGGCGGATGTTCTTCATGGCCGTGGCCGAGCTCTTTGGCTATGCCGGCGGCACGGAATGGCTGGTAGCCCACTACCGGTTCAGCCGATAATGCCGCCATGCTCCAGATAGTCCTTGCAGGCCTTGCGACGACGACCACGCTCATGGTCGTGGCCTGGCTGCTGAGCCTGGCCCTGCGCAACGTCGGCGTCGTGGACATCTTCTGGGGGCTGGCCATTGCTGGCGCGGGTGGCACCTGGCTGCTGCTGCAGCCGGACCCCAGCCCCCGCGGCGCACTCGCCCTGCTGCTCGCGGTGCTCTGGGCTGTGCGCCTGGCGCTGCATATCCTGTGGCGCAACCGGGGCAAGCCCGAAGACCGGCGCTATCGCGTGATCCGGGCAAACAACGAGCCCAACTTTGCGGTCAAGAGTCTCTATATCGTCTTCCTGCTCCAGGCCGTGCTGGCCTGGCTGGTCGCCATGCCGCTGCTCGGTACGGCGTTGTCCACTGCAGGTCCGCTCGGGCTCGTCGATCTCCTGGGTGTCCTCGTGTGGCTGGCAGGTTTTATCCTGCAGGCCACCGCCGACGCCCAGCTGGCCCGCTTCCAGCAGCGCACGGATGCCGACCGGGCGGTGATGAATCAGGGGGTCTGGCGCTACAGCCGCCATCCGAACTATTTCGGCGAGTTCCTCATGTGGTGGGGAATCTGGCTCATCGCTGTGGCGGGCGGCGCCTGGTGGACGTTCTTCGGTCCGCTGCTGATCAGTTTTTTCCTGCTCAAGGTATCCGGTGTGGCGCTGACCGAGAAGGACATCGCGACGCGCCGGCCCGAGTACCAGGACTATATCCGGCGGACGAGCGCGTTCGTGCCCCGGCCACCGCGCTGAAGGAGAACGACTGATGTTGCGCTTCGTGCTCGCGGCGCTGCTGATTGTCAGCAGCGGTTCAGCGTTCCCTGCATCGCCACTCTGCGCCACCCCCGAACAGGCAGCGACCGTCCAGGCGCTCTACGCGAAGGCGACCGTGCCGCCCACCTTCATGGCCGCTACCAACCTGGGTATTCCCGAGGCGGCGCTGGCGAGCGCCCTGTCTGGCAAACAGGCAGTCGGTACCACCGGCGCGGGCTTCGAGGCGGTCTGGAAGTCCCTGCAGGAATGGTCTGACGCGACAGTGGTGGTCCTGAAGGCGGGCAACGTGTTTGAGATTCGGGGCCCCATACCCGGGGGAGCACCCTCCACGAAGAGCCAGTTCTACAATCTGAAGCAGGACGGCGCTGGCCTGAGCGGCCATCTGCGCCCGGACCAGCTGGGCGCAATCTACGCGGTGGATCTGGTTGGCGCCCAGGGACCGCTCCGGGGCGTTACGTTCCTCGACGCGGCGGGCGAGGGGCTCTTCGGCGTCTATCTGCCGGAGGGCGCGGACCCGCAGCCAGCGCTGGTGGCCCAGTTCGAGAAGACCCGGGCCTTGATCGCGGGACTGCCGCGGGTGTGCAGCTAGCCGGCCTTGAGTGCGCGTCGGGACGCGGTCTTTCGTGTAATCGGTAGAACCCGAACCTCCACGTTCTCCTGTTTCTGCAGGTGGCTGAGGATGGCAAACAGCCGCTCAGCCTGGGGGTTGCCGTCAGCACTCAGCATGCGCATCAGACTCTTTGGCGAGGTGTGGATTGCCTTTCCCAGGTTGCCAAAGCCCAGCGTGCCGTTGATGAAGTCCCGGAGCAACGCTTTACCGGCCGCCAGATCTCCCGCGTGGAGGAAGCCAATAGCTTCGTCGAGATAGGCCACGCGAAAGGCCCGGTCATTCCGGAGTTCCTGGCCGAGGGTGTCGCGAAAGGCTTTCGTAAGGGCCATCAGTCAGCGCTCCAGCAGTTTTCGTCGGCGATAATCCAGCCACCGGTCTTTCGCCATGCTGATGTCAGCAGCCTGCCTCCGCTTGATTCCCCCGCCCAGTAGAATGATGAGTTGATCACCGTCCCGGCCGAAGTAGAGGCGATACCCCGGGCCCGTCTGCATGCGGATCTCCAGTACGCCGCTGCCCACGCCCTGGTGATCTCCCGCGTTGCCCGCCGCAAGGCGCAGCAGCACTGCCGCCACTCGCGCCCTGGGCACCGCATCGAGTCCCCGGAACCAGTTTCTAAAGGGACTAAAGCCGTCAACGGTGAGGTATTCGCGAACGTCGAGCACGCTATTGGTACCACACGCGTTACTATCGCGCAAGGCAGGAATATTGCGACGACAGGCTTCGTCTCGTCGCCCGGAGAAACTGATCAGTTCAACCAGAAACGCCGCTAAGCTAGGGAGGACTGCAAAAGACTGAAGGTCCCTGGCACCCATGAAGCAGCAGAACTCAGTACTGGCGCTCTGGAGCAGGCTGGCGGGCATCCCCGGCGGCAAATGGCTGTTCAGTCGCCTGATCTGCTTCAAGGCGCCGTACTTTTCGTCGGTGCGACCGACCTTCGTTGCGCTCCGCTCCGGTTACTGCGAAGTAACGATTCCCAAGCGCCGGGCCGTAACGAATCATCTTGGTACGGTGCACGCCATTGCTATGTGCAACATGGCCGAGCTGGCCGCCGGGATCATGAGCGAGGCGTCGGTGCCTGCATCTCACCGGTGGATTCCCAAAGGCATGTCCGTGGACTACGTGAAAAAGGCCGGCACCAGCCTGCGCGCCGTCGCTGAAGTGACGCCGCTGCCCGAGTTTGGCGCCGCCTTCGAACTTCCGGTCACCGTCAACGTCATGGATCGCAGTGACGTGGTGGTCTGTCGTGCGGTAATCCGCATGTGGGTGTCGCCGAAGAAAGAAGCGGCTGGGCGCCCTGATTGAAGCGCTGAACCGGCGCGTTTCTGCCGCCGCGAGCGGCAGGAACGTCCTGCTGGTGCTGACGGCCGCGCTGGTGGTCTTTGCCCTCTTCGGCATGTGGCTGGTGCCCGCGTTTCAGGCGGCCACCGGTGGGATGTATCCCATCGACATGGTGATGCCCACGACTTCGGCCGTGGTGTACGCCAACTTCGCGGCGTACACCGACGAGTCGATCCGCATCTACCACCAGTTCATGGTGGTGGATTTCTTCTGGCCACCGCTGCTGGCCGTCCTGTTCGCCGTGAGCTGGACATGGCTGGCCCGGCGGAGCGCTGCCACGTTGCCCGGGCGAATGCTGGGCGCCGGACTGCTGCTCCTGCCTTTTGCCGAGGCCCTGCTGGACCTTCTCGAGAACCTGGGCTTCCTGGTGCTGCTGGAAAACTATCCCACGCAACTGCCCGCGGTCGTCGCGGTAACCGCCGGGGTGCGATACACCAAGCTGGCGCTTTATCTGCTCTGCTGGCTGGTAACGCTGATGTTCGTCGCGCTGGCCGCCAGAGGCGCCATCGTCAGTCGTCGAGGACGAACGTAACCAGCATATTCACCTGGTACTCGACGACCTTGCCCTTGGACACGCGCACGTGCTGTTCCTTGATCCAGGCACTGCGGATATTCCGAAGAGTCTTGCTGGCCCGGGACAGGCCCTTGTTGATGGCGTCATCGAAGCTCTTGGATGACGTGCAGCTGAGCTCGGAAACCTTGGCGACGGACATGGCGGCACTCTCCTGTTATTGTAATTTTGGGAGACGTAGGGGGTAGGAAAATGAGGCTAGGCCCGGGCGACTGCACTGTCAACTGGTTCGCCATGGTGAAGGCGGTAGGGGTCGCGGCAGGCCTGCTGGCCCTCGGTGCTTCGATTGCTGACGATCAGGGCGCTGCCGGGAGCTCGGTGGGAACATCAGCTGCCATGCGCAAGGCCCCCATTATTCCGAGATACCCCTTCGAGGGACGGTGGAATGGGCGTGAGGGCTGGGTCGACCTGAGCTTCGTTGTTCGGCCGGATGGTACCGTTGCGGATCCAATCGTCGAGAATTCCAGTGGCTACCCGGAGTTTGAGCGCGAAGCCTTGAAGGCATTGTTGCGTCAGACATATGAGCCCGCGACTTTTAATGGAAAGCCTATCGAACAGTGCGCCACGAGGTTGCGCTACATATTCGCGTTTGATCGGGGAGTAACAGGCGCACGCGGATCCTTTGCGACGAAGTACAAGGAGGGAGTCCGTCTGTTCAAGAACAATCAGATTGATGAAGCCCGGGCCCTGGTCGACTCGGAAATCGAGGATGGAGTCTGGAATCTCTATGAGTCTAGCCTGATTTATAGCTTGCGCTCGGAGATTCAGGCGGCCCAGGGTGACAAGCAGGGGCAACTGCAGAGTCTCATTCGCGCCGATGGAGGGAAACTGGAGCCGGGGAAACGCATCCCGGTGCTGAGGGCCATGTTCTCGGTCCAGGTATCTCTGAACAGGTATGCGGATGCCCTGGCTACCCGGGACCGGCTGCGGTCGCTTGAGAAAGCTACGGACCCGCCAGATCTCCTGGAGCAGACCGCAGCAAGGATTGAGACGTTGATTGCAGGGCCCCAGGTGCTTGGCTTTCCTGGCGCCGTGGAGTTTCGCTCCGGGTGCGTAGAAGGTCGGCCGAACTTTCAGTACCGACTCTTACGGAGAAAGTTTGCGATCAGCGACATCAGGGGCAACGCACCAGACCTGGAAATCCGCTGCGACAGAAAGCGCTTCGTGGATTCCGTGTCGGATCAAAAGGTGTGGGCGATACCGGACAGTTGGGGAACCTGTCAGGTGTTTGTCTTTGGGGACACAGGCACTACGCTCAAGATCATCGAGTACCCCGCTGAGGTGGCCGCCGCCCAGTGATCAGTGGGCTACCGTCCTTCCAGCACCACCACACTCCGGGGCTGGCTCAGGTACCGGGGCGCCGTCGACGCCGGCTGGCCCTCCCGGACTAAAACATCGGTGGGCGATTCACGGGCGGTGTCGACCGCCAGGTGCCAGCGTCGTCCCTCGAGCGCCGGGATGACTACCGACTCACTGCGGTCCGACATGTTGATCAGCACGTGAAGGTCTTCTTCCTGCGGCACTGAGGCGGACAGCGTGAAGGCCAGGAAGCGTGCCCCCGGGTCCCAGGGGTCAGCGCCCGGTTCTGCACCGTGCCAGGCGATGTCGGGCCTGCCATGGCCCGGGTCCGGCTTCCCGGTCAGGAATTGCCGTCGGGATAGAGTGGGGTGCCGGCGGCGCAGCGCGATCATTTGCCGCACGAAATTAAGCATGTCCCCATTCGTCTCGGTGAGGCGCCAGTCGAACCAGGACACAGGGTTGTCCTGGCACCAGGCGTTGTTGTTGCCGCCCTGGGTGCGGAGTATTTCGTCACCTGCCAGGAGCATTGGCACGCCCTGGGAGAGCAGCAGCAGGGCGATGGCGTTCCGGGCGTGCTGGCCGCGGATCCGCCGCGTGGCTTCGTCCAGGGTGTCGCCTTCGGTGCCGCAGTTCCAGCTCAGGTTGTGTTCCCAGCCGTCCCGGTTGTCTTCACCGTTGGCCTCGTTGTGCTTGTCCCGGTAGCTGACCAGGTCGTTGAGCGTGAAACCGTCGTGGCAGGTGAGGTAGTTGATGCTGTGCACGGGACGCCGGTCACTCGCCTGGTACAGGTCACTGCTGCCCGCCAGGCAGGTGGCAATCTCGCCCGTCAGGCCCGCATCGCCGCGAAGGAAGCGCCGAAGTGCATCACGGTAGCGACCGTTCCACTCGTGCCAGGCGTGGCCCGGGAAATTGCCCACGTGATACAGGCCCGCGGCGTCCCAGGGTTCCGCGATCAGTGGCATCCCGGGCAGTGCTTCTTCGATGGCCCAGGGGCAGGGGGGCTCGGCGAGGGGCGCGCCGTCCGTGCCCCGCAGGAAGACGCTGGCGAGATCAAAGCGAAAGCCGTCCACGTGGCGTTCCTCAGCCCAGATGCGCAGCGTCTGCGTCAGCATCTGCGTGACGAGCGGGTGGTTGGTGTTGATCGTGTTGCCGCAGCCGGTGTAGTCCCGGTAGCCCGCGTCGTCCTGATGGTAGTAGGTGTCCGGCATCAGGCTCTTGTGGTTGAGGCTGGGACCGGCGGCGCCGCCTTCGGCCGTGTGGTTGAGGACCACATCCAGCAGCACGCCAATGCCGGCGGCGTGGAAGGCCCGCACCATGCCGAGAAACTCATCCACCTGGCCGGCCGCGTCCCTGCCTGCTACGTCCCTGCCTGCTACGTCCCTGTATGAGGTGTAGCCGGGGTGGGGACTCGCCAGTGCGAGCGGACTGTAACCCCAGAAATTCTTCAGCCCGAGGGCAGCGACGGGAGCAGGGACATCCTGCTCGTCAAAGGCGGTCACTGGCAGCAGCTGGACGTGAGTGATCCCCAGGTCCTGGAGGTAGGGAATCTTCTCTGTCAGTCCGCTGAACGTGCCGGGCTGGCGGACGCCGGACGAGGGATGCCGCGTAAAGCCGCCGACGTGCAGTTCGTAAATGATCGCGCCGTCCAGGCCCAGGGGCGCCGGGCCTGGTTCATCCGCCACCGGAACCACGATGCCCCGGAGGCCGAGGGGCATGCCGGCGACCCAGTCGGCGCGGCGCCAGCGGGCGGTGGAGATGGACCGGGCGAAGGGATCCAGTACTTCCTGCTGCTGTGGGAGTCCCGCGCCGTCAGTCTGCGTAACCCGCCAGTTGTAGAGGGTACCCGCGGGCAGCCCGGCAACGGTGACGTGCCAGAAGTAGCAGTGCCGGTGTTCGGGTGCGGTCAGTGGGACGATCTGAAACGGCTCATCGTCGGCGTCGCTGCGGTAGAGGAGCAGCTCCATGCCGGTGGCCGGTTGGCTATAGACGGCAAAATTGGTGCCCTCCGGACTGAAGCTCGCGCCGGCGGGGCCAGGCATGCCCGGCGAGGTCTGGTAGCTAGGGCGCACTGAAGACCTGCCGCCAGTCGTAACGCATGCTCACGAGCAGCCAGCCATTGGCATTGGCGGCCTTGACGGAGGCGCCATCCGCCTCATCGTAGGCGTACTCCCGCTCGAAGTCGTCGTGCCGGATCAGCACCTGCAGGTTCGGCGAGTCAGGCCCCTGGCTGTAGCGGAGGAGGTCGATGTCGCCGCCGGAACCGACATTACCAATGGCCAGGATCGGCCGCCGTCCGATCTGCAGGTCGATGGCCACGGGTTTGGTCGGTCCGTCATTCAGGGCGTGGACGCTGCCCAGGCGCCGGAGCACCAGGCCGCCGTTCTCCTGGCGCAGGACCGTGACGACGCTGCTGCCAATGACGTCGTCAGCCGGGATGCCATAGATTTCTTCAGCCAGCACCCGCACCAGGTCTGCACTGCCGGACGTGCTGACGAAGACCCGGAAGCCGTTCGCCTTCAGGTGACTGATCAGCTCCCGCATCGGCGCGTACACGAGGCGCGTGTAGGGCCGGTCGAAACGGGGGTGGCGCGCGGTAGCGTAGAACTCCCGGACCTCCTGCCGGAAGGCCTCCTGGGTGCGTCCGGAGTAGGCCGCGGCGAGCAACTCAACGACCGCCTCCTCACTGGCCTCTTCCAGGTACTTGCTGCCGAGTTCCAGCGCCGCCTTGAAGGGGAGCGTCGTCTGCCATTCCGGGTGGTCACTGGCGAGGCTCCGCAGGCGCTGCAGGGCAAACATGCCCTGGGCCCGGGGCTTCTCAGGCCACAGCGTGCCGTCATCGTCGAAGACGGCGATGCGCTCTGCGGGCGTGACGTAGCCCGGGTTCCCCGGTGTGGTGACGGTGGTCACGAAGGCGAGCAGGCGTTGCCGGACCGGGGAGTCCCGCCACCCGGGCAGGGGCTCTGCAGCGCACCAGCCCGGGACTGGCAGGGCCAGCGCCAGCAGGGCGAGAAGGACGGTCAGTCGGGTCACCAGGCAGATACCAGTAGAGCGATGGGTGGGCATTATAGTGATGTCGCTCACTCTTCGGTCTGCGGCGCGGCCCGCGATCACGGTCACGATTTACGCCTGATCCCCGGTATCGCCTGATCCCCGGTATCGTTGGGGCCATGACCGCGGCCCCGGCAGACTGCCCCCTCTGTGCAACCCAGGACCCGCCGCCGATCTGGCGTGATGCCCGGCTGTGCGTGGTCAGTGCCGGGGACCCGGACTATCCCGGCTATCTGCGGGTGATCTGGCAGGCGCACGTGGCCGAGATGTCTGATCTGGTCGCCGCGGAGCGCGAGCATCTGATGCTGGTGGTCCTGGCCGTCGAAAGGGCCCTGCGCGCGACGCTCCACCCGGCGAAAATCAACCTGGCCTCACTCGGCAACCAGGTTCCCCACCTGCACTGGCACGTGATTCCCCGTTTCGCCGACGATCCGCACTTCCCTGATCCCGTGTGGGCCGCAAGGCGACGCGGTGCGACACCCCGGCCCTTCGATGTCGCGCAGTTCAGTGCGCGGTTGACTGACTTGTTGGGTCCCTGATCGCTGGTCCCTGCACCCCACGGGCTGAAGTAGCCCTGTGGCTAGTCATATAATCACCAGGATGAAGCTTACCCACCTGCAGCGGCTCGAAGCCGAGAGCATGCACATCCTGCGCGAGGTCGTCGCTGAGTGTGAGCGCCCCGTGATGCTCTACTCGGTGGGCAAGGACAGCGCCACCATGCTGCACCTGGCCAGGAAGGCCTTCTACCCCTCGCCGCCGCCATTCCCGCTGCTGCACGTGGACACCACCTGGAAGTTCCGGGAAATGTACGCGGAGCGCGACCGCATTGCGCAGGAGGCCGGGATGGATCTGCTGGTCCATCAGAACCCGGAGGCCGCAGCCCTGGGCATCAATCCCTTCGCCCACGGCTCCCAGGTCCACACCGACATGTGGAAAACCCAGGGTCTCAAGCAGGCCCTGGACAAGTATGGCTTTGACGCTGCCTTCGGTGGCGCACGCCGCGATGAAGAGAAGTCCCGGGCCAAGGAGCGGATCTTCTCCTTCCGCAGCGCGCAGCACCGCTGGGATCCGAAGCACCAGCGCCCCGAGCTCTGGAAGCTCTACAACGCGCGTAAGAACAGGAACGAGTCCATCCGGGTTTTTCCCCTGTCCAACTGGACCGAGCTGGACATCTGGCAGTACATCTACCTGGAGGACATTGCGATAGTCCCGTTGTACTACGCAGCCAAACGACCTGTGGTGGAGCGGGACGGCGTCCTGATCATGGTGGACGACGAGCGCATGCCCCTGAGGGAGGGGGAGACGCCCCAGTTGCGCGACGTGCGCTTCCGGACCCTGGGCTGTTATCCGCTCTCCGGAGCCTTCGAGAGCACGGCGACAACGCTCCCGGCGATCATCCAGGAGATGCTCCTGGCCCGGACCAGCGAGCGGGAGGGGCGGATCATCGACAACGACAGTGCCGCCTCCATGGAGAAGAAGAAACAAGAGGGATATTTCTGACATGGCGCAGAACACCGATCTCATCGCGACCGACATCCAGCAGTACCTGCGCCAGCACGAGAACAAGAGCCTCCTGCGCTTCATCACCTGCGGCAGCGTCGATGACGGGAAGAGCACCGTAATCGGCCGGCTCCTCTTTGATTCGAAGATGCTCTTCGAGGACCAGCTTGCCGCCATCGAGGCCGACAGCCGCAAGTGGGGCACCCAGGGCGGTGAGATCGATTTCGCCCTGCTGGTGGACGGGCTGAGCGCCGAGCGGGAGCAGGGCATCACCATCGATGTCGCCTACCGCTTCTTCTCCACGGACCGGCGCAAGTTCATCGTGGCCGACACGCCGGGCCACGAGCAGTACACCCGCAACATGATCACCGGTGCTTCCACGGCGGACGTCGCCGTTATTCTGATCGACGCCCGGAAGGGCGTGCTCACGCAGACCCGGCGCCACAGCTATCTCGTCAGCCTGATCGGGATCCGCAAGGTCGTTCTCGCCATCAACAAGATGGACCTGATGGGCTATGCCGAGCAGGTGTTCCTCGACATTGTCGGCCAGTACACGGAGTTTGCCCGGCAGATCGGCCTGACGGATGTCACGGCGATTCCCCTCTCGGCGCTGAAGGGGGACAACATGATTGCGGCGAGCGAGCGCATGCCCTGGTATCAGGGCCCCGCACTGCTGCCCTGGCTGGAGACCGTGGAGATCGACGAAGCACGGCAGCAGTCCGGCGCCCTGCGCCTGCCGGTGCAGTGGGTAAACCGGCCCAACTCCGAGTTCCGCGGTTATGCCGGGACCCTGGCCAGCGGCTCGGTCCGGCCGGGTGATCGCGTCCGCGTCCAGCCTTCCGGCAGGGAAAGCACCGTTGCCCGGCTGGTCACCACCACCGGAGACCTGGCCGAGGCGGTTGCCGGCCAGTCCGTGACCCTGACCCTGACGGACGAGGTCGACATCTCCCGGGGTGACGTGCTCAGCAGTGCCAACAATCCGGCGGAGGTGGCCGATCAGTTCGAGGCGATGCTGGTGTGGATGAGCGAAGACGCCATGCTCCCCGGCCGGCCCTACCTGATGAAGATTGGCGCCCGCACGGTCAGCGCGACGATCACCGAACTCAAGTACAAGGTCAACGTGAATACGCTGGAGCATCTGGCGGCCAGGACACTGGATCTGAACGAGATCGGCGCCTGCAACCTGGCGCTGGACAGGGTCGTCGCCTTCGATCCCTACACGGTCAATCGCGAGACGGGCGGCTTCATCCTGATCGACCGCATGACCAACAACACGGTCGGTGCGGGCATGCTGCACTTCGCTCTCCGGCGCGCCCACAACATTCACCTGCAGCACCTGGATGTGGACAAGGCGGCGCGGGCCGCCCAGAAGCGCCAGCGTCCTGCCGTCATCTGGTTTACCGGGCTTTCCGGGTCCGGGAAATCCACCATCGCCAACCTCGTGGAGAAGAAGCTGCTGGCGCTGGGGAACCACTCCTATCTGCTGGATGGCGACAACATCCGCCACGGCCTGAACAAGAACCTGGGCTTCACGGATGCGGACCGGGTGGAGAACATCCGCCGGGTGGCAGAAGTGGCGCGACTGATGGCCGATGCCGGCCTGATCGTGCTGACGGCGTTCATCTCGCCCTTCCGTGCGGAGCGGGACCTGGCCCGGGGACTGATGGCCCCCGGCGAGTTCGTCGAGATCCACGTGGACACGCCGCTGGCGGTGGCCGAGCAGCGGGACGTAAAGGGCCTCTACGCCAAGGCGCGCCGGGGCGAGTTGCGCAACTTCACCGGTATCGATTCGCCCTACGAGGCCCCCGAGAACCCCGAGCTGCGGGTCAATACGACCGACTGCACGCCGGAGGCTGCCGCGGACCTCGTGATCGCCAAGTTGCGTGACCTTGGCGTGCTGGGCTGAGCCGCGTCACGGCGCCGGGCTTTCCTTCACGGCCAGGATGCCATCGCCTTCGATCGCGGTGACAAACCCGGCCAGGCGCAGGCGCTTGGCCACCTCGCTGGCCACATCCCTGCCACTGGTGAGCTTGTTCGGTGACCCGGTGTAGTGAAAGAGCCGGCCTCTGCGTTTAAGCACCCTGGCAAGGTGGTCGTAGAAGACCTGGGAGTAGAGTTCTCCGGCGGTGCCAAAGCGCGGTGGGTCGTGGAGGATGGCGTCGACCGACGTCGCGGGCAGCAACGTGATCTCTGCTGCGATGTCGCCCCGCGTCAGCGTCAGGCGGCCGTCCGCGGTCTCGTCAGGGCGGGGCGACCAGGGATTCAGGCTCCGCAGCCAGATCACATCCGGGTTCTTCTCGAAAGACAGTATCTGCCGCGCCTGCCCCTGCAGGCACCAGGCGGCGAAATAGCCGAGGCCGCCGCAGGTGTCCAGAATCACCTTGCCCCGGGGCTGAATCAGGCCGACCTTGCGTTCGGCATCCGCGTAGGGCGAGACGGTTGCCGTGGGCAGCATCTTGATCCCGTCGATCTCGAAGGTGGGTGGGCCCCACTCGGTGGGCACCAGCTTGATGAGCGACGTGGTGAAGCGGGAAACCGGCTCAAAGCGGTCGCCGTCCCAGTAGTAGATCGTCCGGTCCCTGCAGGTTTCCAGCCAGGGAAAGCGGTGGCCCTGCCAGGCCCAGTCTCCAGGGCCGACCTCTGCCGTCGTCGTCGAACGCTCCAGATCCAGGGAACAGCTGACGGTGGACGCGCCGGCAGCCACAGCCGCGCGGAGCGTGTCCTGAAGTCTCAGAGTCAGTAGCGGCCCCATGCTGCCGGTGTCGTCCGCGCTGGTCGGTAGGCTATAGTACGTATAGATTTTTCCACCCGCCGCGCTAGTGTTAGTTACCCCCTAATTTAATTGCAGGAGCCAGACCATGAAGATTCAAGCGTCGAGAGTCCTTGCCAGCGCTGCCCTCGGTATGGCCCTGCTGGCTGCCGGCTGCTCCGAAACCATGAACCTGAGCAGTTCCCGGTCCTACGACGAGACCTTCCTCAGCAACTACAGCTCCCTGAAACCCCGGGGCAAGGACTTCATCTACGTCACTGCCGAATCCCAGCGCCTGCTGGCGGCAGCCAAGGGCGTCCTGGTTGACCAGCCCGAGATTCATATCGCCGCGGCTTCGCCCTTCACCGGCGCCAAGCCCGCTGACCTGACGGCCATCGCCGAAGCGATGCGCTCGGAACTCACCGGGGCCCTGCAGAAAGCGGGCTATAACGTGGCGACGGCGCCGGGGCCCAACATCCTGGTGCTGCGCCTGGCTCTCACCGACGTCTACCTTCAGGCCAAGCCCCGGGGCGTGCTCGAGTACACGCCCATTGGCTTCGTGGTTGGTACGGGGATCTCAGCCCTGCAGTCCGTGATGCAGAAGTATGAAATCCTGGGGGTAACCCTCCAGGCTGAGGTCACTGACTCCGCCAGCAATGCGCTGATCTTCGAGCTGGTAGCCCCGCGCGGTGGCAACCAGCAGGCCATCACCTTCGACCAGTATCGGGCGCAGATGCAGACCTGGGGTCAGCGTCTCAGCTGCCAGATCAGCAATTCCAGGCTGCCCACGGCCCAGCAGACCGACTGCTCGACGCTCGGTTCCACGGGCTGATTCCCCGCTCGCATCGCGACACGCTATCGGCCCGCCCCGCAATGGGCGGGCCGTTTTTTTGCGTGCACTGATCTGACCAGACCCCTGCTGCCATGATTTCTTCCAGCATCTACGGTGCCCTGGTGAGCCTGCTCGTGGTGCTGAACCTTGGGCTGCTCCTCCGGCAGAGGTCCTTCCGGAATGGCCTGCCGACGCTGCGGGAGTGGCGCGGCCCGCTGCCCGCAGTCTGGCCGAGGGTCAGCGTGATCGTTCCCTGTCGCAACGAGGCCGCCGGCGTGGTGGCAGCGGTCTCGTCACTGCTCGCCCAGGACTATCCGGATCTGCAGATCGTGGCAGTCAATGACCGCTCGGAGGACGAGACCGGAGCGTTGCTTGAGGCCCTGGCTGTGCGGGATTCACGACTCACCGTTCTGCACATCAGTACCCTTCCCGAGGGCTGGCTGGGCAAGATCAATGCCGTGCACGAGGGCGCCCGGCGGGCCGCCGGCGAATGGCTCCTGTTCACTGACGGGGATGTGGTGTTTGCGCCGGACGCCCTCCGGCGCTCGGTGGCCTTTGCCACCGCCCACGGGCTCGGCCACTTCGTGGCCCTGCCGAAGTTCATTGCTGACGGCTTTCTCGAGCGGGCCTTCCTGGCAACCTTTGCC
>JANNXJ010000058.1:0-29256 GCA_031409515.1 Gammaproteobacteria bacterium | reverse complement strand
GACTGTCCTGCCTTCCATCGGCGCCACAGCTCCGCTTTCTCCACATCCGTCAGTCCAGGTCGCCCTTCCTTCAGCATTGCCAACACCTCTCTCTGTTCGTACTAACATAAATGGTGTTGCATCGACCCATTGAGACCGCCGGACGAAATGTGCAGAAACTCAGGTGTCCCCGTCCGTCGCCACGGGGTAGCTTGTGCTCCATGGATTACCTCTACTCGCTGTATGATGCCCTCATCAGCATCAACGTCCCGAACGACAGGGCTCGGGCCGTGATTGATGCCATGGAGCGCGACATGGGCACGACCATCGCCACCAAGTCAGACCTGCAGATGTTTCGTCAGGAGTTAGTGGCGATGATTGGCAACCTGACCACCCGTGAAGAAACTCAGGACGTCAGGTGCGATATCGCGCTGGTGCGCAAGGACCTGGAGATTCTCTGCGCCGCGATGACCGTGCGTCTGGGGTCTATGTTGATCGTCGGTTTGGGCCTGCTGTTTGCCGCCCTCAAGCTGACCTGACTGCCCGTCCCCAGCTCTCCGCCTCCCGGACGCTGGCCCGGTAGTGGGGGAGGTGCAGCAGCAGAAACGTCAGCCCCATGACGCTGGCTGCCGCGCAGACAATCGCCAGGGAATAGCGCAGCGCTCCGTCGTCCCCAAAGCCGAAGTCGGTCACGAGCCCCACGGCGGTGGGGCCCAGTAGCCCGAGGATGTTGATGACGAAGTAGTACATCGCGGTCGTCTGCGCCCGCATCTGGTTCGGCGCAATCATCTGCAGGGCTGCAGCACCCGTCGCTGTCACCCAGGCGCCGCCGATGGAGACGGGGACGAGCAGGGCGAGAGCCAGCTGGCCCGTGGGCATCAGCGGCGTGAGGATCGACGCCGGGATGAGGAAGACCACAGCGCCGAAGATGCAGGTGCGCATGAGCGCGTCCTCGTAACCGCGCTCGCGAAGGCGCTGCGCAACCCAGCCGCCGACCAGGACACCGAGCGGCCCGGCCGTGATGGTGATAAGCCCGTAGCCCAGGCTGATCTCAGGAATGGTCCAGCCCCAGGTCCGGACAAACATGCTGGGTATCCAGAAGAAATAGTTGTAGCCAAGGATCGTCACCACCGACATGCCGAGAAAATGCGTGAGGTAGGTGCGCCACCGTTGCCCCAGATACGCCACGGTTTGTCTGACGGTGAGGTTTTCCGTGACCCGGCCATCGGCCAGCTGGATCTGCAGTCGGTCCCGGCGCGCCGGTTCCCGGACCGTCAGCATGAGCAGCGCAATCAGCAGCCCGGGCAGGCCGACCAGGATGAACACCGTCTGCCAGGCCCGGAGTTGCCCGATCCCGGGCACGTCCAGGGGCGGCGCGGAGGCCACCCAGGCAATCAGCTGGCCGCCGAAGATCAGCGCGACGCCCACGCCCAGGGACACGCCCATGTTGTAGAAAGTCAGGGCCCGGCCGCGGGTTTTGCGGGGAAAGTAGTCACTGATCAGGGAGAGCGCTGCGGGATTCAGCGCTGCTTCACCGACACCAACGCCGACCCGGGCGAGAAAGAGCTGACCGAAGTTGCGCGCCAGCCCGCACAGTGCCGTCATCAGGCACCAGATGGTTATGCCAGCCGCAATGATGCCGCGCCGGCTGAACCGGTCCGCAGCCCGGCCAATGGGCAGGCCGAGGATGGTGTAGAACAGACCGAAGGCGAGATTCCCGAGCAGGCTGACCTGGGTGTCCGAGATGTCCAGATCCCGGCGGATCGGCTCGACCATCAGGGCAAGGATCTGGCGGTCGAGGAACGAGAGCAGGTAGGCGACGGTGAGGATACTGACGACGTACCAGGCGTAACCCGGGTTGGGATAGCCGGAGTCCTGATCCTGTGCCGTCGGGTTCATAGGCCGGATCATAGCCCGGTCGCCGCTGGTCCGAGGCTAGTGGCAGGTGCTGCAGGCGCTGAGTTGCACCTGCCGCTGGGCCAGCGAGTTGGCAGGGCTCGTGGGCCAGACTGGCGTGTGACACGCGGTGCAATCCAGGGCCCGCTCCAGGACGATCCGGTGCGCAGCTTCGAAGTGCCAGTAGCCGGGGCGTTGGGCGTTGACCAGCTGGGGCAGCGCAACCGGTGGCACGGTGATGGCCCCGGCGCGGTATTCCGGATCGACGGATACCTTGAGGGTCGCGGGTGGCGCCACCGGCTTTGGCCCGATCCTCAATGCATCGCTGCCGCCGGAAACAGTGCGGCCGGCGAGGCGACCAAGGAACACTGACGGTCCGAGAAAGGTGCCCTCACCCCCGTAGCGACCATTGATGCCGGCCACGCCCGTGACTTCGCCGGCGGCGTAGAGTCCCCGGACAGGCCTCCCCGCGGCATCGACAACCCGCGCGGATGAATCAATAGCCAGGCCGCCCATGCTCTTGCGGGTCATGGGAAAAAGCTGGATGGCGTAGAAGGGCGCCTTCCGCACCGTCCGCGCGGTGGGGTCTGGCGCGGCTGAGTTGAAGCGGCCGAAGTCCGCATCACTGCCGGCAGCCACGGCGTCGTTCCAGCGCTGTACGGTTGCCTCCAGGGCCGTCTCCGGCAGACCAGCTCCGGCGGCGAGGGCAGCCAGCGAGTCTGACTGGCGTATCAGTCCGGCAGCCTTGAGCGGCCCGATGCCTGCCGGGTTGCCCAGCCAGACTGCATCCCGGATCCGGAGGGTCCGCAGGCCATCCGTATCAAAGATGAGCCAGTGGGTTGCCGGGGACTGCTGCAGCACCGTCGCGTCGGCGATCTTGCTGGGCGCCTGCTCACTGATGAAGCGCCGGCCGGTGGCGTTAACCCAGATGGCCGACGGGTTCTCGGTCTGCAAGGCGCGGGTGCCCGTGGGGTCCTGGGGGTCCGGGAGTCCGCTCCCGAAGATGACCTGCTGGTCCATGCGGGTGGTGGCGCCGCCGGCTTCCTGGCCGAGGCCGATACCGGAGCCGGTAGCGAAGTGACCCGCCCCCGCATAGAGGCGCTGCGGCGCCGGCACAGACGCAGCCCACTCGCGCCGCACAAACGCCAGGTCGCTCTGCCAGCCACCCGTGGCAATGATTACGGCCGGTGCCCGCAGTTCGCCCTCGCGTCCCGTGCGCAGATCCCGGGTACGCACGCCGTGCAGGTTGCCGTTTTTCTGTATCAGGGACGTCACCTCGGTATTCCAGCGGAAGTCCAGGTTAGCCCTCGAGAACGCAGCCCGCATCATCGGCACCACCACGTTCAGTGCGGAGCCGCTGGCGAAATGAAACCGGGGCACCGAGTGCTCGGGAGTGTCCAGGATGAAGCCCCAGCGCACGCCGAAGCCGGTCAGCCAGTCGGAGACTTCTGTGCGGGAGCCCGCCACGTAGCGGCGGACCCACACTGGGTCGGCATCTTCACCCCAGGCGAGGAGATCCCCAGCGGCGATCTCCGGACTGTCCTTGAAGCCCTTCTTCTCCTGGAGCGGCGTCCCCACCAGCGCGAAGCCGCCCGCCTTGACGGCGTGTCCGCCACCGACGGAGTTGGCGTCCAGCACCAGGACACTCTGCCCCGCCGCTCCGGCTTCCAGAGCTGCCGACAAACCGGCGATGCCGCTCCCGATGACGATGACATCCGCGTCCGGCAGCGGCCGGGTGCAGCTGCTCAACAGCAAGCCGCAGGTCAGGCAGCAGAGCAGAATCCGGAACATCGCAATGAGTATACTCACGGCAGTTCCCAAGGACGCTGTGCATGGCCCTGACCCGCCGGCAACTGATTGGTACCGGCGTCCTGTCCGGTCTCGCGGTTGGCGGTGGCCTGGGTATCGTTTATGTCCGTCGCCTGCTGGACGATGGCGATGCGCTGCTCAAGTTTGCAGCTGCCAGTCCCGGTTCTACAACGCTCAATGCCTGGCTGACAATCGGTGCGGACGGCCGCATCACCTGCGGCGTCCATCGGGCGGAAATGGGTCAGGGCGTCACCACCTCGCTGCCCATGCTGCTGGCCGAGGAGCTCGACGCTGACTGGGGCCAGGTGAGCTATGCGTTCACGCCCGTCGACAAGGACTACTTCAACTTCGGCATTCTTCTGCGGGGCGAGCCCCTCGGGCCGACTGCAGGCCGGTTCTGGCCCGGGTTCGGCACCGGTCTTATCCGGGAAGTCTTTCACCAGTTGGGCATGTCCGTGACCATCGCCAGCTCCAGCACCATCGATGCCTGGGACACGCTCCGCCAGGCGGGGGCGGAGGCGCGCGGTCTCCTGGTCGCGGCCGCTGCTGAGCGCTGGTCCGTCCCCGCCGCCCGTCTGCTGACGGCGGCGAGTGTCGTCACGGATCCAGCCACCGGCAAGACCCTCGGCTATGGCGAGCTGGCCGAGGCGGCGGCCCGGCAACGGCCTCGGGGCAAGCCCCTGCTGAAGACGCCAACCCAGTTTCGCCTGATCGGCCGGTCACTGCCGCGCCTCGATGTCCCGGCCAAGGTGCTGGGGACGGCACGCTTTGCCATCGACACGGTATTGCCGGGGATGCTGTACGGCGCCGTCCGGCACTCGCCCCATGTGGGTGGACGAATTGGCAGTCTGGACGCGGGCGCCGCGCTGGCCATGCCCGGCGTCGAGCACGTCCTGCGTCTCGGTGACCGGGCCGTAGCAGTGCTGGCGGGCGACACCTGGAGCGCCCAGCGGGCAGCCGCCGTCCTGCAGATCGGGTCCGTCGCCGGGGATCTTGTGCAGCCTGATTCTGCAGTGCTGCAGGCGTCCTACCGGCAGGCACTGGACTCACCCGGTGCCTCCGTCTTCCGGGACGACGAGGGCGTGGCCGCCGCCCTGGCGGCAGAGCCGGGGTCCGAGCCCTTGTCGGCCATCTATGAACTGCCCTTCCTGGCCCATGTCTGCATGGAACCGATGAACTGCACGGCGCTGTTCGAGGCCGGCCGCCTGACTGTCTGGGCACCCACCCAGGCGCCCAGCATTGCCCGGGACGAAGCCGCCAAGGCAGCTGGTCTTATGCCCGGGCAGGTGGACGTTCGCTCCACCCTGATGGGCGGCGGCTTTGGCCGCCGGGCCGAGATGGACTTCGTCATCGAGGCGGCGCACGCCGCGGTCGCAGTGACCGGCCGGCCCGTAAAGCTCACCTGGTCCCGGGAGGAGGATCTGCGCCACGACATGTACCGGCCCGCGGCCACTGGTCGCGTGCGTGGCGCGCTGGGCAGCGATGGCCGGATTGCGGCCCTCGACTACACGTTGGTGTCCGAGTCGGTAGTGGCCAGCAATTATCAGCGCACGCCCACCGCCCGCGGCGGTGACGCTGCCAAGGACAAGACGGCACTGAGCGGCGCCTTCAGCCCGCGTTATGCGCTGCCGCTGGCCCGCATGGCCTATGTGCCCCGGGCGGACGGGATCCCGACCGGCTTCTGGCGGAGTGTTTCGAATTCGATCAATGCGTTTCTTCTGGAGAGCTTCATGGACGAGCTGGCAGCGACTGCCGGCGTTGATCCGGTGGAGTTTCGCCTGCGGCACCTGGACGGCCTTCCCGCGGAGCAGGCAGTGCTGCGGGCTGCCGCCCGCCTGGGCCGCTGGGGCGAACCGTTACCCCGGGTTCCCGGCCGGCGTTTTGGCCGGGGCGTCGCGTTCCTTGAGAGCCACGACAGTCTCGTGGCCCAGGTCGTCGAGGTCAGCGTGGCGGAGGACGGTGCCCTGCGGGTCGAACGCGTGTCCTGTGTGGTGGACTGCCGCACGGTGATCCACCCGGATGCTGTCGAGGCACAGATCACGGGCGGCATCCAGGACGCGCTGAACGCAGCGCTCCACGGGCGGATTACGGTGCGCAACGGCGCAGTGGAGCAGGGCAACTTCAGCGATTACCCCTGGCAGCGGCTGGCCGAGGTTCCGGAGATCGTCGTCGAGTTGCTGCCCCAGGGTGGGCGTCCTGGCGGTGTCGGTGAGCCGGGCGTGCCGGGTATTGCTCCGGCACTGGTCAACGCCATTTTTGCGGCGACGGGCCAGCGGCTGAGAAGCCTGCCCGTCGGCGCGTCTGTCGGCGCGTCTGTAGGAGCGCCTTTAGGCCCGTCAGCTCAGTAGTTGACGGTTAACGTCAGCATGTAGTCCGCCGGCGGCAAGGGCGTGCGCACGTTGGTAAAGCCATTGGCGAAGATCCCGGAGACGTTGTCCTGACGGTCCGTGATGTTCGTTGCGGCGAGGACGATCTGCCACCGCCGGTCGTCGGCGCCCAGGCCCAGAAAGCCATTGAGTCGCGAGTAGTCGTCAATCTTCACGAGGTTGCGGGACTCAGTGAAGTAGTCGTCCGAGTGGAACAGGTCAAAGCCGTAAAAGAAGGCCAGCCTGTTGGCCAGAGGAACGTTGTAGTCGAAGCCGATCTTGCCCTGCCACCGGGGATTGGAAGGCAACTCGTCCGTTGGTGGCGCCTGGCCATTCAGGCCACCCGGGGGCGAGGCGGGGTCCACTGACCCGAAATTGCTCTTCTGGTAGCCGGACTGGGCAAAGACATTGAGGTCTGCAAAGGGCGACCAGCTGATTTCCAGTTCGAGACCGTAGACGTCCACGTCACCGATGTTGTCGATGGGAAAGCCGCCTCCGCTGTTGATGACGATCTGCTGGATGTCATCGTACCGGGCATAGAAAGCCGCCACGTTCAGACGCAGGGTGTTGTCCGCCAGATCGCTCTTCCAGCCCAGCTCATAGCTGCCCACGGTCTGGGGCTCGAAGGCGCTGCCGCCGCAGCCCGTGGCACCGGTGTCGGAAGTCAGGTCGCCGAAGCAGAGGGTACGGAACCCCCCCGCCTGAAAGCCGGTGGAATAGGCCAGGTACAAGAGCTCGTCGTCGGCCAGCTGGTAGTCCAGGCCCACCTTGTAGGTCATCTCATTCCAGTTGTCGTCCAGAGCGACGCTGGCTGCATTCGACCCCAGCGGCTCCTCATCTGACTGGCAAAAGGCGCCAAGGCAGTCGTCCGAGTAAGTCTTTTCATCCCTCGTCCACCGGGCTCCGCCGGTGACCGAGAGCGTCTTCGTGATCTGGTAAGTCGCTTCGCCATACACGGCGTAGCTGTTGGTCTCGCTGTCGATGGCTTCGTCAAAGGCGGGCGTGGCCGAGAGGCCCGGTACCGTTCCGGAAAACTGCTGCTGGCCATCTTCATTCAGGTAGTAGGCGCCGAGTTGCCAGAGCACTTGATCACGCCAGTTGCCCAGCAACTGGAGTTCCTGGCTCACCTGGTCGAAGCTCGAATCCGAAGCAATCAGCAGTCCAAATGGGCCCGCCCCGCCGCCAGCCAGGTCGAAGCCGAACTGCGTATCCGTGGTGGCATACCCGGAGATGGACCGGAGCGTGACGGAGCCGAGATCAACGCTCAGATGGAGGTTGGCGCCGCCCTGCTGGGAGCCCCCGTAGTTGACGCCTGCCGCGCTAAAGGTGTCGTAGAAGCCCCCCTGGGGGGCACTGTCGGCGGGGGCGGGACTGAAGTCCGGGTTCGGACCATTGTCGAAAGGTACATAGGGCACCCCGTTGTAGCCGTCGTTGTCCAGGTCCGCTACCCAGCCGGTCAGGGTCGCTTCCAGCCGGTCGCTGCCGTACCAGTGGAGCTTGCCCCTGGCGGCCTTGTTGTCGTATTCGCCGGGCTGGTCGCCCGTGACCGGGTCGTACTGCCAGCCCCGGTTGCGGTTCTCATAAACCCCGGCAATGGAGCCTGCCAGCGTACCCTCCTGAATGGGGCCACCCGCCGAGAAGCCGAGCCTGGTCGTGTCGAACTTGCCGAAACCTGCCGAACCGGTCGCCCAGCCGTCGTCCCCGGGAGTGCGGGTCACGATTTTGATCGCGCCCGCAATGGTGTTCCGGCCGTATAGCGTGCCCTGGGGCCCCCGCAGAACTTCCAGGCGCTCCACGTCGAGCAGATCGAGATTGATGCTGGCGAGGCGACCGTTGTAGACGTCGTCAACGTAGATGCCAACCGGCGATTCGGAGACGTTGAAGCCCGGGTTCTGGACGCTGGCGCCCCGGGCATGAATCTGGATGGCTTCGGAACCGGCGGTTACCGTGTAGGTCTGGAGATTCGGGACGTTCTGGCCGATGTCCTTGACCGTATCGATCTGGAGGGTAGCTATCTGCCCCGCATTGAAGGCGCTGACGGCTACCGGGACGTCCTGGAGACTCTGGCTTTCCACTCTGCGCTGGGCCGTGACCAGGATCTCTTCCACCTCCGCCTGAGACGGGCCGGCTGTCAGCACCAGCATCAGACCACCCGCGACGCTGGCGGCACGCAGGTCAACCCGGCGCATGTGCATACTCAAACCCCCCTGAAGGCGGGCCGGATGTTAGCAGAAGGCTCCGCGCACCGGCCAACTGGCCGGTGCGCGGAAACGCTGGGGTTTTGCAGAGTGGGTCGGGAAGCGAGAAGGAGAGGAGTTACGCCTCGACGCTGCAGGTGATCATGCCGTCTTCCTGCCAGGGGGAGACCTGCATCTTCACGCCCATGGTGTTGCCGTAGCCCACCAGCCGAGGAGTGGTCCAGGTCTCGTGGATTTCCTGGGGCGTCAGGTCAAACTGGCCGATCTTGCGGCACTGGGTGAGAACCCAGCCGAAGGGGTCCTTCCAGGTGCGACTCAGACCGTCGCCCGAACTGGTCAGGGCGAGCGCGTAGTGACAGGCGGTGCGGTCGAATAGCGCGATAACAGCAATCTCCGGATTGCCAGTCTTCTCGATGATCTGCTTCATGCGCAGGTTGATCGGTTCCATGTTCTTGATGTCCATGGCGACGTACTGATCCAGCGCGCCCATGTTCTTGGCAAACTGGATGGCGGTCAGATGGGCCTTGACGAGGGGGTCGTTCATTTCGTGGGCATAGCCCGCGTGATGACCCAGCATCTTCAGCAGGATGGACATGGACAGGCCAAGTTCGGCCTCGCGGCCCTCATAGCCACTGAGAGTCTTGTACTGATTGAGGTTTCCCGTCGCCGCCTTGGCGGGGGCATGGGGCGGAACCTCGGCAATGATCGGCTTGGTGGCGGTCTGAGTAGCAGTCTGAGTAGCAGTCTGGGCATTCATCGCAACACTCCTGATTGAATCACGCGTGCAGTGGTGGGTCTGTGCTGTTTCCGGGGGTCAGGCCAGTTCGCAGGACAACCAGCCGCTGTCCTGCCAGGGAGAGATCTTCACCTTGATGCCGATGTCGGCGGCGTACCCCTGGATCCGTGGCACCGTCCATTCTGCATGGATTTCCTCCTCGGTCAGATCAAACTGGCCGATGCGTTTGCCCATTTCCAGGACGGTGTGAAAGGGCGAGCGCCAGGAGCGCCGGCCCGGCTCTACGGTCCACTCCAGCACCAGCTGGTACCAGCAGTCTGTCCGTTCAAAGAGGCCCACCAGCCCGAACTCGGGATTGCCGGTCTTCGCGACCAGCTGACCGACCCGCTTGTTGACGGGGGCGAGGGTCTTGACGTCGTGGGCCACCAGCTGGGGCAGCATGCCGTGGTTCTTGGCGAACTGGATCGCGTTCAGGTGGGCCTTCAGGGCCGCGTCGTTCAGGTGATGCTGGTAGGGCGCATCGGCAATCACCGTCTTGAGCAGCTGCACGAGGCCCCTGCCCAGGAGTTCCTCCCGGCCCTCAAAGC
This sequence comes from Gammaproteobacteria bacterium, assembly GCA_031409515.1. Lineage (GTDB taxonomy): Bacteria > Pseudomonadota > Gammaproteobacteria > Steroidobacterales > SHZI01. The sequence continues at coordinate 19,685 of JANNXJ010000058.1, read as the reverse complement.
CGGACCAGAGGCCGAAGTCCTGAACGGTCGGCATAGGGGGGGGTGCCTGCCCCGGGACGGCGACTGGGGGTCCCGCGGGCTTCTGGGCGGCCGGCAAGGCCGGGGCTGCGTTCCTTAGGGTTCGGGCGGGTTCGGCCATGGCAGGCGCTCCTCGAGGTTTATGCACTCAGCGAATCCTACGCCGGAATTGCTCTATTCGCCGGCGGCGGCCGTTCGGTTCCCGCTCCGGCCACACCGCGAACCGGGCCGCAGGGCCCTGCCGCCCGCCGCCTGGCCTGTGCGAGTATTTCGTTAACTTAAGCTTGGTAGGTCCGCCATGTACATCAACTTCTGGTATCCCGTGGTCCTCAGCAAGGATCTGGATGACAAGCCCAGGGTCGTCAAGATTCTGAGTCTGGATTTTGCAGTGTTCCGGGACAGTCAGGGCAGCCCCCAGGTGCTCTCCAACGTCTGCCCCCACCGGGGCGGATCCCTGGCCGGCGGCAAGGTCAAGGGCGACAACCTGCAGTGCCCCTATCACGGCTGGCAGTTCGACGGCACGGGGCAGTGCCACAAGATTCCGTCGCTGGGTTCCACCGCCCGCATCCCGGCGCGAACCCGGGTGGATGGCTACCCGGTCGTGGAGAAGTACGGGATCGTGTTCGCGTTCCTCGGCGATCTGCCCGAGGCCGAGCGGCCGCCGATGCTGGAAGTGCCCGAGTTCGACCGGGAGGGCTGGCGGGCCACCTGGATGAATTTCCAGATTCCCTACAGCTACGAGCGGTCGGTGGAGAACGGCCTGGATGCCGCCCACAACGAGTTTGTGCATCCCACCCACGGCTTCTCCGGGGAAAACACCGAATACAAGGTGAACGACCTCCGGTGGGTCGGCGACCCGGAGTGGAGTGTCGGTTTCTTTACCAAATTCAAGTCGCCCGCCTCCAAGGACGGCGACTTTGCCAAGATGAAGCAGGCGAGCGACTCCCGGGAAGCGGGCACCGGGGTCATCGGGCCAAACGGGGTGTGGACCTACATCAAGTTCGCCGTCGACAAGAGAATGCATCAGTACATGTGGGAGGCGCCCATTGATGAGTACACGACCAACATCTTCTTCATGAACATGCGGTCCACCTTCCTGGACGCCGAGATGGACCAGAAGGTCAACGAGATGAACTGGATGATCGCCGCCCAGGACATCACGGTGCTCTCGGCCCTCCAGCCGGCCCTGACGCCCGAGACGAATACAAAAGAATTTATGGTTCCCGCCGACGAGCCGATCCTGCGTTACCGGAAGAAGCTCAAGGAGTGGGAGCAGCGGGGCTGGCGCATCGACATGGCCGAGCTCAAGCGCAGCCGGCAGCGGGTTGCCTATGCTATTCCCGGGCCGGAACGGCGTAATCACAAGGGCTGGGTGCTGGATTCGGTGCCCCTGATGGCGCCGTCCCTGCAGTCTGCGGCCGAAGTCAGCGCCGCGGCCGAACGCAGGGTCGCGGCGGAGCACTAGGCCTGGCACCCGTTTCTGCGCCGCTTGCGGGCCGCGCAGTTCGGTGGAACTATGACGCACCTTTAGGGGAGAACACTCGATGGCACAGGCGACGGCCGCCAAGAATTACGCAGGCGTGTGGGACAACCGGCTCGGTTTCGGCAAGAAGACCGCGCTGCTGGTCATCGACCTGCTCCAGGGCTACACGCTGAAAGGCGCCCCCCTGTTCGCGCCGGGGGTGGTCAAGGCAGTCGCCGAAATGCCGGCCCTCCTGAAGGCGGCACGGGCGAAGAAGATGCCCATCATCCACACCCGGGTGTTCTATAACCCGTCGGACTTTGCGGACGGCGGCATCTGGATCAAGAAGGCGCCGGTCCTGAAGAGCCTGGTGCCCGGTAACAAGTACGCCCAGTTCTGCAAGGGCGTCGAGCCGCAGAAGGGCGAACTGGTCATCGTGAAGAACTACGCCAGCTGCTTCTTCGGCACGTCACTGGCCGCCACCCTGACAGCCATGGGGGTCGACACGGTCATGATCACCGGTTGTACAACGTCCGGCTGTATCCGGGCCTCGGCCGTGGACGCGGTGCAGAACGGCTTTCGCCCGATTGTGGTGCGGGAGTGCGTGGGGGATCGCCACGACGGGCCCCACGAAGCCAATCTCTTCGACATCAACGCCAAGTACGGCGATGTGATCAGCAAGGCAGAAGCCCTGCAGCACATCAAAGGCCTCAAACGGTAGGAGCGCCCGTAGGAGCGCCTTTAGGCGCGATAAATTGAATCGCGGCTAAAGCCGCTCCAACAGCAAGAAACAACGTACAACAGGGAACCGAAACCATGGCAACGAAACCCGAAAAAGCCGACCGCAGCAAGCTCACCCAGAGCCCGCACTATGACTACGTGCCGATCATCGACCGGCCCAAGTTCAAGCTCCCGAAAGGTGCGCGGGTGGCCGTCCTGCCGTACATCAACATCGAGCACTTCCCGCACAATGTCCCGGGTACCGCCATTATTCCCGGTACCCAGCAGTTCAATCCGGATCCGCTGAACTACGGCTGGCGGGACTACGGCAACCGGGTTGGCCTCTGGAGGATGATCGAGTTGATGGACCAGCTCGGCATGCGCGGCACGGTATGCCTGAATTCCGAGATCATTCGCGAGTATCCGCGCATCATCGACGAAACCAACAAGCGCAAGTGGGCCTTCATCGGCCACGGCATCAACAACGCCCCGGCGAATTTCCTGTCCGGTATCGACGAGAAGAAGGAACGGGAGATCATCGGCAGCGTACTGAAGGCCATGGAGAAGGCGATCGGTCGCAAGACCAAGGGCTGGCTCTCACCGTTCCTGACGCACACCAACAACACGCCAAATATCCTGGCTGAATTCGGCGTTGAGTACCTGTGCGATTACACGGCGGACGATCACCCGTTCCCCTTCAACGTCAAGAAGGGCAGCCTGATCTCGGTGCCCTACACCGTGGAGCTGAACGACATTCCGGCGTTTGCCAACGCGGGTGTCAGTTCTGAGGCCTTTGGCGACATGATCGTCGACCAGTTCGATGTGCTCTACGACGAGGGTGCCGACAATGCCCGCTGCATGCCGATCTGCCTGCATACGTTCTGGGTCGGTCAGCCCAACAAGTTCAAGCACCTCAAGCGCGCCTTTGCGCATATCGCCAGCCATAAAGACGTGTGGATGGCGACGGGCGATGAGGTGAACGACTGGTACCGGAAGAGCTATAAATAAGGATAGGGAAGCGCAGATATGACCAAGCGAGTACAGGACGCGAAGCCAGCCCGGTCGAAGGACACGGACGCCTGGTTCAAGGAGAACGTGGCGGAGCAGAAGAAGCGCTACGCGGCGATTGTGAAAGAAATGGATGAACTGGCTCCCAAGCGTGAGAAGTGGGTGCAGGAGTTCCTGCAGATCGTCCAGACCAAGGGCTTCAATATGAACGGCGACACCCGGCGGGTGATCAAGCCCAGCGAGATTGCCAAGAAGCCCAAGGGCAGGCACCAGGTCGTCTTTTAGCCTCGGGTTGTTTATTTACTAGAGGCGCTCAAGACGTCTCAATGATTTAAGGAGTAGTTTTCGTGGCACGACCGCATATTGAGCCCTACGTCGAGCTTGACCACCCGTTCAAGAAGTTTGGCGTCTCCGGCTTTAAGGGCAGCAACTACAAGGTGCTGTCACTGGACACCGATACCGGTGCCTGCACCCTCAAGGTGCGTTTTGACGGCGGCTTCAAGCGCAAGCCGGGCTTGAGCTATTCCGACATGGAGATCTTCGTCCTGAACGGGAAGATCAAGGTCGGCAAGCAGACCTGGACTGAAGGGCACTATGCCTTCATTCCCGCCGGCATGGCCGTGGGGGCCATCGAAGTGTCCCAGGGGGCAGAGGCCCTGCTGATGTTCAACGACAGTGAGCCGAGCTTTGTGGAGTCCGACAAGAACCACCAGCTGGCCCTCACCGACGCGTTTTCGTCAGTCAACAGCTATGAGGACAAGCCCTGGGGTGGCGGCAGCATCGTCTCGCCGTCCGTGGCCACGGGCTGCCTGATCAAGCTGCTGCACTTCGATCCGCTCACGGAGGCGCTGAGCTTCCTGTACTGCATGACGCCGCGCTTCGCCCAGGACAACATCTCCTACCACGACAGCGCCGAGGAGTCGTACCACATCTGGGGCACGTCCTGGATGATGCAGTTCGGCGAGCTGCCGACGGGCGGCTACTTCTGGCGGCCGCCGTACATCAACCACGGCTCCTTCCGCTGCAAGTACGGCACCATTGCCTTCGGCCGTACCGACTCCGTGCTGTTCAACTACTTCCACTTCAATCCCTGGACCAATCCGGACGAGAACAAGCTGCGCGCTGCCTCCACGCTGTATCGCAAGCGTCCCCAGCTCTACCAGTGGGCGGCCTCCGACGGCCACAACCACCCCCACGGGCCGCCGGACTTCGAGAATCCGGATTACCACAGCGACCCGCAGATCCGGATGCTCCACGGTGAGCCGGTGGGCGGCAGCGTCGGGAAGAAGAAGCGCAAGTAGGAGCGCGTTTACGCGCGACCGGAAAATAGAAACGGCGGGCATTGCTGCCCGCCGTTTTTTTTGGCGTCGGTCGGGGTCGCGTCTAAAGCCGCTCCTACCGGAGTCAGTCGACTAGTCGATGATCTGGATCAGCTCGAGCCGGGCGCCCGTGCGGGGCTTGGTTTCCAGGATCAGGCCAACCCCTGGAGCGTAGTACTTGTTCTCCAGTGCGTCAGGTGACAGTGGCGTGGTGTCTTCGGTGATCAGGCAGGTGCCCGCGCAGGAGAAGGCCGGCGTGGTAGCCGAGCCGGTCAGGCTCAGCACTTCGGCGGTGTCCTCCGCATTGCCGAGGTCGAACTCCAGGCGGTAGGTGTCTTCCACCATGGGTACGGCCTTCATCAGGATGCCGGGCTTCGCGCCGTCCACACCGGCCTTGAACGAACCATCCAGGCTCACCAGTTCGCCGTCTTCGAAGTCCTGCACGGCTTCGCCGCAGTACCAGACATTGCCCTGCAGATCCTGGGCGAACCAGTCGATGGTGTTCTCGACTACTTGCCCATCAACTTCAACGATGTCACTGACCACGGCGCAGGGCACGCCGCTGATCAACTTGATGTCCCCGGTAACCTTGACCGTGACGGTCTCGTCACCATCCCGGTACACGAGCGTCCGGCCCGCAATGATTGGCAGGTAGGGGTTGGGTGCCACACTGCCGCCGATGTCGGCGGGATTCACAAACAGAGACGGCTCGAACGGCGGGTCATAGGGCGCTTCACCCAGGTCTTCGCAAAGGTCACGGCGTGCAGCCCTTTGCGCAGCACATTCCTGGCGGCCCTCCCCGGGGAAGCCCTTCAGTTCTGCGAAGCATTCCGCACGGGCGCTGCTGTCTGCGAGATTCTTGCACTTGCCCGTCGAGATCCAGAACGAGTCCAGAACATCGTAGATGCACGCGGTGTGGGCTACTGAGGCGGTACTGCTGCAGGCATGTTCCTTTCTGGCGGATCCGCCCGCGGTGGCCGACTGGGCCAGCAGGGCGAGACTTAATCCGAGACCGATGATTAGCGTCTTCATGGCAGGCTTCTCCCTTGAACGATATGGCTGTGAGGCGATTTCTCGGTGTACGTAATCTCTTGGACGTGGCTGGCTGCCAGATCCTTCGGCGCCGCAAACCGGGGCCGCGAAGGATTTCCCCCGCCAGCACGTCTAACAGGTAGCTCGGAGGGAATAACGCCTTGCCACAGGTGCTGCAGCATCTCGACTTTGCCACCGCCCGGAAGATCATCCGCGGCGACCAGGGGGCCTTTCGTCTCGTATTTGACGAATACTTCCCGCGCCTGTACCGGTTTGCACTCTCGCGCCTGCACGGCGATGCAGACGCGGCGGGTGAGGTGGTACAGCAGACCTTTTGCCGGGCCATAGAACGCCTGGAGACGTATCGCGGCGAGGCGGCCCTGTACACCTGGTTCTGCCAGATCTGCAACAACCTGATCATGGATTACTACCGACACCGAACGCAGGAGACCCGCCGGGTTGTCTCCATCGACGACAGCCCCGAGGTCCAGGCGATCCTTGCCGCACTGACCGACCCGCAGGGTGAAAGCGGTGAAGCGGAGCTGGTGCGTCGCGATGTCACCCGGCTCGTGCAGGCCACACTGGATCATCTGCCAGCGAGGTATGGCGACATCCTTGAATGGAAATACGTCGATGAGCTGCCTGTGGCGGAGATCGCGACCCGGCTCAGCCTGAGCGTGAAGGCGGCAGAGTCACTCCTGGGGCGGGCGCGCCAGGCCTTCCGGGACGCGCTGCTCGCGCTGGGCGGCGCTGACCACGTTTCTGGCAACCTGCAGTCCGTCGGGCGGGAGCACTGACATGTCGGCTGATCAACACGAGAACACGGATTTTCTGGGGCGGATTATTCGTGCGGCAGGCCGCCGCGAGGCAGCCCCGAGCGATATCCGCGACCGGGTGTTCGCTGCTGCCAGTGCCACCCTGGACGCCCGGGTTCAGGCACGCAGGCAACGGACAATCTGGCGGGCAGTGGCGGCCTTGTTGGTTGCCACTGTCGGCATCGGCTTTGCAACCTTGCGCAATGGGCCGGCACTGCCGGTGGCGCTCAGCGACCAGTTCATCGGCGAGGCGGCAATCCGGGCCAGTACCGACGATTCCTGGACGGGGCTGGCGCGGGACCGCAAGTTGCTGACGGGTAGCGAGGTGCGGACCGGTCGGGGAGCGCGGGTCGGTCTCATATTGTTGCAGGGGGCATCCCTGCGGCTGGATGAGCTGACACAAGTGCGCCTGGCAGGACCCACCCGGGTCGAGCTGTTAGCCGGCACTGTCTATGTCGACGCCCGCGCTACCGGGCTGGCGATCGATGTGGTTACTCCCATAGCGGTGACCCGGGATGTGGGGACGCAGTTCGAGGTTCGTTATCGGAACCAGGAACAGCGTGTACGGGTCCGGGAAGGAACGGTTGTAGTGCAGCTGGGTGCTCAGGAGTACCGCGGTAGTGCTGGTGAGCAGCTGCTCGTCTCGCCTGCCGGAGAGGTGCAGTGGGCCGCTATCGCCACCGCCGATTCCTCCTGGGACTGGGTCCAGCTGGTCGTGCGCACTCCGGATATCGAGAATCGACCGCTCACTGAGCTGCTTGAGTGGGTGGCGCGGGAAACCGGGCGGCCGGTTCGTTACGAATCCCCTGCTGTCCAGGCGCTCACTGAAGGAACAATCCTCCACGGCAGCATCCGCAATCTGGCGCCCCTGCCGGCGGCCCGCACCGTGCTGGCGACAACCGACCTGGATTTGGAGATACTCGACGACGGATCGCTCTTGGTGAAGGGTCGGGACCGAGGTGGGAAAGTCCGCTGAGCCTCTGCCCGGCAAGGGACCGCCAGGGCTGAATCGCCTGTGCGCCCTGCCGCTGCTCCTGCTCCTGGCAGCCCCGGCGGGCTGGGCGGACACCTGGCAGGGCCAGGAACTCGAGACTGTCATCGAGGGTCTGCGCCGGAACGGTCTGCCGGTGCTCTACAGTTCTGGACTGGTCCATTCTGGCATGCCGGTCCGTGCGGAACCGGCGGGCGCAACTCCCGTCCTGCGCCTGGGCCACGTACTGCAGCCCTATGGCCTCAGCGTGCGCGCTGGTCCCTACGGCAGCATTCTCATCGTGCGGGCCACCTCCGACGCTGTTCCGGTTGGCAACCCTGTCGGGGTGCCGGTTCAGTTGGCCGCTATCCCCGAACTGATCGTCACCACGAGCCGCTACGAGATGCTGCGTGAGCCCGTGGTACCCGTCACCGCCCTCGCGAATACCGATGTGGAACTCTTGCCTGATCTTGGTGACGACCCGTTGCGCGCCGTGGGCCGGCTGCCCGGCGCCGCCATGAATGGACTGTCATCCAAGACCAGCATCCGCGGTGGGACAGCCGAGGAGACGCTGGTGACGTTCGACGGACTGCGCCTGTTCAACCCCTTTCACCTGAAAGACTTTCAGTCGATCTTCAGTTCGATAGACCCGGCGGTCATCGACGGGCTCGACATCTACACCGGGGCCTTTCCGTCGCTCTACGGGGATCGCCTGAGCGGTGTCATTGATATCCAGGCCTTCGAGCCCCCGGCGGATGGCTACCGGGCACTGGCCCTTAGCCTGTTCAATGCGGCTGGCCTGCTGTCCGGCGGCTGGCACGAAGGCCAGGGCACCTGGCTGGTCTCGGCGCGGCGGGGCAACCTCGACCTCATGCTGGATCTCACCAATCAGGACCTCGGGACGCCCCGCTACTCGGATCTCCACGGACAGGTGGCCTGGGAGTTTTCGGAGCAGTTCGAGCTGTCGGCCAATGCACTGCTCTTCGACGACAATATCCGGGTCTATGCCAGTGACAGGGAAGAGCAGGCCAACGCCAGGTACCAGGACGGATACCTCTGGTTGCGGGCCGACACCCGGCCGACGGATCGGCTCGAGGGCTTCACACTGCTGTCCTGGGCCAGCCTGACTGCCCATCGCAGTGGCACTGCGGAACAGCCCGGCGTTACTGCCGGTGCTCTGGAAGACCGGCGCTCGGCCGACATCCTCGGGCTCGCCAGCCAGTGGTCGCTGGCCCTCAGCGGTGGGCACCGTCTCGACTTTGGTGGCGAACTCCGGCACTCGCGGGGCCGCTACGACTACACCGAGGAGGCTGTGTTTGATCTGCTTTTCGACACGCCGGGCGCTCCCACAGAGGCGCTTCAGTCCCGGGACATTTCTCTCGCCAAGGACGGCAGTTACTACGCCGCCTATCTGAATGCCCGGGTGGACATTCCGGGCCCCTGGACGACAGAACTGGGCTTGCGCTGGGACCGGTCTACCCTCGTCGACGGGTCGGGCCACCTCGGTCCCCGGGCCAGCGTGTTGTATCAGCTGAGTGAAGCCACGCAGCTTCGGGCGAGCTGGGGGCGGTACTGGCAGACCCAGGCGATCGATGAACTCGACGTCAGCGATGGCGAGACGACATTTGCGCGACCGGAACGGGCTGACCAGTTCGTGCTGGGCATCGAGCAGCAGCTGGGCGCGGTGGCCAGCCTCCGGGTGGAGGCGTACACGAAGAACTACCACAATCCCCGCAACCGCTACGAGAATTTCCTGGATCCCTTCAGGCTCTTGCCAGAACTTCAACCTGATCGTATCCGCATCTCTGCAGACAGCGCGAAGGCACGGGGTGTGGAGGTGTCTGTCCGCTCCAATACCGGGGGCGATCTCAACTGGTGGGGAACTTACAGCTGGTCGACGGCGCGTGATGAACTGGACGGCGAGGAGCTACCGCGCAGCTGGGACCAGCGTCACGCACTGGGTGCCGGCATTCTGCGGAGTTCCCGGCGCTGGGATCTCAGCGCGTCGGTTACCTGGCGGACCGGCTGGCCGACGACCTGGGTGGAACTGGAGGACGGCGGGCCCGGGAACCTGGTGACGGTGGGGCCCCGGAATGCTGAGCACTTCGGCAACTACGCGACTCTCGATCTGCGCGCTGCCCGCCGGTTTCAGACCCGTGTTGGCCTGGTTGCCGTGTTCCTGGAAGTGTCGAACAGCCTGAATCGGCAGAATGAGTGTTGCGTGGAGTTCGGGATCGCCGTGGACGAGGACAACGAGTTCCAGCTGGAGCGGCGGAACAACCTGCCGATCCTGCCCAATATTGGCGTCTCCTGGCAGTTCTGACTCACCTCAGGAGCGCCGACCGGCGCGAACTCCGGGCGGCCGCAAGAGTACCGCTCCCAACGCCAGCCCAATCACCGCCGACACCAGCGACCCGCCGAGCACGCCGAGCTTCATGGAGTCCAGCAGCAAGCGTTCTTCGAACGCCAGGCTGCCGATGAAGATCGACATCGTAAAACCGATCCCGGCGAGGGAGCCGATGACCGCGACGCCCCGCCAGCCGACGCCGGCAGGCAGCGTGATGAGGCCGAGGCGCTCTGCCACCCAGCTGGCCGCCAGAATGCCGAGGGGCTTGCCCAGTACAAGGCCCAAGACCACCCCCGTGAAGATATCCAGCGCCAGCTTGTCCCCCAGCGGATTGCCGGCGATGTTCACCCCCGCGTTGGCCAGGGCAAACACCGGCATGACCAGGAACGTGCTCCAGCCGTGCAGGCGTTCTTGCAGCCAGACCACGGGCGGACGCAAGTCGTCGCCAGGGCGCGGCGCGGAATTGGCGACTGCCGGGGTGAGCAATCCGACGACCACACCGCCCACCGACGGGTGGATCCCTGCCTGCAGGAGGCCAAACCAGATCACCGCGCCGGGGACCACGTAGACCAGCGGTCGCCAGATACCCAGTCGTTGCAGCGAGAAAACGGCGAGGACCCCCGCCAGGCTGATGCCAATGCCCGTCAGGGTGACGCCGTCGGAGTAGACAAAGGCGATGATCAGGATGGCGGCAATATCGTCAATGATCGCCACGGCCAGCAGCAGGATGCGCAGCGCTGGTGGCACACGCTTGCCGAGCAGGGCGAGCACCCCAACGGCGAAGGCTATGTCTGTCGCCGTCGGAACGGCCCAGCCGGGGCGGGCGACCGGATCCGAATTCCAGGCCAGGTAGAGCGTGGCGGGCAGGAGGACGCCGCCCAGCGCGGCAATCAGCGGCAGGGCTGCCTGCCGCCGGTCGGCCAGCGTCCCGTCGTGCAGCTCGCGGCGGATCTCGAGGCCAACGACAAAAAAGAACAGCGTCATCAGGCCGTCGTTGATCAGGAAATGGAGGTCCGGGCGCAGGCCGGTACCCGGCAGGGTCACGCCGGCGTGCCACAGCGCCTGATAGCTGCCCGCCCAGGGCGAGTTTGCCCAGAGCAGGGCAACGCCCGCCGCCGCCAGCAGCACGATGCCGCCAGCCGCGTCGGAGTGGAGGAGCGCCTTCAGGCGCGATTCCTCAGCCGCCAGCCTTCAGCAGTGCAAAGAATTCCCGCCGCGTCTGCGGCCCGTAGGTGAGGTAAGTCGGGTCCGGCTGTTCGGCATTGATGCCCTTGGCTTTCTGCATGGTGTCCGCCAGGAAGCTCTTGCGGATATCAGTGACGTCAAGGCCGTAGGGTTTCAGGGCATTAAGCCCGAATACCTTGGCGCGGAGTTCTGGCGTCATCGCGGGGTAGCCAAACTTCTCCTGGTACTCCCGGCTGATCTGGAAGGACCGGAAGGCCTGGATCTGGTCTTGGGGTGAACCGTACCAGATGCAGTCCGTGCCCCACACCACGTTGTTCTCGCCGACGTACTTGAAGAGCTTGCCCATGGCATGAGCTGCCTCGTTGGGGTCTTTCATCAGGTAGCGCCAGGTGGTGCCCAGTTCGGCGTAGACGTTACTGTTGGGCTTCACGCCGTTGTCGAGCAGCGACTGGATCAGGGAGTCGATGCCGATCTCGTGCTTGCCGGGCACAAATGCTTCGCCACGGAATTTCAGGTCGTAGCCGGAGTGGTAGATGATGAAATTGATATCCGGGTTCAGGCGCGCAGCCTTGCCCACGTCGCCGCAGCCGCCGTACTTCCGGTTCTTGCCGGTCATGAAGGGGGTGGGCAGGGGCACGCCCTTGTGGATGCAGATGGTCTTCACGCCGGTTTTGCGCGCCATCTCGATCAATCGGGCACCGTGCTCCTCGTCATCCAGCCACCAGCCCGTTTCGCCGGCCGGGTCGGCCTGGGTGTAGGTCTTCCAGGCGGACACCTTCCACTTCTCCGCGAGTTCCGGCATGCGCTCAAGGTCCCCGGGCAGATTGGGTACCACACGCCCGTGCACCAGCAGGCGATGGCCATCCTTCATGGCGACTACCATCTCCCGGGTAGCCTCGGCCTCCTCCTGAGTCAGGGGCATGTCTTCGAAGGACGTGGGCGTGAAGGTCAGCACCGCCATGTCGGTGTCGCTGTCCAGGAACATCTCCTTGACGAAGGCCTGGCTGCTGAAGCACTTCATGTGCCCATATTCCGAGTTGGGGTCCAGGTAGTCGCACTTCGACTGGGGCATGAACTTAAGGCCGGTGGCCGTCAGCATGTTTGGCGCTTTCCAGCGTTCCAGGGCGTTAACGTGGTGGCCCTGGATATCAAAGATGAACTCCCGCTTGGCGAGGGAAGCATCGGCAGCGGCGGAGTCCAGTGCGGCAAGTTGCGGAAGTTCGTAGAAGCTCCCGGTCTTGCCCATCGCAGCGTGGACCTCGTTGAAGGCCAGCAGGGTGGTGGCGGCGCCGGCGGAACTGGTGAGGAAGTTGCGTCGGCTCAGGCCCAGGCGCCGGGCATTGACCCCCACCTGTTCGACGGCCCGCTCGTTGGCGAGAACGCTGTGGCGTTCTAGTGGCCGGGGCACGAACTCCCCGTTACTGGTCGTGTCCAGCTTGATGGGCAGGCGCGTGCCCTCGGGATCGAAGCGGGACGTATCCTGTTTCCGGGCCATGGCAGCTCTCCCTGACGAGTCGTTACGTGTTGACCAAACCTTAGCTTATCCGCGCCGAGGTCGCACCTTGCGGCGCCAGCGCTGCCACGCCGTGGCCATCGGTTAGGATGACGGTCATGCCAATCCTGCTGCTCACGATCCTCCTGTCCGGGATGGGGTTTGGCCTCATCCTGCCCGGCTTTCCCTTCGTTGCCGAGAAGCTGGGCGTCCCCCACTGGGCCGGGCCCATGATGCTGGGTCTGTATGCCATCGGGCAGTTCATTGCGACGCCCTTCTGGGGCCGGTACAGCGACCGCTTCGGCCGGCGGCCCATGCTCCTGGGCAGCATTGCGGGGGGCATGGTGGGCCACCTGATCTGTGCGTTCGCGCCCAACCCCTACATTCTGGCCAGCGGTCGGCTGCTGACGGGACTCATGGGGGGCAACGTTGCTGTGGCCATGGCCTATGCGGCGGACATCTCGCCGCCGGAGCAGCGGGCCAAGACCCTGGGCCGGGTGGGAGCGGCGCTGTCCCTGGGTTTCATTGTCGGGCCGATGGTCGGGGGGCTGCTGGGTGGCGCTGACGCGGCGTCTGCGACACTGCTCTGGCCCGGCCTGGCGGCGGCCTCTGTCTGCTTCATGGCACTCTGCGGTGCCTTCTTCTTTCTCCGGGAGAGCCTGCCCCCGGAGAAGCGCGCCGGTGCCAACAAGCACAGCGACCCGGCCGCCCGGCCCGGTGGCTTCCGCCAGGTCCTTGCCCGGCCTGTGCTCGGTTCCCTGCTGGCCGTCGGCTTCCTGGCCTACCTGGCCATGGCGGCCTTCGAGACCAACTTCCCCTTCTGGGCAGGCGACCGCTTTGGCTGGGGTCCCCGGGAGATTGGCCTGTCCTTTACCTATCTGGCCGTGCTGGTTGTGACCACGCAGGGGCTGCTCGTCGGGCCCCTGGTGAAACGCTTCGGGGAGAAGCGGTTGCTCATTGCCGGGCTGGCGTCTTATGTCATCGGGCTGCTGGTCATGACCCAGTCGCTCTTCTGGGGGGTGATGCTCTTCGGGATCACCTTCACGACGACTGGCAGCGCCCTCTACATGACCACCGTCAACAGCCTGGTGTCGAAGCAGGCTGGGGAGTCCGAGCGCGGCCTGGTGCTGGGCACCTTCAACACGGCGAGCTGGTTCGGCCGCGCCCTGGGGCCGGGGATGATCGCCCTGCTCGGCGTCGCGGGCCTGGGCCGTGATGCGCCGCTGTTTGCCGCCGCCCTCATCTTGCTGCCCTGCATTGCCATTGTCCGGGGTCTGCGGTCCCGGGCGGCCGGGGTTGCAGAGCGCTGAGCTGCCCGCCGGGCGCCGTCCCTGCTGCTTGGCGACGGGGCGCTGCCGGCCTATAGTTCACGCAGTTAAGAACACTGGTAAGGCCCGCGCATGTATATCAACTTCTGGTACCCGATGACGTCCACGGTGGAACTGACCGACCAGCCCCTCAAGGTGCGGGCCCTGGGCCAGGACTTTGTGGTCTACCGGGACACCCAGGGCAAGGCCCACTGCCTGGCCAACACCTGCACCCATCGCGGCGGCTCCCTGGCCGGCGGCAAGGTCAAGGGCGACTGCATCCAGTGCCCGTATCACGGCTGGCAGTTCGACGGTGAAGGCAACTGCACCCGGATCCCGTCCCTGGGCAGCAAGGCGAGCATTCCGGGCCGCACCCGCATTGATGCCTACCCGGTGGACGAGCGTTATGGCCTGGTCTTCGCGTTCCTGGGCGACCTGCCGGAGGCCGAGCGCCCGCCGATCCTTGCCGTGAAGGAGTGGGAGCAGCCCGGCTGGCGAGCCACGCTCCAGCATTTTCAGCTCAACGGCTATTACGAGCGCTCCATTGAGAACGGCCTGGACCCGGCGCACAACGAGTACGTGCACGACACCCACGGCTTCAGTGGCGAGCGGGAAGACGTCTACAACATCGGCGACATGCGCATTGAGGACGGTGGCATCTGGGGCAAGGGGTTCTGGCACACCTTCCAGGCACCGCCGCTGCCTGGCGAGCTCAAGAAGTTCCGTCCAGGTGAAGGCACGCTGGAGGCGGGCACCGGCTATCACGGCACCAATCACGTGTGGACCTACATCCACCCGAGCCCGACGTTCTTCATTCACCAGTACCTCTACGAACGGCCTATCGACGACAAGACCACCCATCTCTATCTCGTCTGTGCCCGCAACTTCTCCATAGAGGAAAAGTCGGACGCCTATGTCAAGGAGCGCAACCAGTACGTGGCGAACCAGGACGTCAAGATCATCGAGAACCTGCGGCCTGCCATAACGCCGGACAAGAACACCAAGGAGTTCATGGTCCCGGCCGATTCGGTCATCCTGGAATACCGGGCCAAGCAGAAGGAGTGGGCGGCGAAGGGCTGGAAGATCGATATGGAGGAGGTGGCCCGCACCGCCAGTCGTGTGGCCTATGCCATTCCGAGTCCGGCGCGGCGCCAGACCAAGGGCTGGGTGCTGGACGCTATCCCGATTGTTGACCCCGCGAAGTATGCCGAGGCGGCGGGGGATCTGAAGGCCGTGAGCGGCTAGCCGGAAGGTCTGCCCCCGTGGCGGAGCAGGATGGATCGGGCGGCCGGCGCGAGTTTCTGCGTGGGGCTGCGGTGCTCGCGGCACTCGGGCCCCTGGTCGACCGCCTGTCTGCTGCCGAGTCCCCCTCGCCACCGGTCACGCCACCGTCCTCAGCAGGTCCGCCCACGGTCCTGATCACCGGTTCCAACCGGGGCATCGGTCTGGAGTTCGCGCGGCGCTACGCCGAGCGGGGCTGGCGCGTGCTGGCCACGTGCCGGAGCCCGGCGGCGGCACCAGAGCTGCAAGCCCTGGCGAAGAAGTTCCCCCTGCTGAGCGTGGAAACTTTGGACGTGCTGGATCACGTGGGGGTCGATGCACTGGCGCAGCAGTTTGCGGCTCTGCCCATTGACGTGCTGCTGAACAACGCGGGGATCGGCGGTGGTGGCGACAACCAGCTGTTCACCAAGCTCAACTACGACGTCTTTTACGAAGTGATGGCGGTCAATGCCGTGGGCCCCATCAAGGTCTGCGAGGCATTCCTCAAGAATGTTCAGGCCAGCGGGCAGAAGAAGATGATCACCGTGTCCAGCAGCCAGGGGTCCATCGGCAGCGTGGATTCACCCCGGCTCTACTGGTACCGGGCCAGCAAGTCTGCCGTGAACATGGTGATGGTGAATCTGGCCTTCCAGCTCGAGAGTCGCGGGATCACCATTGGCCTCGTAACACCCGGAGCCACCGACACCGACTTCATGAAGGGCCTGCCGAAGCGCATGCTGCGGCCCGTAGCGGACGCGGTGAACGACATGCTGCGGGAGATCGACCGCTTTGATATTGCGCGCACGGGTCAGTTCGTGGACACAACGGGCGACATCCTGCCCTGGTAGGCGGGTGGGCTTTCCTGGTCCCTAGAGTTTCGACAACTCGAGGGGCCGCTCCCGGTGCATGAGAATCCATTCGGCGTGTTCGTCGAGCGCCGCTTCACCGACCGCCCGCAGTATCAGCCTGCGCTCCTCGTCGCTGCTGGCAACGTCCAGCTGACGCCGAGCGTTCTGAAAAACCCTGTTCATGAAGCGGTACTGCTTGACCAGTTCCTTTTCCGCCTTTTTCTGGGAATACGCGTCCCGTGTAGCCGCGATAAGCGGCAGGATGGCCATGAGTACCTTGAGTGGTGTCCGGGCGGATGCGGAGAGTTCTGCGTGATAAACCAGCAAACCCAGAGCCAGAAACAAGCCCACCGACAGGCAAGTCATGCTGATGAACTCAGTTCTGTTCTGCAGGGTGGACAGGCGCCGTGACTTGCGGGAGTAGTAGCTGATCTGTCCACTGGTTTCGTTCCCGACCCACTGCTCCAGTGTCATGTGCAGGCCGCCTGTGCCAGGCGGAGTCCCAAGGCCGGTATACAGGCCGGCAACCCGCATGACGTTGCGGATCCAGCCCAGCTCAACATCCTGTTTCTGCAGGAAGGTGTCATGGGCAAATTTCGTGACCTCGTCGCGGCGAACGCCCGCGGCGGCCCAGAAGTACTGGATTCGCAAGCCCTCTGCCAAAGCCCGATAGTCAAGGTATTTCCGATGCCACGCGCGTCGCGTGGCAATTCCGACGAACACCAGTCCGACCGCGAAGAGGCAGAGGAAGACGAAGATGTAGAGCGGATCGTCGAAGATGTCCGCGTAGGCGATGTAGGCCAGCCCCATGAGCACCGCGAGTGTGTGTGTGCAACGGAGCATCAGGTAGAACTGGCGCTGATAGTGCCCCGCCAGCCAGTCCGAGATGACGAACAGGTGGTTGATTGCAGTCAGGGGTTCCCCCCTCTGGTCCTGATCAATCCCGGGGAGGTCCTGCCGGTTCCGGCCGATCGCGGCGGCGTGGCGGATGGAATCTCTGTTGAAGTCTGCGATACGCGCAAAGATCAGTCGATAGCGCAGGGGCAGGGATGGCGTCCGGGGCTTTAACTCATCGGTGGTCAGCCACGCGGCGTCCAGAGGCCGCAGCGGAGACTGGGGCGCACCATCCGGCTCATTGCGGGAAACGGCAATGTGGAAGACCAGGTCGCTTTCGTCATCAATGACCAGGTCCCGCACGCGCTTGCGCATCGGCGTGAACCCGGGCATGAAATCGTGGTGATGAAATCCGACCACCTGGGCAGTGCCGCCGAGCCGCTCGGAGGGCTTGCCGTCCCAGAGCGCCAGCAGCACATGGCAATGGGCGCAAAGGAAGACGCCAAGTTGGGCGTACTGTCGGTTTCGGGCCTCGCTGGTCGTCGCGACTTCCTCCTCTGTCACACCGGGGAGAAGGGGCAGTTCGATGACTTCACCCCGGTCACACAGGGCCTTGAACTCCTCTTGGGACTCTGGACTCGGAAAGTCACTGCGATAAATCTCGCGGGGCATCGGCAGGATGACCACCAGCTTGATGCCCATGGCCAGTGCCTCCGCAGCAACGAGACGGTCGGCGCCTTCCGCCAGTCCGCTCAGCAGGGTCAGTGGCAGGTTGGGTGAGAGGGATCTCAACTCCCCGAAGAACTGCCGGACCCGGTCGCGGATCCCGGGAGCCTCCTTAGCGAGCAGATTGCTGTGGCCAGTGACCCCAACCATCAGGGGAGCGGGTCCGCCCGGGTTGGCCAGCCGCGGCGGGCAGGGGTTCATAAGGGGAGATCCACACGAGTTCCCCGTTGGCCAGCAATTCGATGCCGAGCGTGGTAAATGATGGTCCCCTCGTGCCCCTGATATCGATCCCGATCCTAGCCCAGTGCGGTCCATGGGCTCAAACTTCCAGCTTTACTGGGCAGGATTCAGGGTTACAATCTTCGCCGATCCAGCCCTCAACCTTGCCGGTAATGAAAATATGCAGCCACAACAGGAACATGAGTTCGACTTCGACGAAGAAGAAGTCATCGTCGGACTGTCCGAGTCGCTGTACCGATTTGCCATCATGACGGGCGTCGTGGGTCTCGCTCTGGTCGGCCTTGGCGCTGGTGCGATCGCCATGGGTTCCTATGGGGGCGGGCTTGCCGGGCCCAGCATAGTTGTCCTCGGGCTGGTAGCAATTGTGGGCTCACTGCTATTCCTCCGGCCGCGGGGGGATTTTGACGAGGTACTGGTAACTCGTGGCAGCGACATCTCCAAGTTGATGCAGGGCGTTGACGCCCTCTCGGTTGCGCATGGGACCTTCCGCCTGGTACTCGTCGTGTTCGTTTTGGTTCGCTTGGGTTCTTTCCTCTTGGGGCGAATCGGCTAGGGCGCCAACAACTCATGGCCATTGATCAATTACCGTCACTCTAGGATTGCGGGGCAACTAATGTTGGACTACGAATTTAGCGACGCAGATAACCTCAGATTCAGCAAACTGCGCCGGAATCTTCTCCATATCGCCTGCCTGTTCATCATTCTTGGCGTTCTCCAGGTAGCTGCCGCCTTCATGGTTTCTGATGTAACGGCACGCTGGATTGCTCTGGCCGCAGGCATCCTGCTGCTGACCCTCGGCTGGTTGTTCATGCGCCCGCTCGATAACTTTCGCCGCATAGTCGCAACCAAGGGTCAGGACATTCGCCAGGTGATCATTGCCATGAAAGACCTGCGCGCGGCTTACCTGGCAGCCGAAGTGATCTTCGGGATCATGGTCGCCGGCCTCGTGGTCGAGCTCATGCGGTTGTATAGCGGCGTTGGCCTGGGCTGAAACTGGGCTGAAGCTGGCTAAAGGCGGCTGAAGGCGGCTAACCAGGGAGGGTGCATCCTTCCCTTCCCTTAGACGGGACATTGATTGGTCAGTGCCACGGGGAATCTGTTTCCTGTGGCAAGGGTTTCTGACCATCTGCGATCACCCCAGGAGAATTTCGATGACCACCACTCGTCGCCGTGCCACCGCGCTTCTCGCGGCACTTGCCCTTAACTTCGGCGCGCTCGCTACGGCCCAGGCAGGTGCCCACACGTCAGCAGAGCCAGTCCCCGTGACCGCACCGGTGGCCGCTCCGAGGCCGGAGGGTTATGTGCCCACAGTGCTGGTGACGGGGGCGAACCGGGGCATTGGCCTGGAGCTGGCCCGCCAGTACGCAGCCCGGGGCTGGAAGGTCATAGGCACGGCCCGGAAGCCCGCCGAGGCTAAGGAGCTCAACGCGCTGGCGGCCGCCAGTGATGGCAGGGTGGTGGTGGAGGCCCTGGATGTCATGGACCTCGCGGCCATCGATGCGCTGGCCCAGAAGTACGCCGGTAAACCCGTGGACATTCTCTTCAACAATGCCGGCGTTACGGGCGGCGGCGCCAACCAGCAGTTCGCCAAGAACATGCAGTGGGAGCTGTTTGATTCCGTCCACCGCACCAATGTTGTGGGGCCGCTGAAGCTGGCTGAGGCCTTCCTGCCGAACCTGCTCGCAGGCTACGAGAAGAAGATCAGCAACGTCTCCAGCAGTCAGGGGTCCATCGGGACCACGAAGACGGGCACCTTGTACATCTACCGGTCCAGCAAGGCGGCGCTGAACATGGTCATGGTCAATCTGGCCAATCAGCTGAAGAGCAAGGGTATTGCTGTCGCGCTCATCGACCCGGGTCCCGTGGACACCGACATGATGGCCGGCCTGCCCAAGAAGATGCTCCGGCCCGTGACCACGGCCGGCAGCGACCTGATCCGCATCACCGATCAGCTCACGGTGGCGAACACCGGGACTTACTGGACCTTCGACGGGACGGTTTTGCCCTGGTAGGAAAAATGGGGACATGCCTTTTTTAGCGGAAGGTGGGGGTAATGCTGCATTTGCCCCTTTTTGCAAACCCGGGTAAGGGGGGTGTCCGGG
>JANNXJ010000057.1:0-82681 GCA_031409515.1 Gammaproteobacteria bacterium | reverse complement strand
AAATGGGGACATGCCTGATTTCCCGCAAGTTGCGGGAAATCAGGCATGTCCCCATTTTTCCTACCCCGGGTACTGGGCGAGACCGGCCAGCGAGCGCAGCGCGCCGGTTTCCGCCTTGGCCAGTATTTCGCCGGTGGCGAGGCTGAACTTTGCTACGGTACCGGTAAAGAAGTTGCCGAGCAGTACCGTGTCCGCTTCTGTCGACTGCCCGACGGCTGCCCAGCCGGGGCCGGGCAGGGGATATTCGCGCAGGACGGCACCCGTCTCGCTCAGGTGTTCCAGGAAGAAGCCCGCCTTGAAGTTCGCGCGGATATGCAGCAGCTTGCCGTCCCGGGTGTACATGACCGTCATGGCCATGTTGCCGCTGTCCGGTGCGTAGGTGACCAGGTTGGGCAGGGGCTTGTCGTTGGCCACGTCCCAGCTGCGGATGCTGTCGCTGAGTTCCGAGAGATAGAGGATCGACTTGCCGTCCGCGCGCAGCGCCGCGCCCGTCAGCCCAAGGAAGCCCGGCATGCCGCCGTGGACGGGTGTTTTGAATTCCTTCAGGAGCTTGCCGTCCTGGGTGAACTGGCAGAGCAGGCCGTCGCCGAACCGGTCAGTGCCCGGCAGCAAAGGTAGGGTGGTGCCCAGGGTGGTGCCGGGCCGGGTCCGCACTGTGTTGCCGACCAGGTGTTCGCCCAGGTAAATCGTGCCGTCTTTCGCGAAATTGATATTGGAGAACGCCCGGTCGGCGAACTTGATGTGGGGCAACTGCTTGCCCTGGGGGCTGACGCGCAGCACCTTGAAGCTGTTGCTGTCGAAGCCCCAGAGGGTGCCATCCGGCGCGAAGGCGAGGCCGCCGATAAGGTGGGTAGTGCCCTCGGTCCAGAGGATGCCCTTTTCGTTGAGATTGCTGTCGTACTGGATGATCCGGCCATCGCCCGCGTGGTCGTCTTCCGGTCGGTTCAGGACCGTGGCGCCGGCGAAAATGTCGCCCTTGGCAAAGGGCTTGAGAGTGGACACGTTGGTCATGGCAGTACTCCGGATTGGCTGGGGATTGGCTGGATTGAGCGGGTTTTTCTGGGGGTCATTCTACAGCGTGGCCACTGCCATGTTGCCCGGTCCGTGGCCAGACCTCTATCCTTTGCAGCATGGACATTCCCGGCGAGAGCCAGATCTACAACGTCAACGTCGTCGCCCGCACGATCCTGCCAACCCCGGCGCAGGTCAAGGCCGATTACCCCTTAAGTCCCGCCCTGGAGGGCTTCATCCTCCGCAACCGGCGCACCCTGCAAAACATCATCGATGGTCGGGATCCCCGGCTGTTCGTGGTGGTGGGGCCCTGCTCCATCCACGATGTCACGGCCGCCCTCGACTACGCGAAGCGCCTGAAGACCCTCGCAGACGCCGTCAGCGACTCGCTGGTGCTGGTGATGCGGGTGTACTTCGAAAAGCCCCGGACAACGGTAGGCTGGAAGGGGCTCATCAACGATCCGGACATGGACGATTCCTTCCACATCGAGAAGGGCATCGGCGTAGCCCGCAAGCTGCTGCTGGACCTGGCGAAGCTCGGGTTGCCGACGGCCACTGAAGCGCTGGACCCGATCATGCCCCAGTACCTGGGCGACCTGATCACCTGGAATGCGATTGGCGCGCGCACGACCGAGTCCCAGACCCATCGGGAAATGGCCAGCGGCCTGTCGACGCCGGTCGGCTTCAAGAACGGTACCGACGGGTCACTGACGGTAGCGATCAACGCGCTGAAGTCGGCGCGCCAGCCCCACCATTTTCTCGGCATCAACGAAGACGGCCGGACTGCCGTCATGCAGACGCGGGGGAACGCCTATGGCCACGTCGTCCTCCGCGGCGGAGCCGGGCGGACAAACTACGATTCCGTCAGTGTGGCCCTGTGTGAGAAAGAGCTGCGCAAGGCGGGACTGCCTGAGAGCATCGTGATCGACTGCAGTCACGGCAATTCCAGCAAGGAGCCATCGCTGCAGCCCCTCGTGGCCCGGGACTGCATCGAGCAGGTGGTCAACGGCAACCGCTCCATCATCGGGCTGATGCTGGAGAGCAACCTGGAGGCCGGCAATCAGGAAATTCCTGTCGACCGGTCGAAGCTGCGCTACGGGGTCTCCGTGACCGACGGCTGCATCGACTGGCCGACCACGG
Organism: Gammaproteobacteria bacterium; assembly: GCA_031409515.1. GTDB lineage: Bacteria > Pseudomonadota > Gammaproteobacteria > Steroidobacterales > SHZI01. The sequence continues at coordinate 80,530 of JANNXJ010000057.1, read as the reverse complement.
ACCGGAGCCTGCGGGAACTGGCGGTGCTGCTGAAGCCGGTGGTTCAGGCGCGCAAGTCTGCCTGACGGAACCTCGCGTCAGGTCTGCCTGCTAGCGCCGCGCTTATGTAAACGGCGCGGCAGGGCGCTTGCAAGGGCCACGCCGGCGCGATAGCTTGCCCTTGTCGCCGCACAACAATAGAGAACGAATGGCGCTCCAGAACCGGTTCGCGATGCTGGGATTGCTCAGCGTCCTGGCCCTGCTGCCCCTCGCGGCCGCCCGGGCTGCTGGCTCGTTCGTCGCGTTCGAGGCCGGGCAGGTGCGACCTGTCGCTCTGTCAGCCGACGGCTCCCGGTTGCTGGCCGTGAATACTCCCGATAACCGCCTGGAGATCTTTGATATCCGTGCCGATGGGCTCGTCCACGTGGCCTCTGTGCCCGTTGGGCTCGAGCCCGTGGCGGTTGCTACCCGACCGGGCGGGGAGGCCTGGGTCGTCAATCAGCTGTCCGACAGTATCAGCGTCGTCGATGCCGGTGGAGCCAGCCCGCGGGTCCTGCGGACACTGCTCGTCGGTGACGAGCCGCGAGACATCGTATTCGCGGGTCCCGGCAGGGGCCGCGCCTTCATCACGACAGCTCACCGCGGCCAGAACAGTCCGTACATGGATCCCGCGAATCCTGGCGAGCTGACGACGCCCACCACCGGCCGGGCCGACGTCTGGGTATTCGACGCCACTGGAACGAGCGCCGCACCGCTGAAGATCATTACGCTCTTCGGCGATACGCCACGCGCGCTCGCCGTCAATGCAGACGGCAGCCGTGTGTATGCCGCGGTCTTCCATTCCGGGAACCGGACGACGACGATCAATGAGGGCGCCGTCTGTAACGGCCGCGCTGCTGCGGCCCCCTGCGTGGTCAGCGGTGCCACCGCGCCCGGCGGCCTTCCGGCACCAAACAGCGATCTCAATGGAGCATTGCAGCCCGAAGTCGGCCTGATAGTCCGTCACAACGGGGCCCACTGGGTCGATGAGCTGGCGCGTAACTGGGACGATATCGTCCAGTTTAACCTGCCCGATCTGGATGTTTTTTCGATCGACGCCAACGCGTCGACGCCTGGTCAGGTCGCCGCGTACCCCCAGGTCGGGACCATCCTGTTCGGCATGGCTGTGAACCCGGTCAGCGGCAGGCTGTACGTCAGTAATACCGAGGCGCAGAACCAGGTGCGCTTCGAGGGTACCCGACCCGCGAGCGGTCCGGGCAGTACGTACTCGTCGGTGGTCGGGCGCCAGCACCAGACCCGCATCACGGTGATCGATCCTGCGGCGAATACCGTGCAGCCGCGCCACCTGAACAAGCACATCGACTACAGCGTCGTGCCAGCGCCGGCGAGCGTCCGCGCGAACAGTCTTGCGCTGCCGCGGGGAATCGCGGTCAGTAGCGACGGAAAGACTGTCTACCTTGCCGCGGCGGGTTCTGCACGGATCGGCGTATTCACGGCGAGCGAACTCGAGGCCGATACGTTCACTCCGGACGGCAGCCGGTACGTCAGCCTGAGCGCCGGAGGCCCCACGGGCATGGCGCTCGACGAGCCCCGCGGCCGCATGTACGTTGTCACCCGGTTCGACAATGGTATTTCCATCGTCGATCTCGCAACGCGCGCAGAGACGCGCCACTACCAGCTGCCGAATCCCGAGCCTCCCGCGGTGCGGAACGGCAGGGCGTTTCTCTATGACGCCACGCTCACGTCGAGCAACGGTGAGGCCGCCTGTGGCACCTGCCACGTCGATGGCGACCTCGACTCCCTCGCCTGGGATCTCGGTAATCCGCTTGACCGGGTGCTTGCCAACCCGCTGACCTTCACGATTGGTCCCTTCAATGCGCCACCGGCGATCTATCGCGATTTTCATCCCCTCAAAGGACCGATGACAACGCAGACGCTTCTCGGGATGGGCAACAACGGTTCGATGCACTGGCGGGGTGATCGAACCGGGGGCAACGATCCGGGCGGAAGCGCCGGGGACGAAGTCGCGGCTTTCAAGACGTTTAATGGTGCGTTCGTTGCGCTGCTCGGCCGGAGCGCGCCGCTGACCGACTTGCAGATCAGCGCCTTCGCGGATTTCGCGCTTGCACTGACGCCGCCACCGAATCCGATTCGTGCGCTGGACGACACGTTGACCCCGGCCCAGGACGCGGGACGCACGTTTTACTTCAACCGCGTCGTTGATAGCGGGCAGTGTGTGACCTGCCACGTTTTGAGCAGTTCCGCAGGATTCTTCGGTACCGACGGCCGCGCGAGCTTCGAGGGTGAATCCCAGCACTTCAAGATCCCGCAGTTGCGCAACATGTACCAGAAGGTCGGCATGTTCGGGATGCCTGCGGTGCCGTTCACGGCAGCTGGGGACAACGCCTTTAACGGCCACCAGATCCGCGGGTTCGGGTTCCTGCACGATGGCAGCATGGATACGCTCGTGCGCTTCTTCAGGGCGACGGTCTTTACCTTCGCGGGCGGCGACCCGGAGCGACGGCAGGTCGAGCAGTTTATGTTCGCGATGGATAGTGATCTGAAGCCCGTCGTCGGACAGCAGGTCTCCCTCGATGCCGGCAACGCCGGGGTCACGGGAGCCCGTCTCGACCTGCTGACGTCGCAGGCCTCGCTTGGCAACTGTGACCTCGTCGTCAAAGGGCGCGTTGGTGGCCTGTTGCGGGGCTGGGTCCGGCAGTCAACGGGCGGCTTCCGCAGTGACAAGGCTGCGGATGCGCTGATCAGTGACAGCGGCTTGCGGGATATCGCGGCGACGCCCGGCCAGGAGATCACCTATTCGTGCGTGCCCCCGGGCTCAGGGACCCGGATCGGCATCGATCGCGACGAAGATGCAGTGCTGGACGGCGACGACAACTGCCCGGCCCGCGCCAATGGGAATCAGGACGACGCGGACGGCGACGGGGTCGGCGATGCCTGCGACAACTGCAGGGCAGCTGCGAATGCCGACCAGCGCGACACAAACGGAGACGCCTACGGCAATCGCTGCGACGCGGACTTCAACAACAACGGCATAGTTGACTCGCAGGACGGCGCGCTGCTCAAGGCGGCATTTGGGTCAGCGGCGTTCCCGGACCGGGACCTTAACGGCAACGGCATCGTGGACTCACAGGACGGCGCGCTGCTGAAGGCCCGGTTCGGGCTTGCGCCCGGCCCGTCAGCGCTGGTGCCGTAAGGCGGCGGCCCACGTTGGCCGTACGGATGCCCCTGAGATGGGCAAGCCTGATCAGGTAGCGACCGCAGCTGGAGTTGGCCGCGTTCTGGATCAGCCAGTCCCCGGGCGCGGACATACAGGCGTCAGCCTTGCAGCATTACTGCTCTCATCCCTAGCTCTGGCCCAGGGGCAGACGAGCGGGCATCAGTCGTCACTCGCCCCGCAAGCCCTGGCTCTTCCGGATGGTGGCCTGCTTTGCCATCTTCCGGAATTCCACGCCCGTCAGGACAATACCGATAACCATCAGCGTAAAGACGCCGATCGCGAAGTAGAGAATTGTCCCGGTACTCATGACCGGGACCCGCTCTGGGCCATCAGCTTGAAATAGATGCCGAAGCACAGGATGGAGGGCACCCAGAGAGCGGTGAACAGCCCTTCCTCGCGCTGCCCCGAGAACCACAAGAAGCCGGACAGGGCAAAGGAAATGGCTACCGCCAAAAGAATGAACACATCAGATTGCTTGATCATCGTCGTTCTCCTTGAATCAGATATCCGCGGAACCAATAGCGGCGAGCAGGCACCCACCGACGGCCGCACTGCCAATGACCCGCAGGCCAGAATAGCCGGCGATCTCCGCCATCTCCGTCGGCAAAACGCCCAACATGCCGCCGAGGAGCCAGAGTGCCGCAGGGATCAGAAGGGCGATCCCGCCAAGCCGGAGGCCGGTCAGAAACTTCCTTTTCGCACTCACCTGCTAATGCGTCCCTCTGCCCCTACGTAGCAGTTTACGCCTCATAGTGGGGATCGGATTCACCAGCACGATCGATGGGAACCGCTCCTGGTTCAGAAAGGCAGGCGCTGACCGTCCCAGGCGTAGGCATTGCCGGAGGCCGAAGAGTCGAGGCTGTCGATCACGTGGAGGAGGTGCTCCCCAGCCTGCCGGGGCGTGAACAATCGGCCCTCTGGCACCGTCGACCGGAACGGCTCCGACAACGCCGTGGCCACTGTCCCGGGATGCAAGGCGAGGCAGAGGGCCGTGGGGTTCCTGCGCGCCAGCTCGATGGCGCAGGTGCGCATCAGCATGTGCAGGGCAGCCTTTGCCGCGCGGTAGGAGTACCAGCCGCCCAGCCGGTTATCCTCAATAGAGCCTACTCGCGCCGAGAGTGCCGCGAACACGGCCTTTTCGCCCTTCGCGAGGCCCTCCAGGAAGTGCTTCGCGAGCAGCGCAGGCCCAATGGCATTGACGGCAAAGGACTCAGTCAGTGCCGCTGAGTCCAGCGCGCGCCAGCTCTTTTCCGGCTGCAGCCCCGCACCGTCATGCAGGACACCGGTAGCGACGAACACCAGGTGGAGCGGCCCATCGGCCCGGCAGCGGGCGGCAGCCGCTGCGATGGAGGTCTCGTCCCGGAGGTCGAAAGGGATGGACAAGACCCGGGGACTCGCGAGAGCAGGCCGGGTCCGGGTGAGGGCGTACACCTGGGCCACCTGCGGCGATTCGGCCAGCAACTCGACCACCGCGTTGCCGATCCCGCCACCGGCCCCCACGACCACGGCACGGAGGCCCTCGGGAAAAGACCCGAGTCTCATCCGGGGGACCGTTCATAGGACATGCTCGCTGTGTCTCCGAGGGTCAAGGGTTAGCGCCAGACCGGGGCGAGTGCGCCGGTGGCCAGGCAGAGGCACGCGAAAACAGTCAGGCGCAGGCGCACCGGCAGGTACCAGGCCGGCAGACTCGCAAAGGCTGCGAGGCGCCGGTCTTGCCCATAGTGAGCAACGAAGCCTGCGATGAGGAGGGCGCTGGCAGGAGCGGTTGGTGCCAGCAATGCAGGCCAGGCGAGCAGCGCCGGCACAACGCTCCACACCAACGTTTCGTTTCGCCGCCGGTGACCGGATTCAGCGTTGAATTCGCCCAGGGCCATAGCGAAACCCCAGTGCAGCGCGCCGACGAAACTCAGAATCACGGCACCGTAGGCGATCAGGGCGGCGCTGAACAATGCCGCCTGTTGATTGTCGACCAGGATGCCGAGCGCCAGAAGGACAAACGGCAGCAAGCCGCCATAGCCAAGCCAGGCGGCGGTGGGTGGGATAGTGGCCCGCAGTGGTGCGTGCATCACACTTCAGGGCGCTGTGCGGTGAGCCGGAGGTTTCTCATGAGCCATAGCAGCATTTCGTCCCAGGCCATCCCCCGCATCGGTGCACGGCCTGCTCATATCCGGCGCCCAGCGGCGCGCCGGGACCTGCCGTGGATTTTTGAGTATAGCGGCCTCTGGCCCCACCCAGTCTCCCTGGTCGACGCGCTGTCGGCGACCTATGGCCACCTGGAGTTTGCGCGGTTGCAGGGTTCCTATGGCTGGGTGATTCGCAACGATCAGGCAAAGAACCGGGAGGCACTGGGGATCTCCACGTTGGGGGATTACCTGCGGCTGTTCCGGCAACCGAATGGGCCGAAGCTCCCCTACCTCATGCACCTGTCGGTAAACCGTCATCTGCGCCGGCTCCGGTCCCACTTCGTCCTGCCGCCGGAGTTCACCCCGAACTGGGCAGATCTGCCCGGCCTCGACCGGATCAGCGGCCCCGAGCTGTTCATCGGCCAGCGGGGCACCGGTTTCGGCCCTGTCCACGTCGATCATGTTGCCGTGCATGTGGGCTTCATCCAGCTCGAGGGCGAGAAGGAATTCCTGCTGTTCCCTCCCGAGGATGGCCCGTACCTCTATCGCTACGGGGGCGCGCAGTTCCCCTGGCAGCTGCGAAACTCAGCGGTCTACAACCTCAAACCGGCAGCGCTCGACCGGTTTCCGCTCCTGCGGAGGACCCACCCGGTGTCACTGGTGCTTAAGGCCGGTCAGGCGCTCTTCATGCCGGCCAACTGGTGGCACACGACCATGAACCACTCCAACACTGTCAGCTACAGTATCCGCATTGTTAATCACACCAATGTGCTCCGCACCGTCGCGGAGTACGCCGCGGGGTTGCCGCGGCTGGTGTCCAGGCTCGGGGCACGCGTCTGGCCGGCCTGATCCTTGCTGTAGCATTGGGGCGATGGCCCGGCGCTCAAAGACGTTCCCTGTCCTCCTTAGCCTGACCGGCCTGATTGCCCTGGCGCTACTGATCGGGTTCTTGAAATCTGGCGGACTCACGACGCCGCTGCAGGCGCCGCCGGGAACCCGGCTCGCGACAGCAGCGGAGATGGCCGGCGTCCGCTGTCGGCGGCAAGTGATCCCGGTGCAGCTAGCGCCCGGCAGCTGGCTGAGCTTTGACGTGGTAGGTGAGTTGTGCAGCACCGGCGAACTGGACGGCAAGGTGTTGCAGGTACTGGTATCTGGCTCGGGTTATGGGTCCATCTACTGGGACTTTCCCTATCAGCCCGATACCTATTCCTATACGCGAGCGGCACTGCGGGCTGGCTACGCGACGTTTAATTTCTACCGGCTGGGCATGGGGGAGAGCGGTCATCCTCCGGGTCTGCTGCTCAACGTCGACAACCAGGCTTACGTTCTCGGTCAGATCATCACGGCTCTCCGTTCAACCCACGACTATTCCGCGGTGCTGACTGTCGGGCATTCCTTTGGCTCGGTCATCGCTATTGCCCATGCCCTCACTCATCCGGACCAGGTGGCTGGTATCGTCCTCACAGGTTTTGCCCACAACACCAACCCTGGATTCGTCACGGCCATGCGTACCGGCGTGGACCTGGCTGCGTTCCAGGGCCCCTTTGCCGGGCGGCTGGTGGATCCCACCTACCTCATCTCGAAGCCCGCAACCCGGGGCGACACGTTCTACACGCGCGCCAATGCGGATCCCCGCGTGATCGAGACCGACGAACTCAACCGGCAGACGACGGCGGTTGCCGAGGCCATCTCGGCCAGCAAGTACTTCGGCCCCCAGTCCCGCGGGCTCCAGGTGCCGGTCTTCCTGTTGCTGGGGGAGGATGATTTTGTAGTCTGTGGTGGCGAGCTGAACTGCCGGGAGCATGCTGAAGCGATTGCCCACGAGCAGGCTTTCTTCTCGCCGGCTGCCTGCCTGGAGGTGGTTGTTCTGGATGACACAGGCCACGACAGTGCATTGCACCTTAACGCGCCGCAGAACTTCGCTCTGATGCTGAATTGGGCTGCCCGGCGCGTGGGCGCCGGCGCTGGCACAGCGCCGGCCGCGCCCTGCCGACAGGCCGGCAAGCGACCAGCCTGACGTCTACTTCAGCGCCGGCAGGGGCGTGTTCTCCCGGGCATAGACGCTGAAGCTCGAATCGTTCTTGCTGCCCCAGGTGTCCGGCGACGGCGCCTGAAAATACTCGGGCAGCCGCTCCTTGATGATGGCTCTGAGATCCGGCGGCAGCTGATCCGCCGACTTCAGTTTGGTCATGAAGGTGCGGAACACCAGGCTGCCGTCCGCCTGGCCCTGGCGCATCCAGGGCAGCCAGGGGCCGACCCGGGTCCAGGTGCCGGAGAAATCGGTGCTCGTGGTGTCCGGGTTCTCGACGTCAGAGAGGCTGGCAACCCGCTGGAAGATCTCCGCAATGCGCAGGACCTTGCCGGCAGATTCCCGCGGCCACTTCTCCGGGGTCAGCTCGCTGGGAAACGAGGTGTGCACCTCGAAGGTTGAGAACACCTTGTCGTCGAAAACATTCCAGCCCAGGGGCAACGGCACCTGCATGAGCTTGCCGTCGAAGTCCATTTCGATGGCCGTGCCGAATTTGGGGCTCACGATCAGGTGCGCATTGACCGTCATGTTGTGAATGGATTTCACATCACACATTTCGCCGGTGTAGGGGTTTTTCCACTGATCAATGAACTTGCCGGTCTTGAGGTCGGTATAGAACGCGCATTCCCGGTTGAAGACCCGGAAGGAGCCGTCCGGTTGTGCCTCGGTACGGACCACGCCGAAGCCCTGGATGCCGAACAGCGGCTGCAGCGGACGGTCTCGCCGTGTATCGCCGAAAATGGTGCCGCCGAACCAGCCCGGTGTTTCCTTCTTCGGGTCCAGATCACCGGTCAGCTTGATGAAGGCCCGCAGGCTCTGCGCGGGATCCTGGAAATCCACCGGGACACGCTTTGCGCCGGCTGCCTGCGCCCGGTTGGTAGAGGCGCAGGCGCCGAGCAACAGTCCACCGGCGGCGATGCTGCCAATACCGAGGGCCGACTGCAGGGTTGCACGCCTACTGCGTGGCTGGGTCATCCAGTGACTGTCCATTATTTTTGTCTCCGCCAGAGATGTTTGAGTCAGTCGCGTGACTATACCCACAAAGTGCTTGCGACGGGATGTCTCGTGCGGCGCTCAGCGCCGTGTGTGCATCCAGTCCTCGAAAGAAAGTGCACTCTCGCCGGACGGCACACCCGCCAGTAAACCTTCGACGCTGATATCCTCGTCGAGACCTTCCCAGTGAATGCCGTGACCCCCGCCGATGAGGCGCCAGTCATTTTGTTCAGCCTCGGTGCCCCGGACGAGGCGCGGGTACCAGGCGAGGGGCACTGAGATTGTCCGCCCGTCATCCAGATCGACAATCAACTGATCCTTGGTGATCCGGGCGCGGACCGCACCGGGCTGCGAAACTCTATTTGCGGAAGTACCCATGCCACCTCTCCAGCAATGCTGCCTGGCGCCCAGAGATGATACCGCGGATGCGGCGAAGCTCGGGAGGCCGGAATCCACGGTTCCAGGCTACTTCCAGCGGCTTCAGCCAGAACTTCGCAGCGGTAGCGTCCCGTTCCACATGCACGTGTGGTGGTTCAGAGCGATCCACGGAGTAGAAGAACAGGCGGTAAGGGCCCACCCGGTAGATGGTTGGCATCATTGCCACCCCCGACGACGAGGCTGGTATTAATGCCCTTGGGCCTTACCCGATTCCACCGGAGAAAACGACGACTTTGACCGGTATCTTCCCCAGGAGACCAGCTGATCAGTCAGCCATCACCGCAGCACTACCGTCTTCATCCCGTTCACAAACACCCGGTGCTCCAGCTGCAGCTTGACGGCCCGCGCCAGGGTGATTGATTCGACGTCGCGGCCAATTGCGGCGAGATCGTCCGGGGACATCGTGTGGTCCGCCCGCTCCACCGCCTGCTCGATGATCGGGCCTTCATCCAGCTCGGCAGTGACGTAGTGGGCTGTGGCGCCAATCAGCTTGACGCCGCGCCGGTGGGCCTCGTGGTAGGGCTTTGCGCCCTTGAAGCCTGGCAGGAAGGAGTGGTGAATGTTGATCACCCGCCCGGGGTACTTCTCGCAGAGGGCGGGAGAGAGGATTTGCATATAGCGGGCCAGCACGATCAGGTCCGCCTGGCAGTCCGCCGCGATTTCCAGCAGCCGGGACTCGGACGCTGCCTTGGAGTCGGGAGTCACCGGCACGTGGAAGTAGGGCACCTTGTGCCAGCCGGCCAGTCCGGCGAGATCCATGTGATTGGAGACGATCGCCGGGATCGTCATCCGGAGGGCGCCGGTGCGGTAGCGGTACAGGAGGTCATTCAGGCAGTGGTCGTACTTCGAGACCAGGATCAGCACCCGGGGCAGGATCCGCGTGTCGTGCACCTGCCACTCCATGCCGAAGCGGGCGGCGATCGCCCCGAAGCCGGCGGTGAAGGCCGTCCGGGAGTAGCCCTGGTCCCGGGGAACGAAGCGGGTGCGCATGAAGAACGTGCCGGTATCCGGGTCGCCGAAGTGGGTGGACTCCTCGATGAAATAGTTCTGGCTTGTGAGGAAGCCGGCCACGGCCGCAACGATCCCGACGGCATCGGGACAAACCACGGTCAGAACGAAGGATTGCGCGTCGGACATGCGGATCGAATGTTAGCAGGATCGACGCGGCGACCGGGATTGGTCAGAATCGCCCAAGGGAGAGGGACGAATGGCCAGCAAACCCAAAGACGTGCCACCGGAGGCCGCCGACTTTCTGGCGGCTAACCCCGAGGTTCGCGCCGTCGAACTCCTGTTGCCGGATCTCAACGCCATTCTGCGGGGGAAGCGGGTCAGCCGGCGTGAGCTCGCCGGACTCTTTCGCGACGGCATCACGTTTCCAGCCACCGGCATCCTGATGGACAGCCGGGGGTCCCTCATCGATGGCCTGGCCCACGGCAGCGACGACGGCGATCCCGACTATGTCTGTTTGCCCGTTGCGGGGTCGCTGGCCCGCGTGCCCTGGTCGAAGACGCCGCTGGGGCAATGCCTGATCTCGATGTACGAGCGGGACGGCCGGCCCTACTTTGCCGACGCGCGGCACGTGCTCGCCGGTGTCATCGCCCGCTTTACGGCGCTGGGCCTGACGCCGGTGGTCGCCGTCGAGTACGAGTTTTACCTGCTGGACGATACCCGGGGAGAAGTCCCCCGCACGCGTGCCGGCCGGGTGCCTGGCACGGAGCGCAGTCCCGCCGGGCCCCGGGCCTACAGCCTGGAAGACCTGCACGATCTCGACGGGTTCTTCGCCCAGGTCCAGGCTGCCGCAGTTGAGCAGGGCGTTCCCGCGGGCGCCATCGTGTCCGAGTACGGTGCCGGCCAGTTCGAGGTCAACCTGCACCACGAGAACGACGCTCTGGCCGCCTGCGATCACGCGATCCTCCTGCGCCGACTGATCCGGGGTATTGCCCGCCAGGAAGGCCTGGCCGCGACGTTCATGGCGAAGCCGTTCAAGGACATGGACGGCTCCGGGATGCACGTGCACTTCAGCCTGCTCGACCGGACGGGGCGTAATGTCTTTGGGCCCGCGCCCCCGGGGGCAACGCCGGACGTCTATCCGGACACGCTGCGGCACGCGGTGGGCGGCATGCTGGCGGCGTTGCCGGAGTCGCTGGCGATCTTCGCCCCGAACGCCAATTCCTACCGCCGGTTCCGCCCTGGGTTTTTCGTGCCCATCGCGCCGAACTGGGGTCCGAACCACCGGCAGGTCGCCCTCCGGATTCCCACCTCCGACGATGCCAATGTGCGTCTCGAGCACCGGGTGGCCGGTGCAGACTGCAATCCCTATCTCGCCATGGCAGCGATTCTCGCCGCTGCCCACGCCGGTATCACGGGCCGCGTCGAGCCGCCGCCCATGATCCGCGCCGGCGAGCCCGTGGCGCTGCCCACGGGTCCGTCACCCCGCTGGGAGACAGCCCTGGCGGCCTTTGACCACAGTACCCTCTGGCCTGACTACCTGGGCGCCGAGTTCTCCAGGGTTTATGGTGCAGCCCGGCGTTACGAGGCCGACGCCTACCACGCCGAGGTGCCTGGCCTCGATTACGAGTGGTATCTCGGGGCCGTCTGACCAGTCGGTCGGGTTTTTTCCCCGCCCCGGTCTTCCCCCGCCCTGACCCGGCAGCGTAGGCTTGGGGCCAGTGCCCCCAGGGGCCCGCCCCAGAAAACCAGAAGGACAGGGCAAGCCAATGACCGACGCTTTCATCTTTGATCACGTGCGCTCCCCTCGGGGCCGGGGCAAGGCCTCCGGCGCGCTCCACGAGGTGACACCTATTGAGTTGCTGACGCAGGTACTGCGGGGGTTGCGCGACCGCAATCAACTGGACACGAGTCGTCTCGACGACGTGATCATGGGCTGCGTGGCCCCGGTAGGGGAGCAGGGGGCGGATATCGCGCGGGTGGCAGTGCTGAACGCGGATTACGCGGAGACCGTGCCTGGCAAACAGCTCAACCGGTTCTGCGCCTCCGGTCTCGAGGCCGTGAACACGGCGGCTGCCCAGGTGATGTCGGGCCAGTCGGACCTGTGCATCGGCGGCGGCGTGGAGTCCATGTCCCGGGTGCCCATGGGCGCGGATGGCGGCGCGATGGCGAGCGATCCCCACGTGGCCTACAAAACCTACTTCGCGCCCCAGGGTATCGGTGCCGATCTCATTGCGACCAAGTACGGTATCAGCCGGCAGGACTGCGACAGCTACGCCGCCGAGAGCCAGAAGCGTGCCGGCCAGGCCTGGTCAGCGGGTTACTTTCGCAATTCGGTCCTGCCCATCCGGGATTCTCTCGGGCTCACGCTGCTGGACCACGACGAGCATATGCGGCCGGACACGACCGCCGCGGGCCTTGCCGAGCTGAAGCCGGCCTTCACCATGATGGGTGAGCAGTTCGGCTTTGATTCCGTCGCCTTGCAGCGCTATCCGGAAGTGGAGCGCATCAATCACGTGCACACCGGCGGCAATTCCTCCGGCATTGTCGATGGCGCCGCCGCCGTGCTCGTCGGCACCCGTGAGATGGGCAAGGCGCTGGGCCTCAAGCCCCGTGCCCGCATCGTCGGTTTCGCCTCCATCGGCTCCGAGCCCACCATCATGCTGACCGGACCGGGACCCGCGGCAGAGAAGGTCCTCAAGCGCTGTGGCATGCAGGCCAGTGACATCGATCTCTTCGAACTGAACGAGGCTTTTGCCTCGGTCGTCCTGCGCTTCATGCAGATCCTCAATATTCCCCACGACCGGATCAACGTGAATGGTGGGGCCATTGCCATGGGGCACCCCCTGGGGGCGACCGGCGCGATGATTCTCGGCACGGTGCTGGACGAACTCGAGCGGCGGCAGCAGGGGACGGCGCTGGTCACCCTGTGCATCGGTGCCGGTATGGGCACGGCCACGATCATCGAGCGGGTGTGACCATGAACCAGGACAAGAAGCAGAGTATTGATATTGCTGTCGATGCCCAGGGCATCGCCACCCTCACGATCGACATGCCCGACCGGTCGATGAATGTCATCACCCCGGCGTTCACTGCCGAGCTGGCTCAGGCCGTCGACCGGATCCTCAGCGATGCCGCCATCAAGGCCGCGCTGATCACTTCCGGCAAGCCGGCGTTCATTGCCGGCGCGGACCTGATGGACATCGTGAACATCTACGGGAGCGGTGTGAGCGGACCGGAGCTCATGCGGGAAATCAGCCGGTACTCCGGGGTCCTGCGCAAGCTGGAGACCGGCGGCAAGCCCATCGCCGCCGCGATCAATGGCACCGCGCTGGGTGGCGGGCTGGAGCTCTGTCTGGCCTGCCACTTCCGCGTGCTGAGCAACGAGCCCAAGGCTGTCGTGGGCCTGCCGGAGGTCCAGGTCGGCCTCCTGCCCGGCGCTGGCGGCACGCAGCGCCTGCCCCGGTTGATTGGCATCCAGCCGGCGCTGGAGCTGATGACCCAGGGCACCCACGTGGAACCCGAGAAGGCGAAGGCGCTGGGCATCGTGCACGCCGTGGCGGCCCCCGCCGAGCTGCTGAACGTAGCGCGCCGCTGGCTGCTCGAGGCCGCGGATCCCGTGCAGCCCTGGGACAAGAAGGGCTTTCGCTGGCCCGGCGGGGCCGGGGCCCTGCATCCCGGTGCCCAGCAAACGTTCATGGCGGGCTCCGCGCTCATCGCCGACAAGACCCAGCACAATTATCCGGCGCCGATTGCGATTCTGTCTGCCGTCTACGAGGGCAGCATCGTGCCCTTCGACACGGGCCTGAAGATCGAGGCCCGCTATTTCGTAAGCCTGCTGCTCAATCCGGTCTACCGGAACATGACCCGGACGCTGTTCATCAACAAGGGCGCCGCCGACAAGCTGGTGAGGCGGCCTCCGGGCGTGGCGAAGTCGAAGGTCACGCGCCTGGGCATGCTGGGTGCCGGCATGATGGGCGCCGGGATTGCCTACGTCTCTGCCCGGGCCGGCATGGACGTGGTCCTGCTGGACAGCACGGCCGAGGCAGCTGCGAAGGGCAAGGACTACTCCCGCGCGCTGCTCCAGAAGCGGGTGGATCAGGGCCGCACGACAGCTGCAGAAATGGCCGGCGTTCTTGCCCGTATCCACCCCACGACGGACTATGGTGACCTCAAGGGCTGTGAGCTGGTGATCGAGGCAGTTTTTGAAAGCCGGGAGATCAAGGCGGACGTCACCCGGAAGACGGAGGCCGTGATTCCCGACACGGCGATTTTTGCCTCCAACACGTCCACGCTGCCGATCACGGGCCTGGCTGAAGCGTCAAAGCGGCCTGCAAGCTTCATCGGGCTGCACTTCTTCTCACCGGTGGACAAGATGCCGCTGGTGGAAGTCATTCTGGGTCAGAAAACTTCGGACGAAGCGGTGGCCCGGGCGCTGGACTATGTGCAGCGGATCAAGAAGACACCCATCGTCGTCAATGACAGCCGCGGGTTCTACACCAGCAGGGTGTTCATGACCTACTGCAACGAGGGCATGGCCTTGTTGCAGGAAGGGGTGCTGCCGGCGCTGATCGAGAACGCCGGGAAGCAGGCGGGGATGCCTGTGGGTCCGCTGGCGGTGCACGACGAAGTCAGCCTGGAGCTGTCGGCGAAGATTCATAAGCAGACCCAGCTGGACCTGGGCGACAAGTACACAGGGCCGTCTGCTATCGCCGTGGCACTCAAGTTTGCGGTGGACCTGGACCGGAAGGGCAAGAAGTTCGGCAAGGGCTTCTACGAGTATCCCAAAGACGGCCAGAAGGACGGCCAGAAGGACGGCAAGAAGTACCTCTGGCCAGGCATCGCCGGTGTGTACCCAGCAGCAGCGCAGCAGCCCGCGGTGGAAGAAGTGAAGAAGCGCCTGCTGTACGCGCAGGCGGTCGAGACCGTCCGGTGCCTTGACGAAGGCGTGGTTACAGACCCCGCCGATGCGGATATCGGCTCGATCCTCGGCTGGGGCTATCCACCCTGGACGGGCGGCACGCTGTCCTTCATCGAGACGATCGGTCTAAAGGCCTTTGTGGCTGAATCAGACCGGCTGGCTGCGGCCTACGGGCCACGCTTCCAGGTGCCGGCCTCGCTCCGGGACCGGGCAGCGAAGAATGAACTGTTCTACCCGCCCGGTAGCGCGGCCCCGCGCCGCTCTGCTGCCTGAAGCATGGAACGACATCTCTTTGAGCCCGAGCACCAGATGTTCCGGGACTCGGTGCGGCGCTTCTTCCAGAAGGAAGTCGAGCCCCACCGGGATCGCTGGCACGCTGCGGGCCAGGTAGACCGGGAGATCTATCGCAAGGGTGGCGAGCAGGGCCTGCTGCTTATGCAGGCCGACGAACAGTACGGCGGTGCCGGGATCCGGGACTTCCGCTACGAGCAGATTCTCATCGAAGAGAACCTGCGGTACGGCGACAGCGGGCTCTACTTTACGTTGCACTCCCGGCTCGTGGCGCCCTACATCGAGGGTCTTGGCACGGTCGAGCAGAAGCAGCGCTTCCTGCCCCGGTGTGCCCGGGGCGAAACGATCCTCGGCATTGCCATGACCGAGCCCGGCGCTGGCAGCGACCTGGCGGGCATGAAGACCCGGGCGGAGGACCGGGGCGATCACTACCTCCTGAACGGCGCCAAGACTTATATTTCCAACGGCATCAACGGCGACCTGTTCGTCGTGGCCGCGCGGACGGGACCCGGACGGCAGATCGGCCTCTTCCTGCTGGAGCGGGGCATGACTGGCTTCGCCCGCGGCCGCAATCTGAAAAAGATGGGACTGAACTCCCAGGACACGGCAGAACTCTTCTTCGAGAACGTGCAGGTGCCGAAAGCAAACGTCCTCGGCGATCCGACCCGGGGGTTCTACTACCTGATGGAGTACCTGGTGGAGGAGCGGTTGATCTCTGCAGCCCAGTACGTGGCGGCAAGCCAGGTTGCCTTCGACCTGACCCTCGATTTCATCCGGGAGCGCAAGATCTTCGGCCAGGCCGTGGGTGACTTTCAGGTCAATCGTTTCAAGATGGCGGACATGCGGACGCAGATCGATATTGCGCAGGTGTTTGTCGATCACTGCGTCCTGGAGTTCAACGCCGGGCGGCTGACGGCCGCGGACGTGGCCCGGGCCAAGCTCTACTGCAGCGAACTTGAGGGCCGCGTGACCGACGAGTGCGTCCAGCTCCACGGCGGTGCGGGCTACATGGACGAGTACCGCATCTCCCGGATGTACCAGGATGCACGAGTGTCGAGAATCTACGCGGGATCCTCCGAAGTGATGCGGGAGATCATTGCCCGGTCGATCGGCCTCGACCCCCGAAAGTCCGTGCCAAAAAGCTGATGGGTCCGCTGGCGGGGATTCGCGTCCTCGAAGTGGCCAGCATCGGGCCGGGTCCCTTCTGCGGCATGCTGCTAGCGGACATGGGCGCCGACGTCATTCGCGTGGACCGGCCGGGCGCCGACCCGCTGGCGACCATTGATCCTCTGCGCCGTAACCGGCGCAGCATCGTGCTTGACCTCAAGCACGATGCCGGTGCCCGAACCCTTCTGCGGCTCGTGGAGCGCGCCGATGGGCTGATCGAGGGTTTCAGGCCGGGGGTCGCTGAGCGTCTGGGAATCGGCCCCGCCCAGTGCCTGCAGCGAAATCCCCGCCTCGTATACGGCCGCGTAACGGGCTGGGGCCAGGACGGACCTCTCGCCCAGAGCCCCGGGCATGATCTGAACTACATTGCACTGGCCGGCGCCCTGAACGCCTTCGGCCGGCCCGGGCAGCCCCCTGTACCGCCACTCAATTTACTCGGCGACTTCGGCGGCGGTGGCATGCTGCTGGCCTTCGGTCTCGTCTGCGGGCTGCTCGAGGCGCAGCGCTCCGGTCGGGGCCAGGTGGTGGACGCGGCCATGCTCGACGGGGTCAATGCCCTGATGGCCATGTTCCATGGCTTTCGCGCGGCGGGCCTCTTCGACGAGCAGCCCGGTACCCACTTCCTCAGCGGTACGGCCCATTTCTACTCCACTTACGCAACCAGCGACGGCAAGTACGTGGCAGTGGCGGCTATCGAGCCTGCCTTCTATCAGGCGCTGATCCGTCTGGCCGGGCTCGACCCGGCCCGCTTCGGTGACCAGGGCCTCGGTGCGTTTCCTGTCACCAGTCCCCGCTGGCCGGCGTTGAAGGCTGAACTCGCTGCGGTCTTCCTGACGAAGACCCGGGCCGAGTGGTGTGCCCTCCTGGAAGGCACCGACGCCTGCGTCGCGCCGGTACTCACCGTGAGTGAGGCCAGTCAGCATCCCCACAACGTGGCGCGCAACGCTTTCATCACGGTCAACGGTGTCCGGCAGAATGCGCCGGCGCCCCGCTTCAGTGCGACCGTGCCCGAGCCGCCCCGGGCCCCGGTGCGACCTGGCGCCGACTCCCGGTCTGTACTGCTGGAGGCTGGCTTTCTGGGCGGCGAGATCGATGCGCTGCTCGAGACCGGCGCCGTGGTGCAGGCCGGATGAGTACCGACGTGGCCATCACCGCCAGCGATGGCCAGCGTCTTCAGGCGACGGTCTACAGTCCCGCCACGCCGGGGCCCTGGCTGGTGATCAACTCCGCGATGGGCGTCCGCCGGCGCTTCTACCGGCATCTTGCCGGGCACCTGCTGGAGCAGGGGATCGGCGTGGTCACCTACGACTACCGGGGCATGGGCGACTCTCTACTGGATGGTCCTCGCGCCCGGCGGGTCCGGCTGGAGGACTGGGGCCGGGAGGATTTTCCGGCCGTCATACGGTGGCTACGCGCGACCCAGGCACCGGAGCGGCTGGTGGTGCTCGGCCACTCAGTCGGTGGACAGCTCCTCGGCATCGCGCCGGAAATCCGGCTGGTTGATGCCCTGGTGGGTGTCGCGAGCCAGTCCGGGTACTGGCGGCACTGGGACGGTATGGGGCGGGTGCGGGTCTTCGGCCTCTGGTATGTCGCCATCCCCCTGCTCACGGCGCTTTCTGACCGCTTTCCGGCGTCCCGCCTTGGTCTTGGCCAGGACATTCCCTCCGGCGTGGCCCGGCAGTGGGCCCAGTGGGGCAGGGACCCGGACTACATCCGGAGTGCCACTGTGGGGCCCCAACCCCAGTTTCATGCCGACGTACGCTGCCAGCTGCGGACCTATTACGTCGAGGGTGATGATCTGGCGACCCGCCGAGCCCTGCAGACGTGGCACGACTGGTTTCCCAACGCGGAGCGGGAGTTCATCGATCTGGGCGTCAGTAATCCGGCTGGCAGGACGATCGGTCACTTCGGGTTTTTTGCTCCCGACATCGGTTCGGGAGAGTGGCCGGGTCTCGCGGAGTTCATAAGGGGAGGACAGTCGTGCAGGGCTTGATGATGGACGTGCCGCTGACGATCACGGGGATTCTGCGCCATGCGCAGCGCAATCACCCGGAACAACAGGTGGTGAGCATCACCGCAGATCACCCTCGCCATCGGTACACCTATGCCGAGGCCTTCCAGCGCGCTGCCCGTCTCGCTCACGCGCTCGACCGCCTCGGCCTGCCGGCCGGGGCACGGGTCGCGACGCTGGCCTGGAATGATTTCCGCCATCTCGAACTCTTTTACGGGGTGGCCTGTTCCGGCCGGATCCTGCACACGGTCAACCCGCGGTTGCTGCCTGAGCAGATGGCCTGGATCATGAACGATGGCGGTGCCACCGTGCTGTTTGCATCCGCCGAGTTTGCCCCCCTGCTGGCCAGCCTGACGTCCCACCTCAAGACGGTGCAGACCCTGGTGTACCTGACGGGGTCTGGCCATATGCCCCCGGCGTCCTCCGTGCCACTGCTGGCCGACGCTCGCTGTTACGAGTCGCTGCTGGAGATTGAGCGTCCTGACTACCACTGGCCCGACCTGGACGAGCGGTGTGCCAGTTCGCTCTGCTACACGTCGGGGACCACGGGCAATCCCAAGGGCGTCCTTTACAGCCACCGCTCCAGCGTTCTCCACGCGATGGCTGCCGCCAGCGCCGACGTCATGGGCGTCCGGGCCCTGGATACGATCCTCCCCGTCGTCCCCATGTTCCATGTGAACGCCTGGGGCATTCCATTCATGGCGCCCATGGCGGGCAGCAAGCTCGTCCTGCCTGGCCGCAGCGCTGGTGATCCCGCCACGCTGGTCGACCTGATCAATAGTGAACAGGTAACGATGGCGCTGGGCGTCCCGACCGTGTGGCTCGCGCTACTCCAGCATCTGGCCGGCTCCGGCGCCCGGGTGCCAAGTCTGAAGCGGACGGTGGTGGGTGGTGCCGCCTGCCCCCAGGCGATCATGGATGAGTTCCGTGACCGCCATGGCGTCGAGACGCACCACGCCTGGGGAATGACGGAGACGTCGCCGTTGGGGACTTTCAATTCCCCCAAGCCCGGTGAGGACGCGTTGCCCCCCGAGGCCCGGCGTGCGCTCCGGGTCAAGCAGGGGCGCAGTGTGTTTGGGGTCGAGATGCGCATCGTCGCTGACGACGGGCAGGAACTGCCCTGGGACGGGCGCACGTTCGGCGCCCTGCAGGTTCGCGGCCCGTTCATCGCGAGTGGCTACTACGGCGTTGAACGAAGCGACACCCACCGGGCGGACGGCTGGTTCGAGACCGGGGACGTGGCCACGATCGACCCGGCGGGTTATCTGCAGATCACCGACCGGACCAAGGATGTCATCAAGTCCGGTGGCGAGTGGATCAGCTCCATCGAGCTGGAGAACCTGGCAGTTGGTCACCCTGCCGTCGCTGAGGCGGCCGTCATCGGTGTCGCGCACCCCAGGTGGTCGGAGCGCCCCCTGCTGATCGTGGTGCGGAAGCCTGGCGCGTCAGTGTCCCGGGACGAGCTGCTGGCCTTTATTGCCCCCAGGGTAGCGAGCTTCTGGGTGCCCGATGACGTCATCTTCGTCGCTGAAATTCCCCATACCGGTACCGGCAAGATCAACAAGCTCCGGTTACGCGAGCAATACGCCAGACACCTACTCTAGGAGAGCGCCATGTCCGTCGGGATTACCGCCATCTACGCCAGCCTGCTGGCAATTCTCTATATCTTCCTGAGTTATCGCGTTGCCCAGAACCGTATCCGTCTCAAGGTCGGCCTCGGGACTGGCCAGAGTCAGGAACTCGAGCGCGCTGTGCGTATCCACGGCAATTTTGCGGAGTACGTCCCCTTCGCCCTGCTGCTGCTGGCCTTCTTCGAAACGGGCGGGGGGCCCTGGTGGGCGGTGCACGCGGCGGGAGCTGGTCTGCTGATTGCCCGGGTACTCCACGCGCTCGGTCTGACCCAGACCTCGGGGCGGAGCGCGGGGCGCTTCGGGGGGGTCGTCGTTACCTGGCTGATTCTCCTCGGACTGGCGCTTGGGAATCTGCTCCTGCGTTTCGCTTGAGTAGTAGGAGCGCCGACCGGCGCGAATCAATATCCATCCCGCCTAAAGGCGCTCCTACGAGGCTGGAGGTTCGCCCATGAGGCGGAGTCTGCTGCGGGGAAATCCCGTCCGAAGAAGTTTGCGAGCAAAGGTGGTGTCTGCAGTCGCCAGGTCGGCATTGGCCAGTTCTGCCAGTGCGAGGTAGAAGCAGTCGTAAGTCGGGTGGTGCAGTTCCAGCGCGAGATCCAGCGCCTGTGGCACCAGGGCAGCGCAGGGCACCAGTTCGCGAAATATCTGTGGTAGCCCGATAGTCACGGCCCTGGCCTGGTCGGCGCTGGCTTCGGCGCGGGAGACTTTTTTCCAGGCCGTGTTGCAGACCTCTGCAACGATCAGGTCCGGTGCGATCAACACGTCCTCGCCTTCTGCAAGTTCACGTGCCCATTGATCGCCGGACTCCGCGAAAAACCATTTGGCAGCGACGCTGGCGTCGACAACCAGGATCAACGGCCCCGGTCCTTCCGGATGAGCCTGGTGCTGTCCGATTGCCGCTTTGACTGGGGCCCCATGGCGCGAATGCGGTCGATGATGGCAAGACGGCGGGCAACCTCCGGCAGCGCCGCGGCACGCAATAACTCACGCAACGACTGTTCAAGCGACTGGCCCTGGGCCCCGGCGCGCTTTTTCAGGGCTTCCACCACATCGTCCTCAAGGTTACGTATCAGCAGCTGTGCCATGCGCCTCTCCCTGGAGTGATAGCATAAATGCTATCACTGCCTTTCGCAGAAGGCGACGACCAGGGCCAAGGTTATGGCGAGCCGGAGGCGCAAAGGAAGCACAGAAACTGGCCGGATTCTCCCGAAACTTCGCCAGCTTAACTGGCCGTTTCCACGCGTCCGGCGCGCGCAAAGCGCATGCGCCAGTAGGCGTTGCCGAAGGTGTCGACAGACACCTGTCCCCCCGTGCTGGGGGCGTGCACGAACCGGCCCTGGCCCAGGTAGATGGCGACGTGGGAGGTGCGGCTGCCGTCCCGGAAGAACAGCAGGTCGCCCGCTTCAGCCCGTTCGAGGGTCAGGGGGGCGGAGGCGTCCATCTGGGCCGACGCTGTGCGGGGGAGGCGGCGACCGGCGTTGGCATAGGCGTACTGCACCAGGCCACTGCAGTCGAAGCCCTGGGGCGTGGAACCGCCCCATTTATAGGGCACCCCGACCATCTGCATGGCGGTGGTAACGACCTGGGCGCGCACGGCTGCGGGTTGCGCGCCAGCGATGGGGACGTCACCGGGAGCGTCCGGCACCCTCGGCGGGCTGCTACACCCGGCAAGACTTAAGCTTATGGTGGCCAGAACGGCCAGAACGGCCAGAAAGACCGGGAAAAGACTGCGCTGCAGTGCCATTCGGGGGTAGCCCAAGTCCGCGCCCAGACAGGAGTTTACACGGGGTTTGCCGGTGCTCGGCCAGGCCGCCAGTCACAAAGTGTGCGTCTGCCTCGCGGCCCCTCTATAATTCGCGCCCATCGTACCCCCGGCTGCCCCCAATGAATGATCTGCCCGCCCCTGCGGCCTCCAAGCTGCGGAACATCGCCATTATTGCCCACGTGGATCATGGCAAGACCACGCTCGTGGACAAGCTCCTGCGGCAGTCCAGCACGCTGGATTCCCGCTTCCAGTTGCCCGACCGGGCCATGGACTCGAATGCCATTGAGAAGGAGCGGGGCATCACGATCCTGGCCAAGAACACGGCGATTCTCTGGCAGGACTACCGGATCAATATTATCGACACCCCGGGCCACGCCGACTTCGGCGGTGAGGTAGAGCGCGTACTCTCCATGGCGGACAGCGTTCTGCTGCTGGTCGACGCGGTTGATGGCCCGATGCCCCAGACCCGCTTTGTCACCCAGAAGGCCTTTGCCCAGGGCTTCACGCCCATTGTGGTGATCAACAAGGTAGACCGGGATGGAGCGCGCCCCGGCTGGGTGCTGGACCAGACGTTTGAGCTGTTTGACCGCCTGGGCGCGACGGATGCCCAGCTCGATTTTCCGGTGATCTACGCCTCGGCCCTCAATGGCTATGCGGGACTGGAGCCCGACGTCCGCTCCGGTGACATGACGCCGCTCTTCGAGGCCATCGTGCAGCACGTCCGGCCCCCGGCCGTGGATCCGGAAGGTCCGCTGCAGCTGCAGGTTTCCAGCCTGGATTACGACTCCTACGTGGGCATGCTGGGTATCGGCCGCATCACCCGTGGCCGGGCGACAGCCAGCACCACGGTCAGCATCGTGGGCGCCGACGGCAAGGTCCGCATGGGCAAGCTCGGCGAGCTCTACGGCTTTCTGGGCCTGAACCGCTACAAGGTGGAGCAGGCCAGTGCCGGCGACATCGTGGTCTTCAGCGGTATCGAGGAGCTCTTCATCTCCGACACGGTGTGCGACCGGGAGCATCCGGAGGCGCTGCCGCCCCTGAAGGTGGACGAACCGACGATTACGATGACCTTCCAGGTCAACAAGTCGCCCTTCGCCGGCAAGGAGGGCAAGTTCCTCACCAGCCGCCACATCAAGGAGCGACTGGAGCGGGAACTGAAGCACAACGTGGCGCTGCGCGTGGAGCCGACGGGTGACCCGGACAAGTTCCAGGTCTCGGGCCGCGGTGAGCTGCACCTCTCGATCCTGATCGAAAACATGCGCCGGGAAGGCTACGAGCTGGCCGTGTCCAGGCCGGAAGTGATCCTGCAGGAGATCAACGGCGAGACCTGCGAGCCCTGGGAACAGCTCACGGTGGACTTCGAGGAAGCCTATCAGGGCGCTGTGATGAGCCGGCTGGCCGAGCGCAAGGGTGAACTTCTCACCATGACGCCGGACGGCAGCGGGCGTCTGCGTCTCGAGTACCGCATCCCCGCCCGCGGCCTGATCGGCTTCCGCACCGAGTACCTCACCTGCACCGCCGGCACGGGCCTCATCTACCACGTCTTCGATAAATACGACCGGCGCATCGCGGCGTCCATCGGTCAGCGCAACAATGGTGTGCTGGTGTCGATGGTGCCCGGCAAGGCCCTGGCCTACGGGCTGTTCAACCTGCAGGAGCGAGGCCGTCTCTTTATTGGCCATGGCGACCCCGTCTACGAGGGCATGCTGTGTGGCATTCACAGTCGGGGCAACGATCTGGTCGTGAACCCCACCAAGGCCAAGCAGCTCACCAACATCCGGGCAGCGGGGACTGACGAAGACCTCATCCTCACGCCGCCCATCCGGATGTCGCTGGAGCAGGCTCTGGAGTTCATTGACGACGACGAGTTGGTGGAGGTGACGCCCACCAGCATCCGGCTGCGCAAGAAGCTGCTCCTGGAGACCGACCGGAAGAGGGATTCGCGCCAGCGGGCCTAAGAGCGCCTTGTAGGAGCGCCTTGTAGGAGCGCCTTGAGGCGCGATACATTTCAGTAACCAACAAAGAGTTACGCTCATGGCCGACTATCAGGCTCCCGTCCGGGAAATGCTCTTCGCCATTCGCGACCTCGCAGGTCTGGACCGGATCACCCGGTTGCCCGGCTACGGGGAGGCGACGGCGGAAACTGCCGAAGCCATTCTCGAGCAGGCCGCCGAGCTGGCAGGAAGCGTCCTCAGCCCCACCAATGCCATTGGCGACCGGAAGGGAACCCGGGTCGAGAACGGCGGGGTGGTCGTTCCCGAGGAGTTCAAGGCGGTCTACCGGGAGTTCAAGGCCGGGGGCTGGTCAGGCGTCACGGCCCCGGAGGAGTTTGGTGGGCAGGGCCTGCCGTTCCTGTTTGGCGTGGCTATCGAGGAAATGTGGTGCTCGGCCAATCTGGCCTGGTCCCTGTGCCCGCTGCTCTCGGAAGGCGCGGCCCGCGCTATCGAAGCCCATGGCTCGCCCGAGCTCCGCAAGGCCTACCTGCCCAAGATGACTGCGGGCGAGTGGACCGGCACGATGAATCTCACCGAACCTCAGGCGGGCACCGATCTGGCGGCGTTGCGCACCCAGGCCGTACCGGAGGGGGATCACTACCGGATCAGCGGCCAGAAGATCTACATCACCTGGGGCGACCATGACATGACGGAGAACGTCGTGCACCTGGTGCTCGCCCGCCTGCCCGACGCGCCACCCGGCGTCCGGGGCATCTCCCTGTTCCTTGCGCCCAAGTTTCTGCTCAAGGCTGACGGCACGCCCGGCGAGCGCAACCGGCTGCGGCCGCTCTCCGTCGAGCACAAGCTCGGTATTCATGGCAGCCCGACCTGCGTGATGTCCTTCGACGGGGCGGTAGGCTACCTGGTCGGGGAGCTGAACAATGGCCTCGCCGCCATGTTCACGATGATGAATCATGCACGTCTCGGTGTGGGACTTGAGGGTGTTGCAGTCTCCGAGCGTTCCTACCAGAGCGCCCGCGCCTACGCGAAGGATCGGGTGCAGGGCCGCGTCGCGGGGGAGACCGGCCGCACGGCGATCATCGGCCATGCGGACGTGCGCCGCATGCTGCTCACCATGAAGGCGTACATCGAGGCGATGCGGAGCATCACCTACGTGACAGCGGCTGACCTGGACCTCGGCCGCCGCCATCCGGACGAGGCCACTCGTGCCCACCACCAGGCCCGCGTCGAGCTCATGACGCCAGTGGTAAAGGGCTGGTCTACCGAGATGGGTCAGGTCCTGACCTCCCTGGGCCTGCAGGTGCATGGCGGCATGGGCTATGTGGAAGAGACTGGCGTGGCCCAGTACCTCCGGGACGCCCGCATCACGACGATCTACGAAGGCACCACCGGCATCCAGGCCAATGACCTGGTGAGTCGCAAGATCCTGCGGGACGGCGGCGCGTCACTGCGGTCCCTGGTCCTGGACCTGCGCTCCTTCGAAGCCGAGCTGGCGAAGGTGGCGGACCTGGAGGTGCTGACCAGGGGCTTGCGGGAAGGGCGGGAGGCCATCGAGGCAGCGGGCGCCTGGCTTCAGGCCAATCACGCCCGGCATCCGGCTGCGCCCGGCGCCGCGTCCTACCATGTGCTGATGTTGCTGGGCACCGTCACCGGCGGCTGGCAGCTGGCCCGGGGCGCCCTGATTGCCCACGCACGACTGGCGGCCGGGGCAACCGGACCCGACCAGGACTTCTTCAAGGCCAAGGTCGTCACCGCCCGTTTCTACGCGGAGCAGTTCCTGCCCCTGGCCACGGCGCACCTGCGGGCCCTGCAGGCGGGCCCCGACACGCTGCTGGCGCTGCCCGACGACCAGTTCTAGCGTGGAGAGCCACCAGCCATGACCAGCAAGAAGCCTGGCTTTACCACCCGGCAGGTCCACAGCGGCGTGGTGCCCGATCCGGTGACCGGGGCCATTCTTACGCCCATCTACCAGACCACCACCTACGTTCAGGAGTCGGTGGATCGGTACCTGGAGAAGGGTTACTCCTATTCCCGTTCCGCCAACCCCACCGTTCGTGCGCTGGAAAACAAGCTCACGGACCTGGAGGGTGGCTCCGACACGATCTGCTTTGGAACGGGCATGGCAGCGATCAACGGCCTGTTCCTGGCGTACCTGAATGCCGGTGATCACGCGATCATTTCCGAGATGGTTTACGGCGGCACCTACCGCCTGAGCACCAAGGTGTACTCCCGCTTTGGCGTCGACTTTTCGTTTGTTGATACGGCTGACGCTGCCAACGTCCGCAAGGCGATCCGGAAGAACACCCGGCTCATCCTTACCGAGACTCCGGCGAATCCCACCCTCAGGCTCACTGACCTGCAGGCAGTGTCCGACGTGGCCCGGGAGCACGGCATTCTCCATGCGGTGGACAATACCTTCCTCACACCCTACTACCAGCGGCCGCTTGAGTTGGGCGCGGACATGGTGATTCACAGTACGACGAAGTACTTCGACGGGCATAACGCCACGGTCGGCGGCGCGCTGGTCGTCAGCACGGAAGAGCAGTCCAGGGCCGTTCGCTACATCATGAATGCTGCAGGGATGATCATGTCGCCCCAGGTGGCCTGGCTGACGCTGCAGGGGTGCAAGACACTGTCGGTGCGCATGGACCGCCAATCTGCCAATGCTCTGGCTATTGCCCGGTTTCTGCAGACGCATCCCCAGGTCACGGCCGTGAACTATCCGGGACTCCCGTCCTTTCCCCAGCACGACCTGGCCACACGCCAGGCCTCGGGCTATGGCGCCATGCTCTCCTTTGAGGTCCTGGGCGGGGTGGCAGCCGGCAAGGCGCTGATGGACCGCATTCGGCTCTGGACTCTCGCCGAGAACCTGGGCTCCGTGGAATCCCTGATTACTCACCCGGTGACCATGACCCACGCGGCCGTCGAACCCGCTGAACGCCAGCGGATCGGTCTGACGGACGGCCTCGTGCGGTTATCTGTGGGTCTGGAGGACGCTGCCGATCTCATCGATGCTCTGCGCGACGCGCTCGACAATCGTTAGTCCGATTCTGGTTTTCTCCCCCAATGCCCGGGAGACACACGCAAAGTTCTGCTACCGATTGTTTCCGAATCTTGTTCTCAGAAACGTGAACTGCCGCACGGCGCCGGTTTCTCTGCAGCAGAAAGCACCGTCTTCACCTCACTTGCGTGTCACCTGACGCGAGCTCCAGCCAGCTCTCGTTCAGCTGATAGTAATTTCTTGTCCCTATCATCGCGCCTGCTTCCGGAAGTTGGGTTCCGGAAGCAGCGTTCGACGTGATGATCAAAGCCGGTCTGAAGCAACTGGCGTTGCGCAATCAGTGGTGGTGACTCCCTGCTGACTCTGCACGCCATTTTTCATAACGACTCTCGTCATTGCTGGCGTCTGAACAATATCCGGAACTCGGTACGCAGATTGAGCAAGCTGAATTGACAGGCTGTCTCCGTCTGACGAGGATCTCGGTCCACTGCACAGGGCAAACCCATCTAAAGGTGGGGGCGCAAAGCTACCGGTCTAAGGGGATTCCTATGACAGCGGGGTTGCCAGTGGGTATTGCGGCATGGCTGCGAGTACCCGTTAGCTTCTTTATTACCATTCTTCTCCTCTCCAGCGGCGGGGAGGCCGACGCTGCTCCGTCCTGGTTTAGCAGGACAAACAGCGTTGTCATCAGCGCGCCAGTGACCGGTCCCACCTATGCCACAACGGTCGGCGAGGTATCACTCGCCGGTACAGCCGGCGCCAGGGTCAGTGTAGTCCGGGTGACCTGGCGCAGTGATCGTGGCGGCAGCGGCGTGGCAACGGGAACCAGAAGCTGGTCTGCACCCAACATCCAGTTGGCTTCTGGCGTCAACAACATCGTGGTTACAGCCTACGATTTCCTGGGAGGATCTCGCCAGGACAGCGTTTCCGTGACGTACACGCCGCCCGCGGACACCACGGCGCCGACGGCCCCCGGGAGCCTGGGCGCCACCGCGACCTCGAGTACCCAGATCAACCTGAGCTGGGGAGCCGCCAGCGACAGTGTGGGCGTCACCGGGTATGCGCTTGAACGGTGCCAGGGAGCGAGCTGCACAAGCTTTGCGCAGATCGCCACGGCCACGGCTACGACCTTCAGCAACACGGGGCTGGCCGCCGGCACGACCTACCGCTACCGGGTCCAGGCACGGGATGCGGCCAATAACCTGAGCGCCTACTCACCGCTGGCCACGGCTGCGACGCCAGCGGCGAATCGTCCACCCGTTATCTCAGGTTCCTCGGGCACGACCGTAGTCGCTGGCACGGCGTATGCGTTCACGCCAACGGCGTCCGATCCGGATGGACAGACCCTGACATTCAGTGTCATGGGCGCTCCCGCCTGGGCAACCTTTAACCCCGCTACAGGAAGACTGAACGGTACCCCGGGCGTCGGCGACGTGGGCCTGACCGAGGGTATCGTGATTACTGTCAGCGACGGCACTGCCTATGCCTCACTGCCCGCATTCTCGCTCGCCGTTGCGCAGAACGCGTCCGGGTCGGCACTGTTGTCCTGGCTGCCACCAACGACGCGGGAGGATGGATCCGCCCTCACAAACCTCGCGGGGTACCGCATACGCTATGGGCAGAATCCAGCGGCACTGACCCTGACAGTAGCGCTGAACAGCTCCGCCCTGACCAGTTACCTGGTAGAGGGCCTGACGGCAGGACAGTGGTACTTCAGCATTAGCGCTCTCGATGCCGCGGGCGTCGAGAGTGACCCATCAAACATAGGCTCGAAGACCATTTTCTGAGGAAGGCCTCACGCTGCCTGCCGCTGGTCCATTTGACTTGTCGTGCCGCGCACTTGACCGAATCTGTTTTTTTGGTGCCCGGGGCCCCCTCGAAGGGTGACCCGGTGCCGGAATTGCAGTCGCGATGCTTACTAGTATTTGGCTCGGGTCTTGAGGCTGCACCGGCAGCGTTCTTTCCGGTCCGAGGTTCCGCTGATGCGTCCTTTGCACGGGCAGTTCGGGTGGCTGCATACCGCGATCGTGATCGCTGTGGTTGGGCAACTGCCCGCGGTCGCCACCGGGGATTCGCTGGTCATCGGACCTGAGTCGTTCCCGCTCCAGACCCCCTGGAGCGCGCCGCCGGTCCTGGTCGCTGATGGCGGTATACCCGCTGATCCTGGCGAGCCCCCAACGCTGTATGCCTTCAACGTATTTGCCGGGGAATTGTTTGCCGCGGATAACCGGGCCCCCGCCCTTGAGTTCTCCCTGAACCCGGCAGACTCGGAAGTGCTGGTCGGCTGGCGCTTCGAGTTCTAGCAGCCCCCCTGCGACTACCCCGGCTCGGTGGAGTTTCGCTCCCCGGAGCAGCTGGTCGAGCAGGGGCTGATCAGCCTCTAGCGCCCGACCGCCGTTACAATGGCCCCCCGCGCCGCTGTCCGGCGCACCTGCGGCAGAGCACCCGGCATGCAGACCTACGGGACCCCGTTCCTGCTGAAGCGCAGCGTTGCCGTCGCCGGTAGCGCCGCTGCGCTGCTGGCACTCCTGGGACTCCTCACCCCGGGGCTTGCCGAGGTCGAGGATCCCGGCCTCCTGGCGGGCGCCGAGTTCAGTGACCAGTACGGTACGGTGGATTCGCTGGCGCGGCGGGCCGGCGCACCCGTGGTCGCGATGGTGGTGGGCATCAAGGCCCTGCCCATGATCGAGAAGTGGGAGCGGGACCTGACGAAGCGGGTGCCGGGCCTGCGCTTCCTGAACGTGGTGGACCTGCCCAGCGACGTGCCGCTGGACCTCGAGCGGACCGCGGCGACGCTCCGCAAGCGGGTGCCCGCGGAGGTGTCGGTGCTCATGGATCCGGAGCGCCAGTGGGCGACGGCCTTCGCCCTCGACACGGCCTTGCCCAACCTGCTGCTGTTCGATGCGCGGGGCCAGCTGGTCGCCCGGTTCCGCGGCCGGTGGACGGCCGCAGTTGCTGCGGAGCTGGCTGCAGAAGTGACGGCGCTGCGTCCCGTGGCATCCCCGCCATGACCGGGTCGGTGGTGCTGGTGGGCGGGGGTCTGGCGAACTGCCTGCTGGGTCTGCGCCTCCGTGCTCTGCGGCCGGACGTGTCCCTGACCCTTGTGGAAAGCTCGAGCTGCCTGGGCGGACAGCACACCTGGTCCTTTCACGGCACCGACGTGGCGCCGGAAACTGGCGCCTGGCTGCTGCCCCTCGCCAGCTACTCCTGGCCCCATCATGACGTCCGGTTCCCTGGGCGCAGCCGGCGCCTGACGGGCAGCTATCACTCGCTGACCTCCGAGCACCTCCACGAGGTGGTAATGCGGACCCTGGGCGACCAGGTGCGGCTTGACGCGCCCGTCGTGGCGGTGGCGCCAGACCGGGTCACGCTCCGTGGGGGCGAGCAGTTGCAGGCAGACCTCGTGGTGGACGGCCGTGGTCTCGGCTCCGGAGTGCCCGCCGGGGTCACGCTGCGCTACCAAAAGTTTCTGGGCCAGCGCGTGCGGCTGACCGGACCCCACGGACTGACGGGCCCGCTGCTGATGGACGCGACGGTGTCCCAGGAGCAGGGTTACCGCTTCGTCTACGTGCTGCCCTTCACGGCCACCGAGCTGCTGATCGAGGACACCTACTACAGCGATACCGGCGCGCTGGAACCAGCGGTCCTCCGGGCACACATCAGTCGCTACGCTGTCGACCAGCGCTGGCAGGTGCAGACTGTGCTGGCAGAAGAGACTGGGGTGTTGCCCATCGTGCTCGATTGCAATCTGGAGGAGTTCTGGCCGGTTGCCGATGACGTGCCCCGGTCCGGCCTGCATGCCGGCCTGTTCCACCACACCACTGGGTACTCGGTGCCCGAGGCCGCCGGACTGGCGGACGCCCTGCCGCGCCTGCCCGACCTGCACAGCAGGGCAGTCGCCCCCTGGATCAGGCGTCGGGTGGCGCGTCGGTGGCGGGAGCAGCGGGTCTTCCGCCTGCTGAACCGCATGCTGTTCCTGGCCGCGGCGCCTGCCGAGCGCTACCGGGTCCTCCAGCACTTTTACCGGCTGCCCGAGTCTGTGATCAACCACTTCTATGCCGGCGCGCTGACTCCGATGGACATCAGTCGCGTGCTGACCGGTACACCACCAGTGCCCGTCTACCGGGCGCTGCGCTACGTCCTGCCGTCGAGCAGCCGCTCGCCGGGTATGCCCGCCACACTGAAAGCACCGGGTCGCTGATGCACACAAGTACCAAGACATCATGAGCAAGTCCGCCGCGGTAATTGGGGCTGGATTCGGCGGCCTCGCGCTGGCCATCCGGCTGCAGTCGGCCGGTATTCAGACCGTGTTGCTGGAAAAGCGGGAGCGGCCTGGCGGGCGGGCCTACGTGTACGAGCAGGATGGCTTTACCTTCGATGCGGGGCCGACGGTGATTACCGCGCCGAACGCCATTGAGGAACTGTTCGAGCTGAGTGGCCGGGCGATGGGCGACTACATCGAACTGCTGAAAGTCGAGCCGTTCTATCGCCTGGTCTGGCCGGACGGGGTGACGCTGGAGTACAACGCAGACGCGGACGCAGTGGCCACCGCCATCGCCCGCATCAATCCCGCCGATGCGGATGGTTATCGCAGGTTCCTCAAGTTCTCCGAGGCCGTGTTTCGCGAGGGCTACCTGAAGCTTGGGACCGTGCCGTTCCAGAGCTTCTGGAGCATGGTGCGCGTCGCGCCCCAGCTGATCCGGCTGCGCAGTGATCGCTCCGTCTATAGCGTGGTCTCTGACTATATGCAGGACCCCCATCTGCGCCAGGCCTTCAGCTTCCAGTCCCTCCTGATCGGCGGTAATCCGTTCCAGGTGTCTTCCATCTACGCCCTGATCCATGCGCTGGAGCGCGAGTGGGGCGTGCGGTTTCCCCGGGGCGGCACGGGCGCGCTGGTGCGAGCCCTCGTGCGTCTGTTCCAGGATCTGGGGGGCGAGGTGCGTCTGGGTTGTCCTGTGGAGGAAATCCGGTTGCGCAACGGTCGTGCCGCGGAGGTGGCCACGGCGGACGGCCGGAGCGTGGTGGTGGACGCGGTGGCGAGCAACGCGGACGTGGTGCACACCTATTCCTCCCTGCTGGCCGGCACCGACCGGGGGCAGGTGATGGCCCGACGCCTGACCGGCAAGCGCTTCAGCAATTCCCTGTTCGTCGTGTACTTTGGCCTGAAGCGCCAGTACCCGGAGATCGCTCACCACACGGTGCTGTTCGGGCCGCGTTACCGGGAGCTGCTCACGGACATTTTCGACCGGGGCATCCTCCCGGACGACTTCTCCCTGTACCTGCACAACCCGTCCCGGACGGATACCTCACTGGCGCCCCCGGGGCAGGCCGGTTTCTATGTGCTGGCGCCGGTGCCAAACCTGAAAAAAGCAGCCGTCGACTGGAGCGTGGTGGGGCCGAAGTACCGGGACAAGATCCTGGATGCCCTGGAAAAGCACACCCTGCCCGGGCTGCGCGCCAATCTGGTCACCTCCCGCATCTTTACCCCGGCGGATTTTGCGACCGAACTCAACGCCCACCTGGGTTCCGCCTTCTCCCTGGAACCGCTGCTGACCCAGAGTGCGTTCTTTCGGGTTCACAATCGGGACGACCGCATTCACAATCTGTACTTCGTGGGGGCTGGCACCCACCCGGGTGCGGGTATACCGGGCGTCATTGGTTCCGCCAAGGCCACGGCGGGCCTGATGCTTGCGGACCTGGGAGCAGGCTGAGATGGACGCTGTCGTCAGCAACAGTCGGGACATGATCCGCAAGGGCTCCCGCAGCTTTGCGCTGGCGTCCCGCCTGTTTGCTCCCGCGACCCGCGACCACGCCTGGATGCTCTACGCCTGGTGCCGCCATTGCGACGACGAGATCGACGGCCAGGAGCTCGGCAGCTCGCCGGTCGCCCGGCCGCAGCACGACCCCGCCCACAACCCCGCGGCCAGTCTCGTCAAGCTCCGGAACGAAACCCGCCGCGCTCTCCGGGGCGAGACGGTCACCGATCCGGTGTTCCAGGCCTTGCAGCGGGTGGCGCGGGACCACGGGATTCCCGAACGGCACGCGCTGGAACTCCTCGCCGGGTTCGAGATGGACGTGACCGGCTTCAGCTACCGCACGATCGACGAGACCCTGCTCTACTGCTACCGCGTCGCCGGTGTGGTGGGCGTGATGATGGCGCTGGTCATGGGCGTGCGGGACACCCGGGACCTGCAGCGCGCCGCAGACCTGGGCATTGCGTTCCAGCTCACCAACATTGCCCGGGACGTGGTGGACGACGCGCGCAACGGCCGCCGCTACCTGCCCGCGGAGTGGCTGGCCGAGGCGGGGATTCCCGAGGGTACGCTGGCGCGGCCCGAGCAGCGGCTGGCGGTGGCCGGGGTGGTCCGGCGCCTGCTGGCTGAATCGGACCGCTACTATCAGTCAGCCGCAACGGGCCTGCAGTCCCTCGGTTTTCGCTCCGCGTGGGCGGTGGCCACGGCGCTGGGGGTCTACCGGGATATCGGCAGCCTCGTCCTCGCCCGCGGTGCCCAGGCCTGGGATACCCGTGCCGTGGTGGGCACGCCGCGGAAGATGCTTTACCTGTCCGTCGGGGTCCTGCGGGCGTTGCAGTCGGTGACCTGGGACCGGTGGCGAGACGCTGCACCACGGGCAGAAGATCTCTGGACGATGCCGGAGTTCAGGGGTGCAATGTCCCCAGGACGGCCAGTCGATCGAGGGTATCCGGAAACACTTCCACCATAAGAATCAGGGCGGCGGCCTGGGCATTCGGCTCCGAGCGGCCCTGTTCCCAGTTCTCCAGCGTTCGTGTCGATACCCGTAATCGGCGTGCAAACACCGCTCGTGACAGGCCCAGCTTGCGTCGCGTGGCCTGAATTTGCCGGCGACTGACAGACAGCGGCGGCAGTTCCTCGACCACGTGCGTCCGCAGGGTGATCTTCCCGGAACGGCTGGCCCGCATGGCAGCCACGCCCTCGAGCAGTTCATCAACGAGACGGCGCTGGTTGGTCACAACCTTCGTTCCCTCTGTGCGAGTTCCTCGTCGACGACCTTCCTGAGCAGCGCCTTCTCGCGGGGCGTCAGGTCGGCCACTTCGTTTTTGTCGTACAGCGTGAAGAACCATATTTCACTATCGCTCTGAAGGTGGAGGTACACGATACGCAGACCACCGCGCCTGCCTTTGCCGCGTCGGGAATCAGTCCAGCGAAGCTTCCTCAGGCTTCCGGTTACGGCAATGACGTCGCCTCTCGCCGGGTTGTGCAGAAGTAGCGCCTGCAACTGCATGAAGTCCTGGTCATCCAGGTACGACTCACGGTGCCGGGTGAAGGCGGGCGCTTCGACGAAGACCAGTTTCACGGCAAGTATACGCAGAACGCGTATAGGCTGTATGGACAAGGTCTCACCCGCGCAGGGTGTTGCCTGGGAGTGCAGGGGGCCACCGGAGAAAGGCCCTATATGATCCGGATGTGGCGTACTCTCACGGTGGACGTCCTGCGGCACCGTGCCTTTCAGCTATGACGCGTTTGGCAAGCGACGAGAAGCGGACTGGACGGCGGACGTAGTCTTTGGGGCAACATTGTCCATAGAGATCTTCTTGAGGCGCTAAAGCAGAACTTTCAGTCTCCAGACGAAGCCGGGGCAAAGTAATGACATTCGAGGGCAGATTGCCGGGTGGGTGGCGCTACGTCGCCGTGCTTGTCCTGCTGGGTGCAGTACTGGTGCTACATACTCGTGGGACCAATGTGCTACTTGGTAACTTCACGTGGAGCGAGGGGGCAGCCAACTTTTGGCAGGTGTTGCTGCTGTCTGTCGTACCGATTTCGGTTACTGCAGTTCGTTTTCCTATTTTGCGTTGGCCAACAATTCTGCTGCTGCTAGTGATCGAGACTGCGGCCTTGTTTCGTTTTCTAATGTTGGTATCTCCAAACATTGTCCAGTTCGGATCCGGGCCCGTTAACGTAGCCACAACCGCATTCACGGTTGTGGCATGCGCAATGGCTCGATACTTAGTGACCAATGACGGCAGAGATACGCTGATCCTCAGTATCGGCATGATCCTGGCGGTTGCGGTATTGCGGTATCAGTACATTCCGAGCCTTTAGAATTGGCTGTGTAGATGGTCAGCGGCTGGAGTTATCCCAGAAGGCAGCTGGCGATGCTCCCTAAAGGAAAGCAATGACCCCGAAAGAGCTATTGATTGCCGGTGCAGCCCTAACCTGCACTTTGTACATCAGCCTGTTTCCGCTCGTCATTGCCCGCTGCGTGCAGGAGCTGATCCAGGGCTGGCGAGTCACGGCTCGACGAGGCCCCGCATCAGAGAGTGTTCTGCCTCCGAGCGGGCAGCTCCAATCCGGCACGCCTGAGAACCCCTCACGGGACTAGCCAGCGCTTGCCGAGCCCCAGTCCCGCAGGTAGCGTAGGGCGCCACCCAAGGAGGTACCCATGAAAAGCGTCAAACCCGCCGCCCGCCCGTTCGCCTGGACCGCCATCGTCGTCGCCAGTCTGGTCCTCGCCCACTCTCCGGCCGCGAAGGCCGCAGACCCATTCCCGCCCGTAAGCCCCGAGGGGCTGGTACTGCAAAAAGACACCACGCTCCGCGCGGTGTACCTGAAGCCCGGCTTCACGCTGGCGCCCTACAAGCGCGTCGCAATTCTCGACTGCTTCGTCCAGTTCGCTGACAACTTCCAGCGGGACTACAACGCGGATCAACCCGGCCTGGCGCGCCAGATCACCACCCAGGACATGACGAAGATCACGACGGCGCTCGCGGCGGAGTTCAAGCAGGTGTTTACCCAGGAGCTGCAGGCCAAGGGTGGCTACCCCGTGGTGGACTTTGCGGCAACCGACGTTCTCGTAGTCCGGCCCGCCCTTATCAACCTGGTGGTCACGGCGCCTGATCTGATGACCCCCGACATGAGTGCCACCGTGGTGGCCTCGGCCGGGCAGATGACCCTCTACCTGGAGCTCTACGATTCCGCGACCAATACCCTGCTGGCCCGGGTCATCGATCCGGAGGCCGACAACAGTGGGCTCGCCGGGGTGGCCAACAGCGTGACCAATAAGGCCGCGGCGGACCAGATCCTGCGGCGCTGGGCCGACATTCTGCGGAAGCATCTGGCGGCCGTGCAGGCGCCGGTGGCCGCCACGCCGCCCGCCGCGCCCACCGCAGGCTGAAAAAAAGCCCGCCGGCGGTAAGGCCGGCGGGCTTTGGTTGGTGACGGGTCGCGGCTTAAGCCGCTCCTACCCCGCTCCTACATCGTGTAGTTGAGGGAGAGCATGATTTCCCTTGGCGGCAGGGCGATGAAGCCACCCAGACCCTGAACCGGCCCCGTCGGCGCGCCGCGGCTGCCGGAAGTGATGTCTTCAGAGTTCCCGAGATTCCTCGCCGCCAGTCGCACGTTCCAGTTCTCGTTGACGTCCAGGCTGATGAAGCCGTTGACCCGGTCGTAAGAGCTGGCGACGAAGTCGTTCGTGGCACTCGTCACGTAGTCATCCGTGTTAAACCAGTCCAGGCCGATGTGAAACATCCCGCTGCCGGTGGGTAGCGGCACCGCCACGCCGTAGTCAAACCCGACGGTGTAGGCCCAGGTGGGCACCTGGGGCACGCGTGCGTTGACGCCCCAGCGTGACTCTGCAAGAGCCGGAGCGCTGAGGGGTTCGAGGCTGCCGTAGGACCCGTGGGCGAACGTGGCCGTTGCAAAGAAGGTAAGGTTATCCACCGGCACCATGGTGAGCTCAAGCTCGAAGCCGTGGACGTCTGCATCACCGACGTTTTGCACCGGGAAGGCGAAGCCGGGCGCTGTGGCATTGGCTGTCAGATCGGAAATCTGGGCCCAGAAATAGGCGGCGTTGAAGCGCACCCGGTTGTTAAATGCTTCGGTCTTCAGACCGCCCTCATAGGTCCAGTTCTTCTCGGGGGCATAGGCCGTCAGCGCGTCGCCGAGATTGAAGATGTTAATGCCGTTGTAGCCACCGGATTTGAAGCCCTTGGCGGCGGATACATAGGCCATCAGGCTATTGACGCTGCCAAAGGGGCTGAAGGTGTAGTCCAGACCAATTCTGGGCGTGGTTTCGTTGTAGGTGTTGTCGAGGGACACACTGGTCAGGGCCGGGTTCAGGAAGGGCAGGAAAGGCGAACCGGGAGCCTGCACTTCTGCCGTCAGCTGCTGGGCGATATCAAAGGTCTTTTCATCCCGGACCCAGCGGAGACCCAGCGTGGCGTTCAGGGCCGTGGTGATCTTGTAGTCAATCTGGCCGAAGACGGCGTAGGAGTCGGTAGTCGCATCAATCTGGCTGGTAGAGACGGGCAGGAAGAAAAACCAGCCGAAGTCCTGATCGCCATTCTCGTGGAGGTAGTAAAGGCCGCCCAGATAAGACAACCGGTCATTGAACGCGGAGCCCTGTATCTGCAGTTCCTGCGTCCATTGGTCAGTATCGATGTTGCTGGCTCCAACAATCGCGCCCACGCCGCTGAAGTCCGTGCTGAAGAAGTCCTGGGTATGCACGTAGGCTGTGATGGACCGCAGGGTGGCATCTCCCAGTTCGTAGGACGCGTTCAGAGAGAGGATGGTCTGCTCTGTTTCGCCGCTGGGGTTGGCGGTAATCGGCGACGGTGCCGGCGTGGCGTTGATCGGCGTCGCAATGTTGTAGAACCCGAAGGTTGGCACCAGATCGTCCGAGGTGAACTGCTGGTTATCGGGTACGCCGGGAGTCGTCGCCGGAATCAGTGGCAGCGAGTCGTTCTTGCTGTCGATATAGGAGGCCGACAGAAGTATGTCCGCCTTGTCGATGCCCATGTAACGCAGTTTGCTTCGGAATCCCCAGTTCTGCTGGTTGTCGGTGTCCTGCTGGGTCACGACGTTGTAGTACTCGCCGTCCTTGCTGTTGTACATGCCGGAGAGGGATCCGGCGAAGTCGCCGCCCAGTGACCCACCCGCGGTGGCACTGACCATGGACTGCTCGAAGTTGCCGGCTCCGAAAGAAGCGCCGAACCAGGGGTCTTCCCCCGGCGTCCGGGAGATGAACTTCAGGGCGCCCTGGAGGGTATTGCGGCCGTACAGGGTGCCTTGCGGTCCGCGCAGCACTTCGACCCGCTCGATGTCGTTCAGGGCCAGATTGTTGCCGTTCAGCCGGCCGATGTAGACGTCGTCCACGTAGATGCCGAAGGGCGACTCGGCGACGATCAGGGAGGCGTCCTGCTGCAACGAGCCCCGCAGGGACGGCGACAGGTTGGTCGGGGAGGTGATGTTGTTCGTCATCTTGAGGCTGGGGACGACGAACTGCAGGTCCTGGGACGCGATGATCTGCCGGTCCTTCAGCTGGGTCGCGTCGAAGGCGCTGACCGCGACCGGCACGCTCTGGAGGTTCGCTTCCCGCCGCTGGGCGGTAACGACGATTTCCGGGAGGGCGTTGGCGGCCTGCGCGAGCAGGGTGGTTGGAGCCGCGGCGCCGATAACCGTCAGGCCGAGCAGCCAGGCACGCGTAAACCGTGAGCCGGTATCCGGTGATACCGCAGTCGCTGAAAACTCCATGAGAAGCCCCCTTCAGAGAGTGAATTGCAGTGCGGCTGAGCATTAACCACTTGATTCACTTTGGCAAGGGGCCCGGATCCTGTCATTTCTTCCTGACTTCCCCGGATTTACGGCTGGCTCCGTCCTGCCCTGGGCACTACCGTTCCGTCCCATGACCCGGCTGATTGTTGGAGGGTCGGGTGCCAGTCATCGAAGAGACGCCAGATACTAGCCCAGCGCGCTTTGAGCCTGTCCGTGGCCGGCGTGCGCGCCGGGATCGCATCACCGGTGAGGTCTGGCAGAAGGACCTGCTCCACGGCGATCATTGGGAGGTGTATAAAACCCCCAGAGATTTCGAGCAGGGCGAGCGCCACCGAGCCGTCTGGGCCGATGGCCGCCTCAAGGAGAAGTTCTGATGGCCACTTCAGGTCAGTCCCGCGAGGGTCCCGGCCACCCCGATGACCTGGCCAGGCGCCTGGGTCTGCTGGTTGAGGGTTTGTCGATCGTCCGGGTTTTGAAGGCCGACGGTCGCGAGGTCGTTTTTGAGTTGTCGGATGGCACCCGGCTGTTTGCCCGCAGTGATGGTCGGCTGGATGTGTCTGTCACGTGAGGAGGTCGTTATCGCGCCGACACGCGAATCTTTACCCAGCTCGGTCGCTCGTCGGCCTTTCGACGTTTCTCCTTGCCACGAACGGTCTAGCGACGGGACCGCGGCTACTTGGCGTGCAGGAAGAATGCGCTGCGTATGCTCAATATCAAAGGAACTTGCTCGTAAGCGGCGAGGCACGTGGAGCCTATCCCCAGGGATCAGAAGGACTCGTCCTTGCCGCGATCGACGGCTCCCTGGAGAGCCTAAGGGCTGAACTCGATTCAAAGTCGAATCGCGCCGCTGTGCCCGACGCACTATTGCTAGCAATCGATGCCGGTCAGGTCGGTTCAGTCCAGCTGATACTGGACAATGGATGGGACGTGAATCAGGAAATCCCCGGCGCATCTACGGTGCTGCGTGTTGCTGTCGCATGTGATCAACCCCCGATCGTTAAGCTGGCACTGGATTTCGGAGCCGATCCTCACAGCCGTCCACCGCAAGGGCGCAATACCCTCATTGAGGCAGTCCTCGCTGAAAGTGCGGGCTCGGTTGAACTTCTCCTGAAGGCAGGCGTCGATGCGCGATTGCCCGCTGTGCCAGATGGTCGCTCTGCGTTGGATATTGCCCGGGCGTGGCAGGGAGAGCGGGGAAGTAGCGCCGCGGCAATGATTGTGACTCTGCTTGAGGAGGCGACCAGAGACCCCAAAGATCCGTAGGCCCGCCGTCAGTCCCGCACCAACCGCCGCCCGAACCAGTGACTAAGACCCAGTGCCGCAATCCCGATGCCGAACAGGCTGAAACAGATCGGCACCAGCTCCAGTGCCGGTTCACTCCGCCAGAACACGCCGCTATAGGCCTCGAGGGCCCAGGTGTTCGGCGTGGCCCAGCCCAGCTGCTGCAGCCAGTGGGGCATGAAGAAGCGGGGCACCATGCTCCCGCCGATGGCTGACATGATCAGGATGACCACGGTGGGCAGCACCTGGGCCTGTGCCCGGGTCTCGCAGGCCGTCACCAGCAGCAGGCCGAGACCCGCAGCGAGCACGGCTGAGCTGAGGCTGATCATGGCCCAGGGGCCGAGATTCCCCGGCAGGTCCACGCCGTAGGCCAGCCACGCCACCCCGAAGATCAGGCAGGTCTGGACGAGCCCCTGCAGGACGATGAACAGGAAGCGGCCATTGATCACCACGTCGATGCCCCCGGGTCCCGCTGCGATCCGGTCGAGGATGCCCGCCTCCTGATCGTCCAGTATGCCCAGCGCGCTCTGGGCGGCGGCGAACAGCAGGAACATGAACGCCACGGCGCCCGCGTAATAGGCCACGTTGTTCAGTGCTGCGTTCTGCCCGGCCACGTTGTCCCGCTCCACCAGTTCGTCAAACGTCCAGCCCGCTGGCTGCTCCGTCCCCGCCCGGTTGCGCAGGTCCTTAAGGCCGACGGCGATCTCCGCCTGCTGCTCCGGCGTGAAGGTGGTGAATTCCGTGCCGATGAGTTCCGCCACCCGGCCCACCGCCAGGTCCGGCAGGGCCGTGAAGTAGGCCCTCTGGAGCTGTCCCGTGAGCACCGTGGCGGTCACGCTGCGGGACGGGTCCACCAGCAGCAGCAGCGGGGGCGCTGCCAGGCCCGCAGCGGTGGCCAGGGCTTCACCGTCCGCGCGAATGATCAGGCCCACATCCGCTGTGCCCCGGCGGACGAGATCCCGGGCCGACTCCCGGGTCAGTTCGCCCGGTACGGGGCGGATCGCCGGCTCGGCGGTCAGGGCGGCCAGCAGTCGGGTCGACTCGTCACTCTTTACTTCATCCACGATGGCGATGCGCAGCTGGAGCTGATCGCCGGCGGCGGTGGCAAAGATCTCCGCAAAGATCATGAAGAACACTACCGGCACCACCAGTGCCATGAGCAGCGCGCCCCGGTCCCGGAGCAGCAGCAGGAAAGCGGCGCGGAGGATGGCCAGTGTCATCGGGCTGGTGTCATCGGTGGGGGCTCATTCGTTCGGCACCTGGCCGGTCAGTTCCACGAACACGCCGTGCAGGCCAGGCTGCCGGACCCGGAGTTCGTCGATATCTGCGCCGGCGGCGATCAGCTGACTGCGCAGCCCGGGCAGCTGCTCAAGTCCCCCCCGCAACCTCCCAACCCAGACCCGGTCCGCGTTGGTGGGGGAGAAGAGGGTGGTGTGCAGGAAGTCCCGCAGCGCGGGCGCCGGGTCCGCCGCCAGCATCAGCAGCACTTCCTGATCGGCGCCGAAGAGTCGGCCCACGAGAATCGGGATTGTATCTGCGGCCCGCACGACCCCGCCCGCGAGCACTGCCACCCGGTCTGCCAGGGCCTCGGCTTCGACGAGATCGTGGGTGGTGAGGATGAGGCCCATGCCCCGGTCCCGAAGGCCCTCGAGGACGCGATGGATGGCCTGGCGCGATACCGGATCCAGCCCGACGGCCGGCTCGTCCAGCAGCAGCAGGTCGGGCCCGTGCAGGGTGCCCGCCGCGATGTTGATGCGCCGTTGCATGCCGCCGGAAAGCGTCGCCACGGGCTCCGCCGCCCGGTCGGCAAGCCCCGACCAGGCCAGTGCGTCGGTAACCGCGGCGGCAATCCTGTCTCTGTCCAGCCCCGCCAGCCGGCCGAGGATCTCCAGATTCGTCCGCACCGGCAGGTGGCCCCAGAGCGCAATGGCCTGGGGCACGAAGCCCACCCGCCGGCGCACCGCCCGCTCGTCCGGGGCCCCGCCGCCAATGCGGATAGTGCCGGCGTCGAGCCGCGTGCGACCAGCCAGCGCACGCAGGAGCGTGGTCTTGCCGGCGCCGTTGGGCCCGAGGAGGACCAGGATCTCGCCCTTGCGGGCAGTAAGATCCGCGCCCGCCAGCGCGGTGCGCTCACCGAAGCGGCGCAGGGCGCCACGGACGACGACCAGGGATTCGGCGGAGATCGTCAGAGACCGAACCGGGCGAACAGATCGCGCTTCTGTCCGAACAGCTTGGCGCCAACGAAGCGCCCGAGAATCTTGCCCGTGGTCATCCAGGCGATGCGCTTGCCACTTTTCCGGTTGGTCAGCATCTGGTCGACGAGCCAGGGCGTCGAGGTCTCGACGTAGTCGCACAGGATGTTTAGCAGCGGGCGGATTTTCTGCCAGTCCTCCGGACTCATCTGCTTCTGCTCGTCGAACCAGTTCTCGGTAATCAGCATGCCCGGGCTGATGGTGCCGATCGTGATCTGCGGATTCTGGTTCTCGGCCACCAGATACTTGGTCAGCACCAGGTCCGCGGCCTTCGTGGAGCTGTAGACCCCCATGTTGGGGGTCAGGCGCTTGCCGTCCGAACTGCCGCCCAGCATGTTGTAGAGCGCGCCGAAGCCCTGTTTCCGGAACCCGGCTACGGCGACCTGGGAGCCAAAGATGCTGCCTTTCAGGTTGCCATCCACCAGGGTATGGACGAGATCCTCAGGCAGGTCGTGGACCGCGTGTCGGGACGTGGCCCGCCCCGCGTTGTTGATCCAGAAGTCCACGTGCCCGAAGGTGGCGACGGCATGGTCCCAGAGGGCCTGTACATCGTCCTTGACGGTGACATCGCAGGTTTTGCCCGTGACTCGGGCGGCGCTCACCGTGGCGAGTTCCGCGACGGCCTTGTCCACGTCCGCCTGGCGCCGGCTGGAGACCACCACGTTGTGACCCCGCTTGAGAAACTCGACGGCCAGACCACGGCCGATGCCCCGGGTGCTGCCAGTAATGACGACGTTAGACATGTTTAGCCCTTCGCTTCACGATGGATACCGTCCAGGTAATCGGTGGTGATGCGTTCCCATTCCAGTTTCATCCAGGGACTGAAGTGGTCCGGGTTGGACGCGATGGCCGTCGTCAGGTCATTGGGCTGCAGCCAGCGGTGATCCGCGATCTCGGCCGGGTCGGCCTTGACGCTGCCAGCAGGGTACCCGGCGTAGACGTAGCACAGCTCGTGTTCCGCACCCACGTCACCGAAACGGGCCTGGTAAGTGAATTTGTAGAGAAACCTGAGTCGGCACTCCACCCGGAGTTCCTCCCGCACCCGGCGACGGGCCGCGACATCTACGTTCTCGCCCGGTCGCGGGTGACTGCAGCAGGCATTGGACCAGTAGCCCGGCCACAACATCTTGCCCGCCGCCCTTTTCTGGATGAGAACTGCGCCTGCGTCATCGAAGAGAAACACCGAAAAGGCCCGGTGGAGGACGCCCGCACCAAGATGGCCGGCGGTTTTCGGCACAGTGCCGATCTCCCGGTCTGCTTCGTCGACCAGGATCAGCAGGTCTTCACCGGAGGCGGCGGAATTCCGGGAGCCGTCTCCGCCTGCTGGCAGCGGGTGATTCATGGCAGCTTCCCCGCCGCAATGGCCAGCGTCCGGAAGCCCTGCCGTTCAATGGCCTGCTGGACGTCGGCGGTAATTGCCGCGCTACTACACAAGGCAAGCATTGCGCCGCCACCACCGCCGCCCGTGAGCTTGGCGCCCGCGGCCCCTGCATCCCGGGCCACGTTGATCAGGCGCTCGAGCTCCGGCGTCGAGACCTGCAGCGCATTGAGCAGACCCTGATTGATATTCATGAGGTCGCCGAGCGTCGTCACGTCGTTGTCCTGGATGGCAGACACGGCTTGCAGTACCAGGCCATCGATGTCATCAAAGATTTTTTCGTAGAGGCGCGGATTGCGCTGGCGGGCCTCTGCGACGTTGGCGACGGTCCGGGCCGTGAGCCCTTCGTTCTTCGTCATGCCCACCACGATCGACAGCGGCACCGGAACATTCAGCAGCTCCACCAGGGGCGGAGTGCCCCGGCGGTAGACCAGGGGTTTGCCGTAGGTGGCCAGCGTGTTGTCGATGCCGCTCGGCTGACCGTGGGCGTTTTCTTCGGACAGGTAGGCGAGGGCATTGACCTCCGCATCCGACAGTCCCAGCCGGAAGTGCAGGTCGAGAGCGCGGACGATGGCCACCGCC
Source organism: Gammaproteobacteria bacterium (assembly GCA_031409515.1). Classification (GTDB taxonomy): domain Bacteria; phylum Pseudomonadota; class Gammaproteobacteria; order Steroidobacterales; genus SHZI01. The sequence goes on along the minus strand of JANNXJ010000057.1, from coordinate 37,016 downwards.
AGTGCGGCGGACCCACCCAGGCCCATGCTGCGCGGCACGTCAGGAAAAACCTCGATGCGCATCGTGCGACTGGCGAGACCCAGCTTGTCGAGAATGATGCCCGCGGCCTGCTCGAAGGACCGCCGTTGTTCCGGTGGCTTTGCCAGCTGGTACTCCACGCCCCAGCGGGGAATCAGCAGCTCCACGCCCCTGTCCCCGTCTTCGACTATCGCCCGGACAGTCAGGGGCACTGGAAAACCGATGGCATGCCTGCCGTGCACCACGGCGTGTTCGCCGAGCAGGATGATCTTGCCGAAGCCCACGCCGACGCCGGCCTCCGGCAGGCGGCGAATGCCGGGGTGCTGGTCGGCCGGGGCTGCATCCCGCACATCAGCCAGAATCTGCTGGGCCTTCCACACCTTGATCTCGCCACTCTGGAGCACGCGCTCCAGCACTTCATTGAAGTGCTCGGCGGGAGCGCCCGCAGCCTTGACCACGCTCCGCGCGTGCAGCGTCATGTGGCCGGCCTGGATCCCGTCGGTGGCGAGCGCCCGGAGCGCGGCAAAGTTCTGCGCCAGGCCGACGGCCGCCATGACCTCGGCAAGCTCCGTGGCAGTCTTCACGCCAAGCAGGCGCAGGTTCATGGCGACGCCGGGGTTCGACTCCAGCGGGCCACCGACTATGCCTACCTTCATGGGCATTTCGATGCTGCCACGGAGGTTGCCGGCGTCGTCTTTCCACCATTCGGTCAGCGCACCGTACCGGCCATGGCGGGCGGCGTAGGCATGGGCGCCCGCCTCGATGGCCCGCCAGTCGTTACCGGTCGCCAGCGCCACGGCATCCACGCCGTTCATGATGCCCTTGTTGTGGGTGGCTGCCCGGTAGGGATCGGCGTGCGCGAAATCAGCGGCAATGATCACGCCATCCCGCACCCGCTCGCCGGCATAACCCCGGCCAGCCAGGTGAGCGACGGGCAGAGTGACTTCCGCCCGCGCCAGGGCGCGGTCTGCCAGGTTTGACAGGATGCGCAGGAAGACCTTGCCCTCGGTGAGTTGCTCGACCAGGGAAGCCACGCCCTCGCACATGCCATTGACGAGATTTGCGCCCATGGCATCCCGCGTGTCGACGAGCAGATGGACCACCAGCATTTCGCCGGGCATCGACCGCAGAGGGTAGGAGTGCACTTCCACATCCACGGCGCCGCCACCCCGCGCCACCATGCGGGGGTGAAAGCTGTTCGCGAGGTCGAGAATGTCCTGTTTATGCTCCAGCACTGCCGCCCGGGCCCTGGGCAGGTCGGGCAGCTCCAGCACCTGGATCTGGCCGATGAGCACGGGTGCGGTTGAGCTTGAGGCAAAGCCGCCGGACGCCCGGGCGAGTTTGGCAGTCGCGCTGATGGCCGCCACGATGGACGGCTCCTCAACCGCCATCGGCACGACGTACTCCCGGCCATTGATCAGGAAGTTGAGGCCAAGCCCCACGGGGATGCCGAGGACCCCGATGACGTTCTCGATCATCTTGTCCGCGGCCTGCAGATCCAGCGTGGCCTGGCCGGCAGAGAGCAGGTCGAAGTCGGTGTCGCTCAGCAGGCCCCGGTCCCGGACGGCACGCACCCGCTCGGCGACGGACATCTTGTAGAAGTGTGGAATGCGGGATCGGGTCACGGGTTGCCCCAGCTATAACGCGGCGAGACCGTAGCAGGAATGGGCACTGGCCGCCACGTTTCCCGGCCCCGTAATATGCCATCCTAGGGCTATGGAAAAGCCCTGGCTAGGCGAGTACCCACCGGGTGTGCCCGCCACCCTTGATCTTGATCCCACCGAGTCGGTCGTGGACGTTGCCGACCGGGCTCTGGCGCGTTTTGCCAGCCGGCCAGCCTTCAGTAATTTTGGCCACACTATCAGCTACCGGGAGTTCGACGTCCTCCACCGGCGCTTCGCCACCTGGCTGCAGAGCCTGCCCGGAGTCGGCCCGGGGGACCGGGTCGCCATCATGCTGCCCAATCTGCTGCAGTACCCCGTGGCCCTGTTCGGTACCTGGCGGGCCGGGATGGTGGTGGTCAACATCAACCCGCTCTATACACCCCCGGAACTCGAACACCAGCTGACAGACAGTGGGGCCAAGGTGCTCATTGTTCTGGCCCAGCGGGCCGGTGTGTTTGCGGAAATCCAGGCCCGGGTCGGGGTCCGGCACGTCCTGGTGACTCAGGTTGGTGACCTGCTTGGTTTTCCCCGCGGCCCGCTGATGAACTTTGCCCTGCGCTATATCAAGCGCAACCCGGCTCATCCGGTTGATGGCTCGGTGGGCTGGTCTGCCGTGCAGGCCTGCAGTCCGGACAACTTCCGGCAGCCGTCGCCCCCGACTGGCGCGGACCTGGCCTGCCTCCAGTACACCGGCGGCACCACCGGCCGTTCCCGCGGGGCGATGCTCACCCACGCCAATCTCGTGGCCAATATCCGCCAGATCAATGCCTGGTTTGCGGCCCGTTGTGTTCCCGGCGAGGAGATCATGGTCACCCCGCTGCCGCTCTACCACGTGTACGCGCTGATGTGTAACTGCCTGTGCTACGTGGACACCGGCGGGCACAACATCCTGATCACGGATCCCCGGGACCTCAAGGGCCTGATTGCCGAGCTGCGGCGCTGGAAGTTCACCGCCATCACCGGCGTCAACACCCTGTATCAGGCACTGGTGCAGCACCCGGACATCACCACCGTCGATTTCTCCTCACTGAAGCTTACGTCTGCCGGCGGTATGGCTGTCCTGCCCGCCACCGCGAAGCGCTGGATGGAGATCACCGGCATCATGATTCACGAGGGTTACGGCTTGTCCGAGACCTCGCCGGTGGTCACGTCCAACCCGATAACCCTGAAGGAGTACAACGGCAGCATCGGCTTGCCCCTGCCGAACACCGTCATTTCCCTCCGCCATGACGACCTGACGGAAGTTGCGCCCGGCGAGTCCGGCGAGATCTGCGTCCAGGGGCCCCAGGTGATGCTGGGCTACTGGAATGACTCCGTGGCTACGGCCAGCGCGATGACCAGTGACGGCTTCCTGCGCACTGGCGACATCGGTGTCATGGACGAGCGGGGCTATTTCCGCGTGGTGGATCGCAAGAAAGACATGATCGATGTCTCCGGGCTCAAGGTTTATCCGAACGAGATCGAGAGTGCGATCACCCACCACCCCGCGGTGCTGGAGGCGGCCTGCATTGGCGTGCATGACGACCGGACCGGGGAAGCAGTGAAGCTGTTTCTCGTCCTCAAGCCCGGGCAGAGTCTGACTGGGGAGGAGGCCCGCACTTTCCTCCGGGATTTTCTCGCCCCCTACAAGATTCCCCGGCACGTGGAGTTTCGCGACTCCCTGCCCAAGTCCAACGTGGGCAAGATCCTCCGGCGGGAATTGCGCTCGTAGGAGCGCCTACCCGGGCTTGGGACCGAGCGCGCGTTCCGCTGCGGACCAGTGGTCGGGGTGGGTCCAGGTGGTGGTGAAGCCGCCCTCCTCAACAGCGGCCAGGCGCTCGTGCAGGGCCTGGCGCGCTTCGCGAGCCAGCGTCTTGTAGGCGCGCAGTACCTGGACCGGCCGCTGCAGCAGGGGCGCGAGAAAACCGTCCGTGCAGGCGGCGAGGGATTCCTCGGGACCGCACACCCGTTCCAGCAAACCAAGGTGCAGCGCTTCCGCCGCCGGCAGGCGCCGGGCTTCCAGGAGCAGTGCCAGGCCCCGCGCCGGGCCCAGCAAAGCCAGGAGATCGATGCCACCGCCCCAGGCCGTCGTGACGTTCAGCTGGGCCTGGAGGAACCCGAGTTCCGTCTGGGGGGTGGCGACCCGCAGGTCGCAGGCCAGGGCGAGCTCGGCCCCGCCGCCCAGCGCGTGGCCGTTCAGCGCGGCCAGCACCGGGACCGGAAAACAGCGCACGGCAGCCAGCGCAGCGCGGGCCCGGCGGGACATGGCCAGGGTGTCGGCTTCACTGCGGACGGCAGCCAGTTCCCGGAGGTCGCCACCGGCAGCAAAGCAGCGGTCACCGGCGGCGGTCAGGACGGCGCACTTCAGCGTGGGGTCTGCCGCGTAACGCGTGAAGGTCTCGCCGAGACGGTCCAGCAGTTCGAGGGAGAGGGCGTTGCGCCGCTCGGGACGGTTGATGGTGACCTGCAGCCGGTCACCCCGGTGCTCAACCAGCAGGATGTCGTTCAAAAGTAGAGGCGCATGATGCACTCGGCGACGCAGGCCGGGCGCTCCTGCCCCTCGATCTCCACGGAATACTCCTCGATGAGCTCCAGACTGCCCTTGGCTTCTTCCGCCGAGAGGAGCTTGCAGTGGGCGCGGACGCGGCTGCCGGCCACGACCGCGTTCGGGAAGCGCAGCTTGTTGATGCCGTAGTTGATCACCCGCTGCACACCGGGCGCCAGGGGCTTGCCCGCGTCGACCAGGCCGCGCAGAAAAGGGTACAGGGACACCGTGAGGTAGCCGTGGGCGATCGTCTGCCCATAGGGGGACTCGGTGGCGGCCCGCTCTGGGTCCACGTGGATCCACTGGCGGTCCCTGGTGGCATCGGCGAAACCGTCGATCAGCGCCTGATCAATGGTGAGCCAGTCACTGGTGTGGATTTCCTGGCCCACACGGGACCGCAGGAAACTGAGGGCGTCGGCAAGCGCCATTATGTCGTTCTCCGGAAGTTGGACCGCGCTATATCGCGCTGCAACGATGCTAGCAGAGTGCCCCACCGGTCGCGCCAGCCCCGGCGCTATACTTCGGCTCACCACCGAGCGGGCATCACGCCATGGACATGCAACGGAGCCTCACCCCAGTCATCCTCCTGGCGGCAGCCGTCGGGCTGGCCGCCTGCAGCAGCACCTCCATGCAACCCCCCGCCGGCACCACCGGTTCCCCCTCCAGCCCGGGCTCGTCGGGCAGCAGCGGCTCGTCGGGTTCCAGTGCCCCCGCGGGCCAGTCGGGAGCGGGTAAGACTGGTGCGAGCCAGTCTGGATCCGGTCAGTCTGGATCCACTCAGTCCGGATCCACTCAGTCCGGAACTGGCAAGGCGGGAACTGGCCAAACAGGTGCAGGTCCGACCGGCGCCGGACCCTCCGCCAGCAGTGGGTCCGGTGGCGGTGGCGACCCGGGCGCCGTCTTCGACAAATCCCTCGGTGACTTCGACGGTGAGATCGGCCGGGAGCGGGAAGCCATGGCCAAGTCGGGCCAGGGCTCGGGCCGCGCCGCCGAGACGCAGCAAGGCAGTGATACCAGCGCGGTCAAGACCGCCGGCCGGGGCAGCAGCGGTCCGGACGTGAGTGTGTCGGGTCCCGGCATGGGCGTGGGCATCCCCGGCGGCCTGGGCAGCATCGGTGGCATTGGGACCTCCGGCGGCATCGGCGGTGAGACGGGCACGCCAACCGCTGGCAGCGGCCAGGGTTCCGGCCAGGGTTCCGGCCAGGGTTCCGGCTCCAAAGCAGGGCAGAGTCCTGGTGGCGATCAGGGCGTGGGTCCCGATGGTGAGCCGGGAACACCGGACGACACGGCAGCCGGCGCCCCCGGGTCGGGCGGCCCGGGCACCGGCCCGTCCACCGGGGATGCAAGCGGTGGCGTCAAGGGCTCGGGTGGCAGCGGTGCCGCTCCCGACACCCTGCCCGCGGACATCCCCCGGGAGGGCACCGGCGAGGATCAGGTCGCCCGGCAGCTGCGGGAGGCGGCCATGGCAGAGCAGGATCCGGCGATACGCGAGGCACTCTGGGACGAGTACCGCAAAGTGATGGGCATGAAGCCCCAGTGAGCCACCGACTGCAACCGGGCCGACTGCTGACTGTCCTGCTCTGCGCCGGTGCTTTTACCCTGGCTGGCTGTTCCGTGGGCCGCACGATCGACTACGAACAGACCGACCTCATCCGGGCCGCAGCCGAAGTGCCGGATGACGAGCGTCTGGATGTCGGCATCATTCTCTTCGACCCGGGCGTAGAGGCTGGCAGCCCGCCCGACGAAAAGAAGCTGGTGTTTCCCGAGGTGCGCCAGGCCGAGGCGCGTTACATGCCTTACCAGCTGAAGAACACGCTGGAGGGCAGTGGTCAGTGGGGTTCGGTGTGGGTGGTTCCGGAGCGGTCCGAGGCCGTCGACGTTACGGTCTGGGGCCGGATCGACAAGTCTGACGGCCTCGATGCCGTGCTTCGCGTGGGCGCCTGGGACGCCACCGGCAGGGAGTGGCTGAACAAGAAGTACGCCACGACAGTTCCCGAAAAGGCCTACTCGAAGTACCGGGAGACGGGCCAGGATCCCTACCAGAGTCTTTATAACGAGATCGCGAACGACCTGCTGGAAGTCCGCCGCGGGCTGTCCCGCAAGGAACTGACCACGGTGCGCAACGTCGCGGAGCTGCGCTACGGCGCCGAACTCGTTCCGGCGGCCTTCGCGGAGCTGCTCGAGCAGGACAAGTCGGGTATCTACCGGCCCCGGCGCCTGCCGGCCGCCGACGACCCGATGGTCGGGCGGATGCGCGCGGTGCGGGATCGGGAATACGCGCTTCTGGATGCGCTCAACGAGTACTACGCGAATCTTTATTACGAACTCGGCAAGCCCTACGAAGACTGGCGGAAAATGTCCCGGGAGGAAATGATCCGCTATCAGGATCTGCGCCGCTCGGCGTTCGTGCGCGGTGCGGCCGGCGCTGCCGCGCTGCTGGCGGCGATTCTTTACGAGAGTAGTGGTGGCAGCAACAGCGCCGTCACCATGGCCGGGGTCCTCGGTGGTTTCGAAGGGATCAAGAGCGCCATGGAAAAGGGCGGGGAGGCCAGTGTGAGTCTCGATGCCCTCAAGGAGGCCGGGGCCGGGTTCAATGCGGAGGCCGAGCCGCTGGTCGTGGAAGTGGAAGGGCAGACCCGGCGCCTCACCGGCACGGCCGAAGCCCGCTACCAAGAATGGCGACGGCTGCTCCGGGAAATCTACGCGGCTGAAACCGGCGTGCCGGTGCCCGAGCCCCTGGTCGCGCCCCAGGCCGCGGCTGAGCCCGGGCTGGCGCCGCAGTAGCGCATTGGGCAGCTTGCCGGACCGCAGTCGACAACTCGCCGCGGGTGAGCTACTGGCGGGGCGCTTTCAGCTCCAGCGGCTGCTGGGCCGTGGCGGCAGTGCCGAGGTCTGGGCGGCCACGGACAGCAGTACCGGCAGCGAGATTGCCCTGCGTATTCAGGCCGCCGCCGACGACGCGGCGGCAGCCGCGCTCGTCCTGGGTCTGCAGGACGACGCGGACCGGCTGAGCCGGCTGGTTCACCCGGGCATCGTGCGGCCGCTGGCAGTCGTTGCCGACGGCAGTCTGGCCTGCGTGGCCCTCGAGCTGGCTGCCGGCGGCACCCTTGCCGACCTCCGTGGTGCGGGTTATCAGCAGATCGTCAGCGCCATCCGCGATGTGGCGGACGCCCTGCAGTATGTCCATGCTCAGGGCCTCACCCACGGCGACCTGAAAGCGGGCAACGTGCTCCGCGATGCCCTCCCCGCTGCCCAGGGACGCTGGCGACTCACGGACTTCCGCAGCTCCGCGCTGCCGGATTCCGACGCGGCCCCGGTGTCGCTCTCCAGTGTCAGTCCCCAGCAACTGGCAGGTTCGCCGCCCACTGCAGCGGACGACATCTACAGTCTCGGCGCTCTGCTCTACGACCTGCTGGCCGGCCACCCGCCGTTCCACCCGGGTATCACGGCCGCCCGCATCGAGTCCGAGGTGCCGGCCCGCCTCGGCGTGGACGGTCAGGGCCAGGCAGTGCCCGAGGCGCTGACCCGACTGGTTGCGGCGCTGCTCGAGAAGACGCCTGCCCGGCGGCCCGGTAGCCTGGGCTCCATTCGGGCCCTGCTCGCAGAGATTGCTGCTGACGCGGCCCGCAGCCCGACGCCTCTCCCGCCTGCCACTCCGCTGCCCGAGCTGTCCCCGGCAGCCATGTCGTCGGCAGGCCACCCGGCTGGCCGCCCAGGAGCACGGGTGCCGGTACTGGTGGTCATTGGCTTCCTCGCCTTGCTGGCGGGTGTCGTCGCGGTCGTTTTCTGGCTGCCCGGCGTCGTGACGGAGCGGGGGCCGCTGCCCGCATCCGGCTCCCGGCCGCCTGTCGCGGCGCCCGCTGCACCCGCGACCGCCATCCCGCCAGCCATGGACCAGCGCGCCCTCGCGAGCGCCGCCCTGGCTGAGCGCGTGCGTGCCGAGAACGCCGCGCAAGCCGCCGGAGCAGACCGCTGGGGTGGTGCCGGTTGGCTCGAAGCCCGGCGGCTCGCCGCGCTGGGCGACACGCAGTTCAGCGGCCGGGACTTCCCGGGTGCGGCGGCGAGCTTCACGGCGGCGGCAGGCCTGTTTACCGAGCTGGTCACCGGCGCGCCTGCCGCCCTGGCGGTCGCCCTCAAGGCAGGCCAGGAGGCCTATACCCGAGGGGACCAGCCGGCCGCCATCGCGGCCTTTGGGCAGGCGCTGCTCATCCGTCCCGGCGAGCCGGCGGCGACCCGGGGGCTCGCCCGCAGCCAGCAGCTCGACAAGGTGCTGGCGGCGATGGCGGAGGCCGCCGCGCGGGAAACGGCGGGAGATCAGGCCGCCGCCCGGGCCGCTTACACCCGCGTCCTTGGGCTCGATACCGACTGGGCGCCCGCCCGCGCCGCGCTGGCCCGCCTCGATGCCAGCCGCTCGGCCAGCGAGTTTGAGCGGGCGATGGCCCAGGGTCTCGCGGCAGTCGCTGCCGGACGCACGGCCAAGGCCCGCAGCGCACTGAACCGGGCCCTCGCACTCCGTCCGGGGGATGCCGGTGCACGCAGCGGGCTCGAACAGCTCGACGGCGATGAGCGGCGTGGCCGGCTCAACGCTCTGCAGGCCGAAGCGCAGCGCCTGGCGGCAGCGGAACGCTGGAGTGAGGCCTCCGATCAGTACAGCGCCCTGCTGGCGCTGGACAACACCCTGGCCGCCGCGAAGGCCGGCCGCAAAGCTGCCGAAGAGCGGGCCGAACTGAACCGCCAGCTGGAACGACAACTCGCCAGCGGCGAGCGCTTCAATGATGACGCAGTCGTTGCGGTGGCGCGGGGTGTCATCACCGAGGCTGAGGCTGTGAATCCCAAAGGTCCGGTGCTCAGTGGTCAGATCACGCGCCTGAAGGCCCTCATTGCCGCGGCAGCCCAGCCGGTGCCCGTGCAGCTTCAGTCGGACAATCTCACCAGCGTGGTCATCTACAAGGTCGGTGATCTCGGCACCTTCACGACGCGGACCGTCGACCTGCGGCCCGGCGCCTACGTCATCGTTGGCACCCGGGACGGTTATCGCGACGTGCGTCGCAGTGTGGTGATTCCTGCGGGTGGCAGCGCCGAACCCATCACCGTGCGCTGTGAGGAAGCCATCTGAGTCTGACCATCACCATCCGGGATGCCAACGGCAGCCGGTCGGCCGGGGACGCAGATCTGCCCCTGCGGATCGGTACCGGACCCTCTGCCGCTCTCCGGGTGCCCGGGCCGGTCTCCGCCGCGAGCTACGCGCTGGTGGGGGTCCTCGACGAGCGCCCGTTCCTGCAACTGACCAGCCCGTCCACGCCAGTGTTCCTCAACGAGGCCCCGGTCAGCGGGACGCGGTGGCTCGCGGACGGCGACGAGATCGGGATTGGCAGCGCGCGTATCCGCTGCAGCCTTGCCCCGGGCAGCATGGACTTCAGCCTGCGTTTCAGCGGCGTCGATTACGACACCCTGCCGCCGGAACTGGCACCGGCGGCAACGCCAGGCTCGCCCCCCCGGAGCGAACCGCCGGCGGTCAGGGCCAGTTCCCCCCGCAGCAGCCACCCCTGGCGCACCGGGGCTATTGCCACCGGGTTAGTGATCCTGGCCTTTGCCGCCTTCTGGCTCCTGACCTCCAGCGCCGTGCTGATCGCCACCGACCCGGCGGTTGCGCGCATCGCCATCGAGGGGGCACCGGAGATCCGGCTGGGTGGCCGCTTCCTGCTCCGTCCCGGCCGCTATGCCGTGACGGCCAGCGCCGAGGGCTACGCGCAGGCAGCGCTGGACATCACGGTGGGCGGCGAGGCCAGTCAGGATTTTCGGCTGCGCCTGGCGCGTCTCCCGGGCCTCCTCCAGGTCACGACGCAACCCGTCGTGGCTGCCGAGGTCAGCCTGGACGGCAAGCCGGTCGGCCGCACGCCTCTCGCTGACCTGGGCGTACCGGCAGGGATTCATCGTATTGCCGTCGTCGCACCCAGATATCAGCCCTGGGAAACCACGCTCACGGTCGAGGGTGGCGGATTGCGGCAGACGATCACTGCGCCTCTCAAGCCGGGCTGGGCAGTCGTCACCGTGAGCACGGTGCCTGCGGGTGCTGTCGTTCTCGTGGATGGCGTCAGTGCGGGGACGACACCCGCCAGTCTGGAGCTGATGCCGGGCACGCGGACTCTGGTCCTGGAGAAGGACGGCTTCAAGGCACTCACGCGGCTCGTATCCGTCGTGGCCAGCGAGCCCCAGGCCCTCGAAGGCCTGACCCTGGTACCAGCCGACGGACTCGTGCGCGTGATCACCGAGCCCGCCGGCGCCACCGTCACGGCGGACGGACGCTATCGGGGTGTGACGCCTCTCGAGACCGAACTCGCGCCCGGCCGGCTGCATGAACTGGCGCTGGTGAAGCCGGGCTACGCGCCCGCTACGGCCCGGGTGGACCTGACGGTGGCCAGGGGTGCCACGGTGCGTGTCGCCCTCACGGCGCAGATCGGCATCGTCAAAGTGATCAGCGACCCCGCCGACGCGGAGCTGCTGGTGGACGGCAAGTCAGTGGGCGTGGCCACGACAGAGCTGTCCCTCCCCGCCGTCCGGCACCGGCTCGAAGTGCGCAAGCCAGGCTTCGCCTCTTATAAGGTGGACGTCACGCCGGATCCCGGGCTGCCCCGGCTCATCGAGGTCCGCCTGCTGACTCCCGAACAGGCCGTGGTCGCCGAGGTGCCGCCGGCGAAGGCCACGGCCTCTGGTACGGAGCTCCGTCTGCTTCAGCCGGGCGCGCTGCGCCTGGGCGCGCCGCGCCGGGAGCAGGGCCGCCGGGCCAACGAAACGGAACGGGACGTGCGCCTGACCAGGCCCTTCTATATGGGCATCCGCGAGGTGACCAACAACCAGTTCCGCGCCTTCCGGCCCCGGCACACCTCCGGAGCCGAGAAGTACCAGGTGCTCGCCGGCGGTGAGCACCCCGCCGTCATGTTGAGCTGGGAAGACGCTGCGGCTTACTGCAACTGGCTCAGCGACCAGGAGAAGCTGCCCCGGGCCTACGCGCCGAAGAGCGGCAAGGCCGACGGTGGGCTCGAGCTGAGCATGCCGGTCACGGCGGGCTACCGGCTGCCCACCGAGGCGGAGTGGGAGTGGGCTGCCCGGTACAACGGTGGCGGTGGAGCGCGCCGCTACCCCTGGGGAGACGCCTACCCACCGGCCCCGGGCGCTGGCAACTTCGCCGATCAGTCGGCCAAGGGCTTCGTCAGCGCGCTGATTCCGGGCTACGACGACGGATTCCCGGTAACGGCCCCTGTCGGCAGTTTCGCCCCCAGCCCCCTGGGCCTGTTTGATCTGGGCGGCAATGCGGCGGAGTGGGTGAACGACCGCTACACCGTGGGCATCACAGGCGCCCCGGAAGCCCAGGACCCCACCGGTCCCCCGGACGGGCAGTATCATGTGATTCGTGGATCGAGCTGGCGCCAGGGCGGCATCAGCGAACTCCGGCTGGCCTATCGGGACTTCGGCGACAGTGGTCGTCTCGACGTGGGCTTTCGTGTGGCGCGTTACGCGGACGGCAAATGACAACCTTCTGGCGAACCATCGTCTTGGTGCTGACCGGACTGGGCGCGGCCTGGGCCGTCACGCAGGTCGGCAGCGGCCCACCCACCGCGCTGAACACGCTGGAAGAGCCCGCGCCACCTGCCACTGCCGGCGACGCGCCAACCCAGGCGGAAATCGAAGCCCAGATTCGCCAGGCCGAAGAAGCCCTCGGGGATCGGGCCAACCCCAACCAGGAATTGCCCGTCGACCCTCTGCGGGCCGACGTGGCGATCGCGCTGCCCTCGGACATCTAGCGGATCGAGTCTCCATGCACAAAACCTTTACCAACGAGTTCATCTACCAGCTCTTCGCGCTCCTGCTGGCCATCCTCGTCGTGCATGCTGTGTATGTCACGGTGATCTGGCCCAATGCCCGGGCTGATATCGAGCAGAACCGGGCGCTGATCAAGGAGGATCCGAATTACACCGCCGAGCGTTCCTGGTACATCGTCCTGAAGGACTGGGAACAGGAGTCCTGCTTCATCCTCGGCATCTGGGCCCTGGCCATCATGGGCTACAAGGCGCGAGCCCTCACGGCAGAGCGCCGGATACTGGACCGGCAGCTGATACCGATCGCGGAGGGCATGCGGATTCTTCCCGAGGACACCCGGGAGTACGTGCGCCAGCTGCAGGCATTGCCAGACAAGGACAAGGGCCTGCTGCTGCCCCGCGCACTGCTCCACGCACTCCAGCGCTTTGGCGCCACCCGCAATGTCCAGGATGCGTCGTCTGCGTCGAACACGCTGATCGTGTCGGAGGGTGACAGGCTTGAAGCCGAGCTGTCGATGATCCGCTACATACTCTGGGCGATTCCGTCCATCGGCTTCATTGGCACGGTGCGCGGTATCGGCGACGCCCTGGGCTCCGCCAACAAGGCTGTCTCCGGCGACATCAGTGCGGTTACCGAAAGCCTGGGCGTGGCTTTCAACTCCACGCTGATCGCCCTGCTGCTCAGCATCCTGCTGATGTTTCTCGTGCACCAGCTGCAGCTGCTGCAGGAGCGCCTCACTTTCGAGAGCGAGGATTACCTGGACGAGCATCTGATTCGTCACCTGCAGGCCAACTAGGCCCATGGCAGATTCCCGTCTTGCGGTCGAGGTCAACGACGCACTGCTGGCGGTTGCCGACGAATCCGGGGTGCTGCATGCCGAGCCCGGCTATGTCGTCCTGGACGACGGCGCCGTCCGCTTTGGCCTGGACGCGCTACCCGTCATCCGGCGCCTGCCCCAGGCGGCCAGTTCCCGCTACTGGCGGGATTTCTCAGTGGAACCCCTGGCGCGGCCTCTCGGCAGCTTTCGGTCCAATGCCGACATCGTCGCCGCACAGCTGGGCCGGCTCTGGTCCCGCCACGGCGCGGGCCGGACGGGTGTGCTCTATGCGACGCCAGCCTGGTGGACGGAGAAGCAGGTCCGCGGGCTGGTCGAGCTGTCCGGGACCCTCGGTATCCGCGTGCTGGGCCTGGTGGACGCCACCGTCGCTGCCTGCCGTCACGAGCAGCCGGGCCGTGAGCTGCTGCAGCTGGATGCCGCCCTTCATGGCCTGACGCTCACGCGCCTCCGGCAGTCAGGCCAGGCCGCCCTCGGGACGGTGGCCGGCGACCGGGAGGCCTTTCCCATGCTCGGCATGGAACCGCTGACCCGGCTCTGCATGGAACTGCTTGCCCGCCGGTTTGTGGAGTGCAGCCGCTTCGATCCGTTGCACGACTCGGTGGCGGAGCAGGCGCTCTTCGACCGGCTGCCGGACTGGCTGGCCCGGCTCGCGCGGGATGCGGAGGTGCAGCTGGAATTGACCACCCGCAGCGGTACTTTTGCCGCCACGGTCAAGGGTGACGAGTTTCGCCTGCGCGTGGCCCGGGCCCTTGAGCCCCTGTTGCAGAAACTGCGGTCCCGCGTTGCGGAGCGGGGGCCCCATGCCCTGCAGGTGCATCCCCGGCTGGCCGATGTTCCCGGGGTGCTCGAGGCCCTGCTGCGCCTGCCGGACACGGCGGTGCATGTCCTGGCGCCGGGGGCGGCGGCTTCGGGTCTGGCCGGGCGCGCCCCGGCCGTGCCGGTCCCCGGGTCCGGTCCTCTCGTCACCGCCGAGCTGCCCTGGGACGAGACCCCGGCGGGGTTACCCGCAGTAGTCAGCACTCCGCCTTCCGGTCCGGAGACCCGCCCCACCCACCTGCTCATGGGTCACCGCGCCTACCGCCTGGGCGCAGGACCGTTTCGCGTCGGTACAGAGTTGCAGCCGGGGGAAGCCGGCGTTGCCCTGGATGCCGGCCTCCGCGGGCTTTCCCGGCAGCACTGCACGCTGCGCCAGGAGAACGGTGCACTGCTGGTCTTCGATCACAGCCGCTTCGGCACCTGGCTGAACGGCCATCAGATTGCGGGTGCCGCCCTGCTGCAGGCTGGCGATGTGCTCACGGTGGGCTCGCCGCCCGTCGAACTGCGGCTGCTGGCCGAGGTGGACCGGGATGGCGCGTAGGTCCTTCAGCGTCTTCAGCCTGTCCTTCCTGGATGTCATGTCCTGCGGACTCGGCGCGACGATTCTGATCCTCATCATTATCAGTGCCCAGATTCGGGTGAAGGCTGATGTCGCCAATGACGCCCTGCGCGCGGAAGCCACGCTGATTGAGCAGGAGGTCCAGGACGCCCGGAAAAATCTCCTGCGGCTCCGGGATTCGTCGTCGGCGCGGGACACGCGGACGACGGGCGCTGCGGCGGAGATCGAGCGGCTGCAGACGCTCATCGCCGAGCTGCGGACCGAGGCGGACCGGCAGGACAACGACAGTCTGGCCAAAAAGGAAAGTGCAGAGCAGCTCCGGGCCGATGTGCAGCGCCTGGAGGAAGGCACGCGGCGGCTGGCCGAGACGCAACCCGAGGCAGGGACGGGCGAGCGGGTCCGCAGTTTTATCGGGAAAGGCAATCGGCAGTACCTCACGGGGATGCGCATGGGCGGTCAGCGGGTGCTGATTCTCGTCGATTCCTCGGCGAGCATGCTCGGGCGCACCTATGCCAACGTGGTGCGCTACCGGGCCATGCCCGACGGCCGCAAGGTGCAGGCCCCCAAGTGGCGCCAGACCATCGACGTGGTGGACTGGCTCACCACGCAGATCCAGCCGGGCGCCCGCTTTCAGATCTACGCCTTCAATGAACAGGCGGGGACCACCGTCGCGGGCTCCGACGGCGGCTGGATCGAGGCCCGGGACGGCAACGATTTCGACGCCGCGCTGGCGGGTCTGCGCAAGGTGGTGCCGGCCAAGGGGACGAGCCTGTTCCGGGCGTTTCAGGCCGCGCGCAGCCTCAAGCCCGCGCCGGACAACATCTTCCTGATCACGGACGGCCTGCCGACCCAGGGCGAGACCGTACCTGCCGATCCGGAGCCGATTCGGGCCGACCGCCGCGCCAACTTCCTGCGCCAGGCCAGCGCCGAACTGCCGCCCGGGGTGCCGGTGAATGTCATCCTGCTGCCCATGGAAGGCGACCCGGAGGCGGCCTTTCGCTTCTGGGACCTGGCCATGCGGACCCGGGGCTCCTTCCTCGCCCCGGCGAAGGACTGGCCGTGAGACGCCGGCGCCGGCGCGAGGAGTCGGACAGCCTGAATCTGTCCTTCCTCGATGCGATCTCCTGCGGCTTCGGCGCCATCATCCTGCTGCTCGTGATCACGCTGCTCTTCGAGCCGGCAGCAATTCAGGAAACCCGCGCCGAGGTGCAGGGCCTGATCGAGCGGCTGCAGAAGGAGCTTCAGGAGATTCGCGGCGAGACGAAGACGCTGACCATCGGCATCAATACGCCACCCTCCAGTGAAGAACAGGTGCTGGCGCAGCTGAAGGCGGACCTGACCAGGATCCGGGGCCAGTACAAAGCCAGCGTGCAACCGGAGCCCGAGACGGCGGAGATCGGCCAGCTGCGCGCTGCCCGCCAGCAGCTCACCGAGGAGATGCGGCGGCTGCTCGCGAACTACCGGCCACCGCCCAAGGACACCACGGTCGGCGGTATTCCCGTGGACAGCGAGTACATCATCTTCGTCATCGACAACTCGGGCAGCATGCAGTCGGTGTGGCCCACGGTGCTGCAGAAGGTGAAGGAGACCCTGGACGTGTATCCGCGCATCAAGGGCATCCAGGTCTTCAGCAGCGGCGGGGACTACCTGTTGCGGGGCACGGCACGGCGCTGGATCCCGGACTCCCGCAGTAGTCGTGCCCAGATCCTGCGGGAAATGCAGGACTGGCCCGGCACGGCCTCCAACCCGACGGAAGGCATCGTGACGGCCATCGACACCTTCTACGAGCCGGGCAAGCGCATCAGCGTCTATGTGTTCGGCGACGATTTCCAGGGGCGCGTCGTCGAGCGGGTCATCCAGCAGATCGAGGCCATCAACAAGCCGGACGGCCAGGGCCAGCGCCGGGTCCGGATCCACGGCATCGGCTTTCCCACCGGCCAGGCCAGCGCCAACCCCGTGGGCTTCGCGGCTTTCATGCGGGCCCTGTGCGACCGCAGCGGCGGCACCTTCGTGGCCCTGACCCAGGTGGACCAGGGGCCGCGGATCATTTTCCGGGGTCCGTAATAGTCCGGATGGACTTTAAGCGGCGGGCGGGTCTATAGTCCGGATGGACTATGAACACCCGAAAATCCGCCGATGCCCGGACGCTGATGGTGCTGGGCCTGCTCCAGTCAGGTCCCCGGCACGGCTATGAGCTGCACCGGATCCTCATGGCCCACGGCACCCTCAATGCCGACTTCAAGAAGCCGACCCTGTATCACCTGCTGCACCGACTGGCGGTCCAGGGCGCCGTGGCGGTGCAAGCCGAGAGCGGCACTCGGGGGCGGCGGGGCGAGCGGCTGGTTTTCGCCCTCGCACCCAAGGGCGCCGAACTGTTTCAGGAACTGCTGCGCGCCGCGCTCAGCACCTACGACCGGGTCGACACCACGTTTGAAATGGCGACTGCCTACCTGCCCTGGATTCCCCCGGAGGAGGCCCATGGCCTGCTCACGAAGCGCCGTCAGGCCATCGCAGCGCTCCACGCCACCGTGGTCAGCGAACTCGACCACCTGACCGCCCAGCCTGCCAGCAGGATTCTGGCCGCCCGGTCCCTGGCCACCGACCACGCCCTCAGCCTGTTCGAGGCCGAGCTCGCCTGGCTGGACCGCGCCATGGCGCATCTCGCCACGCCGGATGGCCGCACTACGCCGTTGAAGCACACCGCACCAATCCCGAACCCGTTGCTCACTACCTGACTCAATCACATACCCAGGAGACCACCATGCTGCCCGGACGAAAGTTGCCTATCAGGATCGCGCCAGTGCTCGCACTGCTGCTCTTCACCATGCTTGGTCCGGCCCTCGCGGCCGGTCCGCCCAGCTTTGCCGGCACGTGGGTGCTGAACACGAAGAAGGGCGAGAATCTCGGTATGGTCTCGGCGATCACGGAAACGCTGACCATTGCCCAGACACCCCAGAAAATGACGCTCGACTTCTCGTCGGTATTCATGGGGAAGACCACGCTCCGCCAGGTCACCTACGATCTGGCCGGCAAGGCCCTCGAGAACGAGGGGCCCATGGGCGACAAGGCGGCGACCGTGGCGAAGTGGGCCGGCAGCAAGCTCGTCGTCACGTGGACGGGAGAGAGCGCGATTCTGGGCACCAAGACCGAGAAGGTGGAAACCCGGGAACTCTCGCCCGACGGGAAGACCATGAGCGTCACGTCGGTGCGCGGTACCAAGCCACCGATGGTCATGGTCTACGAGCGGCCGAAGTGACGCGAGGCGTCCTCAGCGCTGCGGCCACTGCCGCTCTGCTGCTCGCCGGGGGGGGCTGGTGGCTCTTTGACCGGGCGTCCGGCCCGGATCCGGTGGCCACACCCCCGGTTTTCGTGACCCCGGAGCAGCGGCAGGTGGGCGCCACGGTGCTGGCCACCGGCATCCTGCGCACCCGGGTTGGGGGCGAAGTCCGGGTGGGCGCCCAGCTGTCGGGCATCGTTGAGAAGCTCAACGTGGTCGTGGGCTCAAAGATCAGCAAGGGCGAGGTCATCGCCACGATCGATGCCCGGCCCCTCAAGGCCCGGCTGGCCCAGGCTCGCGCCCAGATCATGGTCAGCGATCAGGAGCTAAAGCGGGCCGAGGTAGAGCTGGCCCGCAGTCAGCGTCTTGATGAGCAGCGGCTGGTGGCCCGGTCCGACGTGGAGGACAAGACGCTGGCCGTCGGCGAGGCCCGCGCGCGCCTGGAGAAGGCTCGCCGGGATGCCGCCGTGGTCGAGACTGATCTGAACTACGCGGTGATCCGTGCGCCGATCACCGGCACGGTGGCCTCCGTTGCCACCCAGGAGGGCGAAACTGTCGCGGCGAGCTTCAGTACGCCGACCTTCGCCACGATCATCGAGGATGGCGCGCTGGAGCTCATTGCCCTGGTGGACGAGACAGACATCGGCAACGTCGCCCTGGGCAATCCGGTGACGTTCACGGTCGAGTCGTTTCCGGCGCGGGACTTCGCAGGCCGGGTCGAGCGCATTGCACCCAAGGGCACCATCATCTCGGGGGTCGTCAATTTCGAGGTGATGATCAGCATCGGGTCGCCCCTGGATCAGCTCAAGCCGGACATGACGACGAACGTCTCCATCCGCACCGCCGAGCGCGATGCCCTTACGCTGCCCAGCGCGGCCATCCAGAAGGACGACGCCGGCCGCTACGTGTGGGTGGAGAAGAACGGACAGCTGGAGCGCCGGCCGGTGACTGTCGGCGCCCGGGATGCGGGGATTACTGAAATTCGCCAGGGCGTGGTCGCGGGCGACCGCGTGCTGCTCACGCCTCTGCCAGGACCGGCGGTTGCCGGTGAGACCCCATGATCGAACTGGAACACGTGGTGAAGACCTACCAGCGGGACGACGGCACGCCGGTGCCGGCCCTGCGCGACCTCACCTGCCGGATCGCTGCCGGCGAGTTCGTCACGGTCCGCGGCGCCTCCGGCTCTGGCAAGTCGTCCCTGCTGAACATCCTGGGTTGTCTCGACACGCCCACCAGTGGCGTCTATCGCCTGGCCGGTGAGGACGTCTCTGCCTACACCGACAAGGAGAGATCCGCGGTGCGTGCGCGGCGGATCGGCTTTGTCTTCCAGGCCTTCAATCTTCTGCCCCGGACAACTGCCGCGGAAAACGTGGAAGTACCTGCTCTCTACAGCGGCGGCCCCGTGGACCGGAGCAAGGCCCTGGCCCTCCTGAAGCGGGTGGGCCTCGCGGAGCGGTCTGGCCATTTCGTCACCGAGCTGTCCGGTGGTGAGCAGCAGCGGGTCGCCATCGCCCGGGCTCTGATGAATGATCCGCCGTTGCTGCTGGCCGACGAGCCGACAGGTAACCTGGACTCGGCGGTGGGCGATTCGATCATGGAGCTGCTCACCGACCTGAACCGGGAGGGACTCACGATCGTCCTCGTGACCCACGATGAGCGGGTCGCGTCCTACGCCGCGCGGGAACTGGTGATCCGCGACGGCGTGCTCGCCTCCGACCGGCTGCAGCGGGTGCGGGAGGCTGTCCGTGTCCTGGGCTAAGACCCTGAGCCTGGCGCTGCGCACCCTGCGGCGCAATCCGCTGCGGAGCCTGTTCATGCTGCTCGGCGTGGCCGTCGGCATTGCTTCGCTGATCGCCATGGCTTCGGTGGGCGAGGCCACCCGCCGGGAGACCATGCAGCAGTTCAAGCGCATGGTGGGTACCTTCGACCGCATCAGCGTCCAGCCCGGTTCCGCCCGCACCCGGGGCATGCCCTCCCTGACCTCGGTGGAACCCACCCTCCGTTTCGAGGACGCGGACGCCATCGCGGCGGAGATTCCCAACGTCCGGCGCGTGTCCCGGGAACAGAGCGCCTTCGACATCGACGTCCAGGCCCGGGAGCTCACAGCCACTACGTCGATCTGGGGGATTTCTGCGGAGTGGATGGAGATCCGCGGCGACGACGTCACGGTGGGGCGCGGGATCAGCCCGGAGGACGTCGCGAACCTCGCCCGGGTGGCCGTGATCGGTGAGGACCTGCGCCGGCAACTGTTTCCGGATGAGGACCCCATCGGCAAGATCATTCGTATCGCCGAGGTGCCCTTCACCGTGCAGGGCGTGCTTGTGCCCCGGGGTGCGGGCCCGGGTGGCGCCAGCCTCGACAACCTGTTGCTCCTGCCGGTCAGCACGGCGGCGAAGCGGCTCTTCAGCCGGGACTACCTGACCACCATCACGGTGCAGCTCGAGGACCCCGAAAAGTACGCGCCGGCCGTGGCGGCGATCACCGCACTCCTGCGCGAGCGTCACGGCATCGTGCCGCCGGTGGAGGACAACTTCACCATCAGCAATCCCCGGGTCGCGATGGAGCAGGTGGAGGAGGTGGACACGACCCTCTCGTCGGTGCTGATCGGCATCGCCGTCATCGCCACGCTCATCGGGGGCGTGGTCATCATGAGCCTGATGCTGATTGCGGTTTCCGAGCGGCGGCGGGAGATCGGCGTCCGGCGGGCGCTGGGCGCCACCCGCACCGATGTGCTGCGGCAGTTTCTGGTGGAGGCTGCGCTGATTTCAACCCTCGGCGGGATCGTCGGTGTGCTTCTGGGCGTGGCGGTCGCGGCTGTGGCGGCTTTCCAGCAGCAGTTGCCCCCGGCTTTCCTCTGGGGCCCCATGGGGGGTGCCGTGCTGCTGGCCACTGTCGTGGGCCTGGTGTTTGGTCTCCAGCCGGCCTGGCGCGCGGCACAGGTGGATCCCATCCAGGCCCTGCGCTCGTGACGGGTTGCTGATGGCGCACTGGCGGCGCCTGCTGCCCGGTATTGGCCGCCAGCTCTGGCGCTACAAGCTGCGCTCCAGCCTGGTGATTCTCTGTGCGGCTCTCGGCGTGGCGGGGGCCACGACGGCAGTCAACTACGCTTCCGGTGGCCGGGAGCAGGTGCTCGGCCAGATCCGGCGCCTCGGCACCAGCGTGGTCACGATCAGCGCCGAGCAGAGCCGCGGGGTTGCTGACCGGGCGCGCACCGGGGCCATCGTCACGACGCTTCAGCCCGCCGACTACGTTGTGCTCCTGCGGGAGACTGAGGGCGTGGTCCGTTCGTCCGCCCGGGTCGCGGGTTCACTGCGGCTGAAGGCCGGCTACCTGTCCAAGGTGGCACCTGTCGTCGGGGTGGAGCCTGCCTGGTTTGCGCTGAAGTCCTGGGAACTGGCAGGCGGCAGCCTGTACACCAGTGAGGACGAGAAGCGCTCAGCCCGCGTCGCCGTCCTTGGCGCCACGGTGGCGAAGGACCTCTACGGCACCGACTCCGCCGTGGGTGAGCGGCTCTTCATCAACCGGGTGCCCTTCGAGGTTGCCGGCGTCCTGCGGGAGCGGGGTGCCGGCCTCGATGGCAGCACCGAGGATGGCCAGGTCTACGTGCCGCTCAACACCGCGATGCGCCGGCTGCTGAACGTGGACCACTACGGCGCCATCCTCCTGGAACTCGACAGCCCGGCGCGCATCCCGGCCGCCACGCGGGACCTCTTGGCGCTCCTCCGGGAACGTCACCGGATGTCAGCCTATCGCCCGGACGACTTCCGGGTGCAGAGCCAGACTGATCTGATCACTGCGCAGCTGTCGGCCGCCGACCGTCTGGCCTTCCTGGTGCGCTGGATCGGCCGCAGCGGCCTGGCAGTGGCCGGTCTCGGCATCCTGGCGATCGCCTGGATCACGGTCCGGGACCGTACCCGGGAGATCGGCACGCGCCGCGCGCTGGGCGCCACCGCGCCGGATATCTTTTTCCAGTTCGCCGCCGAGGCGGGGCTACTGGCGACTTTCGGTGCGCTGGTCGGGCTCGCCGTGGGCGTGGTGGCGTCCCGGATTCTCGCCGCCGGGGCGGGCCTGCCCCTGGTCATTGATACGGGCAACGCGGTGGTCGCGCTCCTGCTGGCCATTGCCCTGAACCTGACCTTTGCCAGCTGGCCTGCCTTGCGCGCGGCCCGGATGGACCCGATCCGGGCGCTGCGGCACGAGTAGGCAATGGCGTGGTGCCGGTGCTTCGGTTGCAGAGAGTTCCGGGCCGTGCAGCACCTGATCCCAAAGGCCCCCTGCCTGAGGGTGTGAGTACTTTTCCTCACTGGCGATCGTCGGGCTGCCGTGCGAGCTTGCCTACAGAAATCCATTCCCGGAGGACGTCATGGCACTGATGAAGGCGGCGATCTTTGTGGAGCCCGGACGCATCGTGCTCGATGACAAGCCGATTCCAGACGTGGGTCCGCTTGACGCGCTGATCAAGGTCACCACCACGACCATCTGTGGCACCGACATCCACATCCTCAAAGGCGAGTACCCGGTTGCCCGCGGCCTCACGGTGGGCCACGAGCCGGTGGGCGTGATCCACAAGCTGGGTTCTGCCGTTAAGGGTTACCGAGAGGGGGAGCGGGTGATCGCCGGAGCCATCACGCCCAGTGGCTGGAGCAATGCCTGCCTCAGCGGCTACTGCTCCCAGGACGGTGCCGGGACGGCTCACGGCTGGAAGCCGATGGGTGGCTGGAAGTTTGGCAATACCATCGACGGCTGCCAGGCAGAGTATGTGCTCGTTCCCGACGCCATGGCTAACCTGGCCCCGGTACCGTCGGATCTCTCCGATGAGCAGGTGCTGATGTGCCCCGACATCATGTCAACCGGCTTTGGCGGTGCCGAGCGAGCCGGCATACGCATTGGCGACGCGGTGGCCGTGTTTGCCCAGGGGCCGATCGGCCTGTGTGCTACCGCCGGCGCCAGGCTGAGCGGCGCAACCACAGTGATCGGGGTAGACCGCCTGGCGAACCGGCTGGAGATCGCCACCCGGATGGGTGCGGACCACGTCATCGACAGCAGCCGCTCCGATCCGGTCGACGAAATCATGCGGCTCACCAAGGGTCGGGGCGTCGACGTCGCTATCGAAGCGCTGGGCACGCAGGCGACGTTTGAGGCCTGCCTTCGGGTGTTGCGGCCGGGGGGAACCTTGTCGAGCCTGGGCGTCTACTCCAGCGATCTCACCATTCCAATGAGCGCCTTCGCCGCGGGGCTTGGCGATCACCAGATCGTCACTACTCTCTGCCCGGGCGGCAAGGAGCGCATGCGTCGGCTGATAGCGGTTATCCAGTCGGGCCGCGTGGACTTGAGCTCCCTGATAACCCACCGCTTCAGGCTCGATGACATCGAGAAGGCCTACCAACTGTTCGGTCAACAGCGCGACGGCGTTCTGAAGATCGCTATCTCGCCCTGAACAGCAGGCCCTCGTAGACATCTGGCCCGTTTGTAAATTCATGCTCGGGCGTGACACAAGACCTCGGGGTAAGGGCGCTGCAGCCCCAGGCACCATTGAGGTTCGCCTCAGTGATGTGCGGCAGCTGTTCGAGTCCATGGACCCAACGCCTTTTCCGGGCAAGGATCTCGACCTGGCCGCTGCGGAATACATCGTCAGCTGGGCGCGGGAGTTTCGGCACAACGCACACTTCGTGATTCGTGTGCACGTCAGTCAGCTGGACGCCGATGCGCGACATATTTCTGCTGCTATCAGCAGTTACTTTCTGGCCAAAGCAGAGGCGAGCCGCCTGGCCTTCAGGCGCCTCATGGCGATCGGGCGTCGGAGTCTCCTGATCGGGCTTGCCTTCCTCGCCGCCTGCCTGTGGGTGGCTGAGTGGCTGGAATCCACGCAGGCGCTGCCCGATGCTCTGGGCTTTCTACGAGAGGGCCTGCTGATCGGTGGTTGGGTCGCACTCTGGCGTCCCCTGGAGATATTCCTGTACGACTGGTGGCCCTTGCGGGCAGACCGCAGCCTGTATCTGCGCCTGGCAAATGCCAGCGTTGAGATAGCCCACGAGCCGTAGCGGCGACACCGCGGAGTTGCCGGACCAGGATTGCCACCGCGGCTAGCCCGGCGCAACCCGCAACCGCTCCGTCCACCGCAGCCTAACGTTTAGTTTTTCGAGATCCGGGCCGATCGCCTCGCCTTCATTCTGCGGGCTTGCCTGCAGGCTGGCGTTGGTGTCGCGGCTCAGGATCACCACGATATCGGTGGCCGGTTCCAGGGCAAAGGGGAACTCATGCCACGCGCCCCGGTGCAGCATGAGGCCCGCGGAGCCGTCGAAGCGCAAGGCACGAAAGTCGGCGGGTGAGGGCAGGCCCGGCGTCGGCGGGGCCAGCACGGCCACGAAGGGCTTGCCGCCCAGAGGCAGAAACACCTGGCGATGTCCGGGGTGGCGTTCCACATAGCGCACTTCCCAGTCCCGGAGACTGATGCGGACGATGGTCAGGTCCAGCGGTGAGTCCGAGTCCATCTCGGCGGGTTTGCGCACCTCCATGGTGCCGTCATAGAAGTCGATGGGCAGTGGCTTGAGGTCAGCGACGCTGGCCAGCAGTGTGCCGTAAGGCGCCACCGTGGCGGGTGTGGCGGCAATGACGGGCAGCGTGATGACGGTGCTGGGCACGGTTGGCGGCATGGGTGCTCTCTCCGGGTGCGTGAGGCGGAGGATGCCACGGTCGCTCCGTCCGGGTCCGGCTCCGGCGTTGACCCCGGGCGGCCAGGGATCGAGAATCAGCGTCCGGAACCCGGTGACTGAACCCCTCCCACAGACAGGCATGCCCCATGACCGATCTCACCAGCAAGCGTTGCAGGCCCTGCGAGGGCGGCATCCCGGCTCTCACGGCCCCCGCCGTGGCTGAACTGCGCAAGGCTCTCCATGCCGACTGGCAACTCTCTACCGACGGCAAGTGGCTCAGCCGGCGTTTCGAGTTTCCGGGCTTCGCCCGGACCATGGGTTTTGTGAACGCGGTGGCCTTTATTGCCGAGTCGGAAGGTCATCACCCGGATCTGGACGTGGGCTACGGGCGGTGCGTCGTGCAGTGGTCCACCCACGCGGTGGACGGCCTCACCGAAAACGATTTTATCTGTGCCGCCAAGGTTGATCGCCTGGTTGCGTGACATTGGCCTTTGGCAGCGCCGGCGCTAGAGTGGGCGCCCGTTAACCGGAACAAAACCATGCAACGTCATCTGCTGGCTGCGTTAGTGCTGGCGCTGACCGGCCCCGCCGTACTGGCTGCTGCGCCGGACCTGGCCACACCGGAGGGCCAGCTGCTGGCCATGCGTCGTATCCAGTGTTCGGAGGTTGATGGCAGGCCCGCCACGTTCTACTGGAAGGGCTCGGCCTATAGCCGTGTCCCGGGCGAGCCAGACCGCCAGTTGTTCAAGGTTGAGGGCATGAACGTCCGGACCTGCGGGCCGATGCCCGGTTCCACCAACAAGGCAGAGTTTCGCCTGTTCAGTCGCGAGATTCTGTTGTACGAAGACCCCGTTACGGGTGAGGTGCTCCGCACCTGGGGCAATCCCTGGACCGGCAAGACGCTGGAGGTCCTCCACGTGGCCAACGACCCGGTGAACAACAACTTCGGGCTTCTGGGTCGCGATGGCAAGCCTGCCAGCTATCCCTTCGCCGTCAGCGGGACGCAGTGGTGGCTCACCATGGCGGCGCCGCTCTTCTATACGAATCCGCTCGGTGGCGACTACCAGCGCTACGTGGGCGGCATGTATCACGTCACCGAGCTTTTCAACTTCTTCGGCCAGGTGGACGATCTCGGGAATACCCGGGCTGACAGCGCTGAAGTCGCGGTGGGCTGGCAGCGGATCTCCAGCTGGTTGCCCTGGATGGAGATGGGTGACCGGGTGGGACTCCTCTACTTTCACACGGCGGGCCGCAAGCTGGCGAAGTGGGACGATCTCTCACCAACCATGCAGGCCGAGATTGGCAAGTCATGGCCGGAGTATCGCGATCCACCGCCGATCAATGACCAGCGGCCCAATGTCACCAGCTGGACCTACTTCAAAGGCGTTATGGAGGCGCGGAAGCCCGCGCCGTAGGAGCGCCTTTAGGCGCGATCCGAACCCGAACTCACATTGATGACTGATCCTGTCCGCAAACTCCCCGTGCGCAACCCGCGCACGGGTCAGACCGACTACTTCATCGACGCGCCGGATGCCGCCAGTCTGGCGGCCCTTGCCGCGCGGCTGCGCGCTGCCCAGGTGGGCTGGGCCGCAGCGGGTCTGGCGCGGCGCAGTGCCGTGCTCAAGGCCTGGTCCACGCAGTTGCAGGCCAAGCCGGAGCCCCTGCTCGACGCTCTGGCGACGGACACCGGGCGCCACCTGCTGGCTGGTAACGAGTTGCGGGCGCTGGCCGGCATGGTGGCCGGGAATTCGGCCATGGCCGTTCCGGCCTTCGCGGTCACGCCCGAGCGGCCCTCGGTCACGGCGGGCATTGGCCTGCAGACGCAGCTGGTGCCCTACGGCCTCGTCGGTGTGATCAGTCCCTGGAATTTTCCCTTCCTGCTCTCCATGCTCGACACCATTCCCGCGCTGCTGGCCGGCTGCGCCGTGCTGGTGAAGCCCAGCGAGGTGACTCCCCGGTTTGTTGCGCCGCTGATGGCCAGCCTCCGGGATTTTCCCGAGCTGGCGGCGGTGCTCGCGGTGGTCACCGGCGACGGCCAGACGGGCGCTGCGCTCATCGAGCAGGTGGACGCTCTGTGCTTCACCGGCAGCGTCGCGACCGGCCGCAAAGTGGGGGAGGCTTGCGCCCGGCGCTTTATTCCCGCGTTCCTGGAGCTCGGTGGCAAGGATCCGGTCATCGTGCTGGGTTCGGCTGAGCCGGACCGGGCCGCCACGGTGGTGTTGCGCGCCTCCGTGCAGGCCACCGGCCAGGCCTGTCAGTCACTGGAGCGGGTCTATGTGGATCGGCGCATCGAGGCCGAGTTCCTGCAGTGCCTCGTCAACCGTGCCGAGGCGGTGCCCCTCAACTATCCGGACAGCCGGCGTGGCCAGGTGGGGCCACTGATTTTCGCCCGGCAGGCAGAGATCATTGCCCGGCAGCTGGCCGATGCGGTGGCAAAGGGTGCCCGGATTCTCACGGGCGGGCAGATCGAGAACCACGGTGGTGGCCTCTGGCTGCGGCCCACGGTGGTCACTGGCGTGACCCATGGCATGGAACTCATGACCGAGGAAACCTTTGGCCCGGTGATTCCCGTGCTGGCCTTTGACGGTACCGACGAGGCCATCCGTCTGGCGAATGATTCGGTTTACGGCCTGTCGGCCGCTGTCCTGGGCGACGAGGCCGAAGCGCTGGCAGTGGCCCGGCAGCTGAACGTAGGCGCCGTCAGCATCAACGACGGCGGCCTGACCACCGAAGTCTTCGACGCCGAGAAGAACGCCTTCAATCTCTCCGGGCTCGGCGCGTCCCGCATGGGCCCTTCCGGCCTGCTGCGCTTCCTGCGCAAGAAGGCCCTGCTCGTCCAGCACGGCACGCCGAAGGACATGGCCGCCATCGAGGAAAGCTCATAAAAGGTACCCATAAAAGGTACCGGACCTTAGTTTTGTTAGTTGTTTGGGCTCCCGTAGGAGCGCCTTCAGGCGCGATTCGTCAAGCCACCTTGCGGCTCTGACGGCAGGTGATTGCTGATGAGCACAGCGCAAAAAACCTGAGCCCTACGACGGAAAATTGGGGACTTGCCTCATTCCCCTTCGGGAAATGCGGCATGTCCCCATTTCCTCCTCAGAACATCGAGTTGTCGCCGGGAGCGCCCGGGTCTTTGACGGTCGTCCGGCTGGGGATGAAGTCCCCTGTGATCATCTGGTCGTAGGCCATGCCGGGGCCAACCATGGGGTACACGCAGGCCTCGGTATCGATGATGACCTCGAGAAATGCTGGCCCCTTGAACTGGATGAATTCCTGGATGACCCGCGGCACGTCGGCCTTCTTGTCCAGGCGCACCGCGTAGTCAAAGCCGTCTGCCTGGGCCGCCTTGATGAAGTCCTTGCGATGGAGCGACTTGTCCGTCGCAGACAGGCGCCCCTGGTAATAGAGCTTCTGCCACTGCTTGACCATGCCGTCGCCGAAGTTGTTCAGGACGACCACCTTGATGGGCAGCTGGTAGGTCGTCACGGTTTCCAGTTCGCCAAGATTCATCCGGATGCTGGCGTCGCCGTCGATATCGATGACGAGCTTCTCCGGGTGGGCGAACTGGGCCCCGATGGCTGCCGGCAGGCCGAAGCCCATCGTCCCCATGCTGCCCGAGGTCAGCCACAGCCGGGGCTGGCGGAAGTCAAAGTACTGGGCGGACCACATCTGGTGCTGCCCGACGCCCGTGGTGATGATGGCTTCGCCCCGGGTGTGCCGGTTGATTTCCTCCAGCACATAGTTCGGCTGGATGAGCGCGCTCTGCCGGTCGTAATTCATGGCGTAGTTGCGCTTGAGATCGGCCACCTCCGTGAGCCACGGGCCGAAGTCGGTGGTGATCTTGTGCCGGTCGGCCCAGGCGATGAGCTGGCGCAGGTCCCGCTCCAGCACGCCCACGTTGTGCCAGTGCACGGCCTTGACCTTGCCAATCTCGCAGGGGTCCACATCGAAGTGGGCAATCTTCTTCGCCCGGGGCGCGAACTTGTCGGGGACGGCGGCCACCCGATCGTCGAAGCGCGAACCGATGGCGATGAGAAAGTCGCAGTCTTCCACCGCATAGTTGGCGGCGGGCGTGCCGTGCATGCCCAGCATCTGGAGGGACAGCGGCTCCGTGGTGTCAAAGGCGCCGATGCCCATCAGGGTCGTCGTCACCGGGATCTGGAAGCGCTGGGAAAAGCGGCGCAGGGCCTCCGACGCATTCGCGTTGACCACGCCACCGCCGGCGTAGATCAGCGGGCGCCGGGACTCCCGGAGCATTTCAAAGAAGGACTTCGCCGCCGTCGGGGAAATCTCGCTGGCCACCAGCGCGTCGACGCGCTGACGGTAGGCATCGATGGGCAGCAGCCCGGTGCCCTGGAACTCGCCGACCCAGTTCTGCACGTCCTTCGGGATATCGATGACCACGGGTCCCGGGCGCCCCGTCGCTGCAATCTCGAAGGCGGTGCGAATGGTCGCCTCCAGCCGGTCCGGATTCGTGACCAGGAAGACATGCTTCGCGACCGACCCCATGATGGCCGAGACCGGGGCTTCCTGGAACGCGTCCGTCCCGATCACGCCCGTCGGCACCTGGCCACAGATGACCACGATGGGCACGGAGTCGGCCATGGAGTCCCGCACGGGGGTCACGGTGTTGGTCGCGCCGGGCCCGGAAGTGACCATGCACACGCCAACCCGCCCGCTGGCCCGGGCGTAGCCCGATGCCATGAACCCGGCGCCCTGTTCATTGGCAGGTACGATCAGCGGGATCGGGGCATTGCCGTCGACGTCCCGATGCTCATCGTTGTAGCGGAACACGGCATCGTAGGTGGGCAGGATGGCGCCACCGCTGTAACCAAAAATGGTCCGCACGCCCATGTCGACCAGAACCTGGACGATCATTTCGGCGCCGGTCATGCGCTTGCCAGCGAGGGGGTGGGGGGGAGCTTCGGCAGTCTGGGCGCGAGGGGTCATAAATTCAGGATTGCAATGCGATTTTCCCCGAGTTTCAACGAACCGGTCCCGCATTGCAATAGAGTTTAAACTGGGCGACTATTCCAGATCCCATGCGGCACATCATCTCCATCCTTCTGCAGAACGAAGCCGGCGCCCTGGCGCGGGTGGCCTCCCTGTTTGCCACCCGGGGCTACAACATTGAATCCCTGAGCGTCGCGCCGACCGAAGATCCCCAGGTTTCCCGCCTGACGCTGGTTACCCTGGGGTCCGACCACGTGATCGGCCAGATCAACCTGCAGCTGCTCAAGCTGGTGGATGTGGTCAATACCGTGGATATGACCCTCGGCGAGCACATCGAGCGGGAGTTGCTGCTGCTGAAGCTCAAGCTCCACGACGACGGGCTGGAGCGTATCCGGGAACTGGTCCGGCAGGAGGGCGCCAGGGTCCTCGATGACGGGGAAGACAGTTACACGCTGGAACTCACCGGCGCCGCCCACCGGCTCGACACGTTCATCAACAAGGCGGCTGCCCACGCGGACATCCTGGCCGTGGTGCGCAGCGGGCCGCTGGCCGTGTCCCGGGGCGTCGCCGCACTCACCGCCACCTCCTGAGACCGGCAGCCATGGCCGCGTTGCCCAGTTCAAGCCTGTCAGGCGCTGCCCGGCTGGTCCTCAAGATTGGTTCTTCCCTGCTGGTGGACAAGGCCACGGGGCAGCTCAATCGTGCCTGGCTCGAGTCCATCGCCGACGAACTGGCCCGCCTGCAGCAGCGCGGTCAGCAGGTGCTGGTGGTCTCGTCGGGGGCCATTGCGCTGGGCCGGCCCTACCTGGGCCTCTCCCGGGATCAGCGCCGGCTGGAAGATGCCCAGGCCGCGGCCGCGGCCGGGCAGATCCTGCTCGCCCACGCTTACCAGGACCTGCTCGCCACCCGGGGCATCCGCGTTGCCCAGGTGCTCCTGACGCTGGAGGACACCGAGAGCCGGCGCCGCTACCTGAATGCCCGCAATACCCTCGAGACTCTGCTGCGGCTCAACGTGATTCCCGTCATTAATGAGAACGACACGGTGGCTACTCAGGAGATCCGCTACGGCGACAACGACCGCCTCGGCGCCCGGGTGGCCGAGATGACCAGCGCCGATGTCCTCGTCCTCCTCTCCGACGTCGACGGCTTGTACGACAGCGATCCCACGCAGAACCCCGGGGCCCGGCTCATCCCGGAAGTGCGGGAGCTCACGCCGGAGATCGAGGCGCTCGCTGGGGCTTCGGCCACCGAGTTTGGCTCCGGCGGCATGATCACCAAGCTCGTCGCCGCCCGCATTTGCATGAACGCGGGTTGCGCCACCGTGATCGCCAGCGGCAAGCGCCTGTTTCCGCTGCAGGCCATCGAGGACGGCGCCGCCTGCACCTGGTTCCTGCCAGGCCGCACGCCGCGCCAGGCGCGGAAGCAGTGGATCGCCGGCACTCTGGTGCCCCGCGGCACAGTGACTGTGGACGACGGCGCCGAGCAGGCGCTGCGCGCCGGCAGCAGTCTGCTGCCGGTGGGTATCGTCGGGATTGCCGGGAGTTTTCAGGCGGGGGATGCGGTCACGATCCAGACCCGGTCCGGGCGGGATATCGGCCGGGGACTCGTCGCTTATTCGAGCGAAGAAGCCCTGCGCATTCTGGGACGGCGCAGTGAAGAGTTGCCGGGTCTCCTCGGTTACAGTGGCCGGGACGAGCTGATCCACCGGGACAATCTCGCACTGCTGGACGCCTGACCATGAACGCGACCGAAACCCTTGCCAGTCCGGCGGACCTGGCAGCGACGATGACGCGCCTGGGCCAGCAGGCCCGGGCGGCGGCTGCCGCACTGGCCCGCGTGACTCCGGCCGAGAAGACCCGCGCCTTGCATGGCATCGCTGCGGCCATCCGCGGGCACCGGGACGACATTCTGGCCGCCAATGCCCGGGACATGGAGGGGGCCAGGGCCCGCCAGCTGTCCGGGGCGTTGCTCGACCGCCTCCTTCTCGATCCAAAGCGCGTTGAAGCGATGGCCAAGGGCATCGAGGATGTCGCGGCGTTACCCGACCCGATTGGCGACGTGCTGGCCGACTGGACCCGGCCCAACGGCCTGCGCATCCAGCGCGTCCGTGTACCCCTCGGCGTTATCGGCATCATTTATGAGAGTCGCCCCAACGTTACCGCCGACGCCGGGGCGTTGTGCCTCAAGTCCGGCAATGCGGTGATACTGCGGGGCGGGTCAGAGTCCTTTCATTCCAGCCACGCGATCCACGCAGCACTGGTCGAGGGTCTGAGGGCGGGTGGCCTGCCGGAGACCGCCATCCAGATGGTGCCGACGGCCAGCCGGGACGCGGTGGGCTACCTGCTCGGGCACATGCAGGCCTTCGTCGACGTCATCGTGCCCCGGGGCGGCAAGAACCTGATTGCCCGGGTGCAGGCGGATGCGCGGGTGCCGGTGATCGGGCACCTGGAGGGCTTGTGCCACGTGTACGTGCACCGCTCTGCCGACGTCGCGATGGCGAGGGACGTCACGCTGAACGCCAAGATGCGCCGCACCGGCATCTGCGGCTCTGCGGAGACCCTGCTGATCGACCGTGCCTGCCTGGCCACCCACTGGCGCCCCATCGCCGACGCGCTGGTGGCCGCCGGCTGCGAACTGCGGGGCGATGCGGAACTCTGCCGCCTCGATGCCCGCCTCAAACCAGCCACTGAGGACGACTGGCGCACCGAATACCTGGACGCGATCCTGTCCTGCCGGGTGGTGGCGGACGTCGACGAAGCGATCCGGCACATCACCACCTACGGGTCCGCCCACACGGAATCGATCATCGCCAGCGACCCGCAGGCCGTGGAGCGTTTCCTCCGCGACCTGGACAGCGCCATCCTGCTGCACAACGCGTCCACCCAGTTTGCCGATGGCGGCGAGTTCGGCATGGGCGCCGAGATCGGCATTGCCACCGGCCGGATTCACGCCCGGGGCCCTGTCGGCGCGGAGCAGCTGACCAGCTACAAGTACGTCGTCCATGGCACCGGTCAGGTCCGGGGGTAAATGGGGACATGCCAAATTTATGGAAGCCAGGCCAGGCAAGCCGGGTGAGCGACGGAGAAATCATCACTAAGCCTGGCCTGGCTTCCAGAAATTAGGCATGTCCCCATTTGACCTGATCGTCGTCGGCGGCGGCATCAACGGCGCCGGGATCGCGCGGGACGCCGCGCTCCGGGGCCTCCGCACCTGCCTGCTCGAGCAGGGTGATCTGTGCAACAGCACCACCCGCTGGTCCAGCCGCCTCATTCATGGCGGGCTGCGGTACCTGGAGTTCGGCGAGCTCGGCCTGGTCCACGAGTCCCTGCAGGAGCGCGAGAATCTGCTGCGCAATGCTCCCCATCTCGTCCGGCCACTGCCCCTGCTGATTCCGGTCTACGAGAACAGCCGTCGCGGCATGAAGACCGTGGATTTCGGTCTCTATGTTTATGACCTGCTGTCCATTGGCCGCTCCGTGCCCGGCCATCGCCGTCTGTCCCGGGAGGAGGCGCTCGAAGAAATGCCTGGCCTGCTGGCGGAAGGGCTGATTGGCGCCGTTGTCTACTACGACGCGCAGGTGACCTATGTTGAGCGGCTCGTGGTGGAGAACGCACTGGGTGCTGCCATGGCAGGCGCCTGCATCGAGACCCACACGGTCGTCGAGAAAGTTCTGCTCGAGCGCAATCATGTTACGGGTGTCGAGGTGCGCAACACCCGTACCGGCGAGCGGTCCACCCGCCACGGGACAGCCATCGTCAATGCAGCGGGCCCCTGGGTAGACCGGATCCTCGCCGCCGCTGGCCGGCCGTTACCCCGGTTCCTCGGCCCGACCAAGGGCACGCACATCGTGGTGCGACCGTTCCCCGGGGCCACCAGCACAGCCTGCTACGCCGAAGCCCAGTCCGACGGGCGCCCGTTCTTCATCCTGCCCTGGAACGATCTCGTGCTGATCGGCACCACCGACACGCGGTGCGATGACGATCCTGCGACGCTCCGTGCGACCGAGGCGGAGATCGGCTACCTGCTGGAAGAGACCCGCAAGACCTTTCCCGCCTGCGGCCTCACCCGCGAGTCTGTGCTCTACACCTACTGCGGCGTTCGGCCCCTGCCGCGGCAGGGCCTGAAGGAGACCTCGGCGATCACCCGCCGGCATCTCATCCGTCACCACGGCCGCTCTGCCCGGGGCCTCTCGTCCATCATCGGCGGCAAGATCACCACCTATCGCCATCTGGCCGAGGAAGTCCTGGACCAGGTGACGAGCCGCCAGCGCATCACGGCGCGGTCCTGCACCACTGCCGATATCCCGCTGCCCGGTGGCGAGGCGGTTCGCGACGAGGTCCTCAAAGAGCTCGCAACCTTCACAGCGGTCCCGGGTGCGAGCCATGAGCATCTCTACGCCGTCTACGGCAGTCGCGCGCCCCTGGTTGCCGCGCTCACCCGGGCCGCGCCAGAACTGGGCCAGCCGCTCTGCCCCAGCAGTGGCGCGCTGGGTGCGGAGGTGGTCTTTGCGGTGCAGGCAGAGTTTGCGGTCACGCTGGGCGACATTCTGCTGCGGCGCTGTATGGCAGGTCTCGGCCCCGATCTGGGCCGCGGGGCTATCGCGGCCGCGCTCAGTGTCGCCGCCCGCCATCTGGGCTGGGATGACGGCCGCTGCCGTGCCGAAGCGGCTGCTTACCTGGCCGAGATCGAGCCGCTGCGGTTGCCGACCCCGTCCTGACCTGCACGCCGCACCGCGGTGTGTGATCCACCGCGCACTTTGTTGCAGGCCTGCCCCGGCGGAAAGTGGGCCGGGAAACGCAGCATTTGCCCTGGCTGCTTGGCATATTCGACCCATGCGAAGCTGCCTGCACACCGTGGGACTGGCCGCAGTCGCGCCCTTGCTGCTGTCCCTGTCAACTGCGCACGCCGATGCGGTCGGGCCACCGATCGTCAACGGGATGCCCATCGAGGAGGCCGCCCGCTGTGGCGATCCCGGCTCCGATGGCGCAGCGTGGATCGACATGCTTCAGCGGGGGGTCTACGGCGGGGTTTGCGGGGCCGCCGTCTGGTTTGACGGCTTGTTCGGCAATGCCCGCTTCGACCAGGATTCCGACCGCACCTTCGGCCGCCTTGGCCTTTTCGAAACCTACGATCGGCGGGACCAGCTGGACACCAGTCTGCAGCTCCGCGCCCGCTACGCGCTGCCCAACATGAAAAACAGGCTGCGGCTGATCGTGGCCCGGGGCGACGAGGACCAGCTGGTGGAGGAGCGGGCGGCCACCACTGACAAGCCGCTGCCCCAGGGCTTCCAGGCTGTGGGCGATGATGCCTGGCTGC
Source organism: Gammaproteobacteria bacterium (assembly GCA_031409515.1). Classification (GTDB taxonomy): domain Bacteria; phylum Pseudomonadota; class Gammaproteobacteria; order Steroidobacterales; genus SHZI01. The sequence goes on along the minus strand of JANNXJ010000057.1, from coordinate 2,580 downwards.
TGGGGCTTGGCTACTCCAAGCAGGGTAGCCTCCACGACGGCTTCGACTTTGGCATCGGGGTGCGTCTCAGTACCCCCATCGACCCCTACGTGAAGGGCACTTATCGCCACAACTTCATCTTCAGTCCGAACACGATGCTGCGGTTTCGCGAGACCCCCTTCTGGCGGGACAGCCGGGGCTTTGGCACAACGACGCAGCTGGCGCTGGACTACCTGGCAACAGACAACGTTCTGCTCCGCTGGAACAACTCGGCCACTGTGGCCCAGGACACCGAGGCGCTGGACTGGACCACCAGCACCACGGCCTACCAGAGCCTGAGCCAGCGTCGCGCCATCAGCTACACCGCTCTGGTCCAGGGCGAGACCGGGGCGGACGTCCCGCTCCAGAACTACGGCGTGGTAACCACCTACCGCCAGCCCGTCTTCCGCAAGTGGCTGTTCCTGGAGCTGTCCGGCAGCCTCACCTGGCCCAAAGACACGGTGGAAGAAGAGCGGGAAATCAATCCCGGCGTCGGTCTTGGCTTCGAGATGTACTTCGGTCCGGTGGACGATATCGACCTGCGGTGAAGGCCTGTAAACTGCGCGGCCAGGTCCAGTTCCTGCCGCTCATGTCCGACCCTCTCCAGCACGACCAGGCCAGTCACGTCCTGCGCTCGGTCTTCGGCTACGACCGCTTCCGTCCGCCCCAGGACGAGGTGGTCGCCCATCTCATTGCCGGTGGCGATTCCCTCGTGCTCATGCCGACCGGCGGCGGCAAGTCCCTGTGCTTCCAGATTCCCTCACTGGTGCGCTTTGGCACGGGCATCGTCGTTTCGCCCCTCATTGCCCTGATGCAGGACCAGGTGGCAGCCCTGCGCCAGGCGGGCGTGCGCGCGGCCTTTCTCAACTCGTCCCAGCGGCCCGACGAGGCCCGCCGGGTGGAGGCGCAGTTTCGGGCCGGTGAGCTTGATCTGCTGTACCTGGCGCCCGAGCGGCTGCTCCTGGAGCGCACGCTGGACCTGCTCGACGGGTCGCCGCTCGCCCTGTTCGCCATCGATGAGGCCCACTGCGTGTCCCAGTGGGGCCACGACTTCCGGCCCGAGTATCTGCAGCTGGCGGTGCTGGGCCAGCGCTACCCGGGTGTGCCCCGCATTGCGCTGACGGCCACGGCCGACGAACGCACCCGCGTTGAGATCATCGACAAGCTCGACCTGACGGTTGCGCGCCTGTTCATCAGCAGTTTCGACCGGCCCAACATCCGCTATCGCATCCATGAAGGGCAGGGGAACGTCCGGGAAACGCTCCTGCGTTTCATCCGTGACGAGCACCCGGGCGAGGCCGGCATTGTCTATTGCCTGTCCCGCAAGAAAACCGAGGATGTAGCCGAATGGCTGACTGCCAAGGGCGTCCCGGCGCTGCCTTATCACGCGGGCCTGACAGCGGAACTAAGGGCCGAACACCAGACGCGTTTTATCAGCGAAGAAGGCATCGTGATGGTGGCGACCATCGCCTTCGGCATGGGCATCGACAAGCCCAACGTGCGCTTTGTGGCCCATCTGAGCCTGCCGAAAAGCGTTGAAGCCTACTACCAGGAGACGGGCCGCGCGGGGCGGGACGGCCTGCCGGCGGACGCGTGGATGAGCTATGGGCTGCAGGACGTGATCATGCTGCGCCAGATGCTCGCGGAGTCAGGTGCCGAAGTGGCTTACAAGCGCGTCGAGCGCCACAAGCTCGACGCGATGCTTGGCCTCTGCGAGCTCACGGGCTGCCGCCGTCAGGCACTGCTGGCCTACTTCGGCGAGACCCTGCCTGAGCCCTGCGGCAACTGCGACACCTGCCTTGCGCCACCCGCCACCTGGGACGCTTCCGTGGCGGCACAGAAGGCCCTCTCCTGCGTCCACCGCACCGGCCAGCGCTTCGGGGTGATGTATCTGATCGATGTACTGCTCGGCAAACAGGACGAACGGATTCAGCGCTTCGGCCACGATCGGCTCACCACCTTTGGCATTGGCACGGAGCTCGACGCCAAAGGCTGGCGCGGCGTGTACCGCCAGCTCATCGCCCGGGGGCTGCTCAATGTTGATGTGGACGGTCACGGCGGGCTGCAGCTCACCGACGCCTGCAGGCCGGTGCTCCGCGGCGAGGTGGCGCTGTGGTTGCGGCGGGAGTCAGCGGTGCCGGCAGGGAAGCGCTCGCGGGTCGCGAAGTCCCCCACCGACAAAGGTTCCGGTGGGAAGGCAGCTGCTGGCAATTTTGCGTCAGCCGAAGACCAGCAGCTCTGGGCGGAACTGCGCGGCCTGCGGATGGAACTGGCCCGGGCCCAGAACGTGCCACCCTACGTGGTGTTTCACGATGCCACGCTCGCCGAGATGGTGCGCCGCCGGCCGCAGTCGCTGGACGAGCTGGGGGCGCTGTCCGGGATCGGCGAAAGGAAGCTCGCCGCCTTTGGCGAGCAGTTCCTGGCGGCGATCCAGAGCCATCAATCGTAGGAGCGGGGTGAGGCGCCGCCCCAGCCTGGGTGGGGCCGGGGGTAGCCCGCCGACCCGGGGTGCACCCCGGGAAACCGCCCGCCCCCGGGCCGCCGGGGGGCGCCCAGGCCGGC
>JANNXJ010000056.1:0-146766 GCA_031409515.1 Gammaproteobacteria bacterium | reverse complement strand
CCCCACCGCCCACAACCGCCCACCAACCCGCCGCTCCCACCTTGCCGGGGAGAGAGGCAGCGTGTCCAGACGCCCGCCGGCCGGGATGTCCCCGACGCCCTCGGGCACGATGGCCCAGCAGTTCGCGCTGAGCAGCGGCGCGATCCGGAAGGACTCCTGCCCGGGCAGAATGTGGACTCGTCGCTGGCCGGTGGCGTCCGTCTCCAGGACTGCTTTGGCGAAGAAGCGCAGGGCGCCCCGGCGCCGCACAGCCTCCGCGGTGACTGCGGGCAGGGGGACTTCCGCCGCCAGGCCCTGCAGCGCCCGGAGGACCGGGATAACGAAGAACCGCAGGCCCACCGCAACGGCCAGCGGATTCCCCGGCAGGCCGAACAGGAGAGCACCGCCAGGCAGCCGCGCATGGAGCAGGGGCTTGCCCGGCCGGATCGCCACCTTGTGAAACAGCACCTCGCCACCAAGTTCGCGCACCACGGCCGGGAGCAGGTCGAGCCGGCCGGCAGAGACTCCGCCCGTGGTCAGCACCAGGTCGGCACCGGTCGCCAGCGCTTCCAGCTGTGCACGGAGATGGGCGGCGCTGTCGGTCGCCGTCGCCAGGGTCGTCAGGTCAGCGCCCAGCTGTGGCAACAGGGCGCGCAGATAAGGACCGTTGGCATCCCGGATCTGGCCCGGCGCCAGGTCCGCCCCCAAGGACCGCACTTCGTTGCCGGTGGTCAGCACCGCGACCCGTGGCGCCCGGACGACCGGCACCTCATCCACACCACAGGCTGCGAGGCCCATCAGGTGGTGGGGCCCCAGCCGCGTCCCGGGGTTGATCACCGTCTGGCCCCGCGCAAAGTCCTCGCCAGCCTGGCGGATGTTCTGGCCGGTCCGGAGTGGCTCGGTAATCAGGATCCGGGGACCGGTGCCGTCGCGCCCGGCTAGTCGCGTGACGCGCTCCAGCGGGACGACCGCGTCCAGGCCCGCGGGTACCGGAGCGCCCGTCAGGATCTCCCAGACCTCCTGGGCCCCGACCCGGGGTGCAGGGGCTCCGGCGGCGATGAGCCCGGCCACCGGCAGTTCGAGCGGTGCACCCACGGTGGCCGTCCGGCTGGCGTCAGCGCGCAGGGCATAGCCGTCCATGGCCGCGTTCGCAAACCCCGGCACGGACAGGCGGGCGGCGATGGCGGAGGCGGTCACCGCCCCTGACGCTCCGGCCAGGCCCACGGTCCGGGCCGGAAGCACGGCGATCCTGGTCAGCAGGAGGTCTAGTGCTTCCGCGTAGGAGATCACCACGGTATCTTGCCAGACTGGGAGCACCACACTGCTCCGCTCCGCACCCCACTGAACTGGATCTGCCCATGCAAATTTCTGCCAGCATTCCGCCGGCGCCAGACCCTGCCCTGCCCGGCCGGAGCGTGGTGGACCGCCAGGCCGACGTCACGGCCGGTCTGCGCTGCCTGTGCTACGCCGCCTGCTCCGAGCTGGTGGCTTCACCCCACGATATGGATCCCCGGGCCGCCCTGCGCGGACGCATCGGTCTTGGGGAGGCGGTACCCCACGCCAGCCACCTGGATGCCCTGCTCGCGGAGGTCAGTGGCGCCGAGCTGGCCCGGTTGCGCGCCGAGTACAGCGGCATGTTCGAAGTGGGCAGCCAGGGTCCCCCGGTACCCATTCGCGAGGACCTGCAAAGTGGTCAGCGGGCGGGAACCCGGGAGGAGGTGGTCCGCTTCTACGAGTACTTTGGCTACGTGCTCGACGGCAAGTTTGCCTGGCAGCCGGATCATCTGTCCGTCGAGCTCGAGTTCATGCACTACCTGTGCTTTCGCGAGGCAGAGGCGGACAGCGACGCTGATGCCCTGTCCTTTCAGCTGGCCCAGGCAGACTTTGCCAGGCGGCATGTGGCGGCGTGGCTGCCCGTGCTGGCCGACAATGCGGACCAGCTGGCGGCGGGCTCCCTGTACGCCCGGGTGGTGAGGGCTGTCCGGGACTTCGTGGTGGCCGACTGCGAGTGGCAGATGGCCACGATTACCGATAAAGCCGTAGGAGCGCCTTTAGGCGCGATCCCACTCTCCCCAACGAAAGCAGAAGACGCATTATGAACAGCAGTGCAAGCAACGCCTCCGCGCTGGACAGCGTACCCGTCAGCGCCGTGGTCATTGGCGCGCGGGATCTCGACGCGTCCCTCGGGTTTTACTCAGGAACAGTGGGCCTGCCGGTGGTCGAGAGCAGCACCTGGGAGGGACCCGACTTCGAGCGCTACTGGCACCTCCCGGCGGGATCGAGCGCACGCTGCGCCTTTCTGGCCCATGGCGCCGACCCGGTCGGCCGCATCCAGCTCATGCAGTTTTCAGCGCGGGAGCGCAAGCTGGTCCGGCCGCCGGAGATTCGCCGCGCCACCGGTTTGTTCAATCTGAACATCTATGCCAGCGACATTGAGAAGGACTTCGCGCAGCTCAAGGCCCAGGGCTTCAAATTCTGGAGCGAACCCGCGCGGAACAACTTTGGTCCGATCGTGGGTGAGACCCTGGAAGCTGCTTTCGACGGGCCGGATGGCGTGGTGATCAACCTCATTCAGTTGCTGACTGAAGATCCGAAGACGATCATCGGGCATATTCTCGCCTTCATCGCCACCTACGGGCGCACACCAACCGGCTTTACCTCGGTCGTGACGACTGCCCATGGTGTGCTCGACATGGAGAAGGCCATCGCCTTCTATTACGGCCCGCTGCACATGTCGTTGTTCATCGAATCTGTCCTGAAGGGGCCCGTGACGAATCGCGCGTTGTGCCTCCCCGAGCACTGCGAGACCCGGAGCGTGATCGTCCAGGGTGCTCACGAGTACGGCAAGATCGCGCTGGCGACGCCGATGAACTACGAGGTCCCCAACCTGGTGCCCGATGCGGTAGCCCCCAATATCGGGTACCTCGCCCAGTCCTTCCAGATTGCCAGCATCGAGGAGTCTGCCCGGGCCTGCGCGGCGGTGGGCGCCGAGGTGTACACGGCCCCGATGACGCTTGCCCTGCCGGGTCGCGGCAAGTGCGCATCCATGCTGGTCCGCAACCCGGGTAGCGGCGCACTGCAGGAGCTGTTCCAGGTTCTCTAAACGGGCGCCGCGAGCCGGGCGTAGCCCGGTTGTTGATAATTGTCAGAAGCCCCATGGCCCATTAATCATAAGATTCCAGGCCTTCGGTGCGCTGGTTCCAGGAGACGTCCATGAAGCTGTCGATCATTTTTTGGGGAATACCGCAGGCCATGCGGCTGGCGGCACTGGTGTACCCCGCCTACGCGGCCCGCCTGAAGGAAAAGAACCTCACTGCCCAGTTTCGCCTGCGCGATCGGCCGGTAGGGCGCTGGATTACCCTCAAGGACGGCAAGATCACCTCCAGTGCCGGCATTCACGCCAGCCCCGATCTCTCCGTCGTGTTCAAGAACAAGGCTATCGCGGAGAGTTTTCTGACGCCGCCCTTCGACCAGCTTGAGCGCATCGATGCGGCGAAGAATTTCAAGGTGTCCATGGAGGGTCGGGACGACCTGGCCGTCTGGTTCATGTCCTCGCTCATGCGCCTGGAGTCCCTGACCTGGAAGAGTGGCACCGACATGGGTGGCGGTGTCACCCGCTACACCAACGGCACCAATGGCGGCCCGCTCTTTGTCTACGTCAAGGACGGCAAGATCATCCGGACCACGCCCATCGACTTCGATGCCGACGATGCGGAGGGCTGGTCGATCACGGCGCGCGGCAAGACCTTTACTCCGCCGCGCAAGACGACTCTGGCCGCCCACGGCATGTGCCAGAAGTCCATGGTGTACTCGAAGGAACGCCTTCTTTATCCCATGAAGCGCGTGGACTTCGATCCCCACGGTGAGCGCAATATCCAGAATCGGGGCAAGTCGGAGTTCGTCCGGATCAGCTGGGAGGAAGCCCTCGACATCGTTGCCGGCGAGATCAAGCGGTGCAAGTCGGTGGGTCCCGGCGCGGTCGCGGTAGCCAATGGCTCGCACCATCAGTGGGGGAACCTGGGTCACTACCTGAGTGCCTTCAACCGCTTCTGGAACCTGATCGGCGTGACGAAGCTGGTGCACAACCCGGACAGCTGGGAAGGCTGGTTCTGGGGTGCCATGCATCACTGGGGCAACAGCATGCGACTGGGGGCCGCGGAGCCCTACGGCACGGTTGAGGACTGTCTCAAAGAGGCGGAGATGATCGTTTTCTGGTCCAGTGATCCGGATGCCTCCTATGGGTTCGACGGCACGCGACGCCGTGCCTGGGCGAAGGAGCTGGGCATCAAGATGGTGCACATCGACCCCTACATGAACCACACGGCAGCCCATCTCGGGGGCAAGTGGATCTCACCCAGGCCCGGGACCGATGCGGCGTTTGCCCAGGCGCTGTGCCACGTCTGGATCACCGAGGAGCTCTACGACAAGGATTTTGTCGCGAAGCGCACCACGGGCTTCGATGAGTGGAAGGCCTACGTGCTTGGCGAGACCGACGGCACGCCGAAGACCCCCGAGTGGCAGGAGGGCGAAACGGGCGTCCCGGCCCGGGACGTGCGGGCCCTCGCCCGGGAATGGGGCCGCAAGAAAACCTATCTCGGCGCCGGTGGCTGGGGCAGTGGCGTCGGCGGGGCGTGTCGCGGGCCCATGGGCGTGCAGTGGGCCCGGATGATGACCATCCTGGGCGCAATGCAGGGGTTGGGCAGCCCCGGCTCCAACTTTGGCAATCTCCAGTTCGGCACGCCGCTGGACTTCAACTTCTATTTCCCGGGCTACGCCGAAGGCAGCATGTCCGGCGATCTCGCCTTCAGCGCCAACGCCGCCAACAACTATCAGCGCATGCCCCACATCGTGACCATGAGCTCCGTCAGGCAGGCGATTCCGCGGATGTACCTGCCCGAGGCGATCATGAATGGCAAGGCCATGGGCTACCTGACCGCCGTCGATTCGGTCCAGGGTCAGTTCTTTCCCTTTGGCTATCCGTCCCCCGGGCACGCGCGGGTGGAGATGCTCTACAAGTACGGCAGCGCGTCCTTCGGGACAATGGTCAATGCGAATCGCTGGGTGCGCATGTACCAGCACGAAAACCTGAAGTTCGTCGTCAACCAGTCGGTCTGGAACGAGGGCGAGACGCGGTTCTCGGATGTCATTCTGCCGGCGTGTACGGTGTTTGAGCGCTGGGATATCAGCGAGGAGCTGAACGTCGGCGCGGGTTATGTGCATCACATGTACTCCATGTGCAATCACCGCGTGATCAACATGCAGCACAAGGCCATCGAGCCCATGGGCGAGTCCAAATCGGACTACGACATTTTCCTGGCGATCGCGGAAAAGCTCGACATGGGCGCCGTGTACTCGGAGGGCGGCAACACGGAGCTCGACTGGTGCAAGCGCGTCTTCGATTCGTCCGACGTGTCCAAGCACATTTCCTGGCGGCAGTTCCTGAAGAAGGGCTACTTTGTCGTGCCTGCCGAGCCGGAGGCCTCCCGGGCACCTACCGCCTACAAGTGGTTCTATGAGGGCCGGAAAAAGGATGTGCCCGAGCCTTATCCGCTGCCCTCAGACTATGTGGCGGACTTCGGCGGCGGATTGCAGACGCCGTCGGGGAAGTACGAGTTCGTCCCGGAGACTCTGGGCCGAATTGATGATCCGGAGCGGCCCCAGTTGAATCGTTACATGCCGACCTACGAGGACGCGAAGAGGGACGCTACGCTGGCGGGGTTCCCCTTGCAGTTGTTGTCGCCACACTCCCGCTACCCGTTCCATCTGATGGGCGACGACGAAGGCAGTTCACTGCGGGACATCCGTGAGCATCGCATCAAGGTGGATGGTCACTACTACCTTGTTGCCCGGATCAGCCGGGCGGACGCGGAGGCTCGCGGAGTCAGGGATGGCGAGCTCATCCGGCTCTGGAATGTGCGGGGCTCGGTCGTCTGTGCGGCCCAGATTACCGCTCGGCTCCGGCCCGGCGTCGTCAGTGCCTCGACCGCGTCTGCCGAGTACCGACCGGCGGGTGAGCCCGGCCGGTCAACCGACCTCGGCGGCTGCGTCAACGTGCTCAACTCCAGCAAGTCCATAACCCCCAAGAGCCATGGTATCCAGCCCAACACCACACTCATTCAGTTTGAGAAGTGGACCGGCGTGGACACCTGGAAGCCGGTGGAGGCAGCCTGATGACCGCGAAATGGAACATGATCATCGATGTGGCGCGATGCGATAACTGTCGTATCTGCTTTCTCGCGAACAAGGACGAGCACATCGGCAACGACTTCCCCGGCTATGCGGCGCCCCAGCCGCCCCAGGGCCATAACTGGCTGGAGATCGAGCGCCAGGAGCGCGGCCGCTATCCCATCGTGGAGGCGCACTTCATGCCGGTGATGTGCAATCACTGCGACGATGCGCCCTGCATGAAAGCGGCGAAGAATGGTGCCGTCAGGAAGCGGCCTGACGGCATCGTGATCATCGATCCCGTAAAGGCCAGGGGGCAGAAGGCAATCGTGGAGGCCTGCCCCTACGGTGCCGTCTCCTGGAATGAGGAGCTGCAGCTGCCCCAGGCCTGGATTTTCGATGCGCATCTGCTGGATACGGGCTGGGCGAAGACCCGGGCTGAGGAAAGCTGTCCGACCGATGTCTTCCGGGCCGTCAAGGTCGATGACCGGGAGATGCAGCGGATTCAGGCAGCGGAGGGCCTGGAAGTCCTGCGGCCGGAGCTCGGCACGAAGCCCCGCATCTACTACAAGAACCTGCACCTCATGACCAGCTGTCTGGTCGGCGGCACCGTGGTGACTCACGTGAAGGGTGTCGAGGAGTGCGCCGATGGCGCGGCAGTCGTGCTGAAGCAGCAGGGCCGCGAGGTGGCCCGGACGACGACGGATACCTTCGGTGAGTTCAAGTTCGACAAGCTCGGGAAGGGTAGTGGCCCCTACGAGGTGGAAGTGCAGTCGGGCTCAGCGGACCGGGCAGCCCTGCAATTCAGCCTCGGTGATGACAGCCTGTATCTGGGGGTCATGACCCTCGCGGCCACGGCCTAGCACTGGGTCAGGAGAGAAGCATGATTCTGCTCACGGGGGTCACCGGGAAGACCGGTGGGGAAACGGCGCAGCAACTGCTGCAGAAGGGTGCCAGGTTGCGTGCCCTGGTTCGGGACGAGTCGAAGGCAGCAGAGCTGAAGGCCGCCGGCGTGGAGCTGGTGGTGGGTGACGTGTCCGATGCGGACACCGTGCAACGCGCACTCAAGGGGGTTGAGAAGGCGTTCCTGACCCTGCCAAACGGCCAGCGCCAGCTGGAGCAGGAAAAGCAGTTCACTGATCTGGCGGTTGCTGCCGGAGTCAAACACCTGGTGAAGATGTCCTCGATGGAAGCGGTCGCTCACGCGGAGACGCCCATTCCCCGGGCCCACTGGGCCGTGGAGGAGTACATCCGCGCCTCGGGCCTGGCCTGGACCATGATCAAGCCGAACTTCTTCATGCAGAACCTGCTCGCCAGTGCCGCCGGCATCAGGACGAACCGCAGGTTCTCCCTGCCGATGGGTAACGGGACTACTGGCATGGCGGACATTCGGGACATCGGTGCGGTGTGCGCTGAAGTCCTGACCGGCCCGGGGCCGGCCGGGAAGGGTCATGCCGGGCAGAGCTACGAGATCACCGGTCCGGAGGTGCTGACATTCCAGGCCGTGGCAGAGCGCTTTACTGCAGTCCTGGGTGCGAAGGTCGAGTACGTGCCGATGCCCATGGACCAGTTTCGCGCGCGGATGACCGGGGTTCTGGAGCCCTGGCACCTGAATGCCGTCTGCGAATTGTTCCGGGAGATCGCCGAGACCGGCCTGGATCACACGACCGACACTTTCAGGAGGCTGATCGGTCGCGAGCCGACGTCAGTCACGCAGTTCATCCAGGACCACATGACGCTGTTTAAGCAGCACGAGCGCGGCACCCCGTAGGAGCGGCTTTAGCCGCGACCAGAAAACAAGCGGGCCGGTATAGCCGGCCCTTTTCCGTCAGGGATTGGCGGGGCTACAGAGTTTCTGGGCCCCTCAGTCCGGCAAGTACTTCGACAGCGCAATCATCACGCCGAATCCAATCACCAGCATGGAGCCGAGCTTGACTGTCATGGTCGTCGACAGGAGTTCCAGGTCTTTGCGAAAGCCCGCCGCCAGGACATCGAGGTCTTTGCGAAAGCCCGCCGCCAGGACATCCAGATCTTTGCGAACGCCACCTGTCAGGACGTCCAGATCTTTGCGAACGCCCGCGATCTCACCGCGAAGGCTACTCGAGAGGACCTCAATATCCTTGCGCACCAGCGCTATATCCTGTCGGACGTCCCCTCGGAGGTGATCGAGGTCGGACTTCGTGGCCAGCGTCGTGCCCATGTCCCGCTCCATCGCATCAACAACGGCCCGCGCCTTGTCGTTCGGGACGTTAATGCTGACGAGCGCATCATACAGTGAGTAGAGATAGTCCACGGTGTGCCTTACAGGGGTATCGATCGCGTTGGGTCAGGGACCTAAGCTAACCGGGTGGGGCTCCGCGCACCAGTCCCGGTTTCTAGCGATTTGGCGCGTAAACGAGCCGCCCGTTTATACTCTTAACGTCTATGACTGACCCCCTGAAACCCGAAGACTGGACCGTCGTCTTCGAAGGTCGGCGCCGCGGTGAGTGTCAGGAGCAGGCGCTGGTGCTGGATGCCCTCGGCATTCCCCACCTGAGCGCTGACGGCCCCCGGAGCTCAGTCCTCCTGCTGGTCCCTGCAGAGTACGCCCTGCGGGCCCGGGAGCAGCTGCGACTCTACGCGGCGGAGAATCACCGCCGCCCGGTCAAGCCCGAGCTTATCCTCCACGGCCACGGCTACCCGGGGGTCTTCGTCTACGTGCTCGTCCTCGTCGTTGCCTTCCTCGTGCAGGCGCGGGTCGCTTACGGGGTGGACTGGCTCGAGGCCGGGGCGCTGGACGGCGCCGCGGTGCGAGCCGGGGAGTGGTGGCGGGTGGTCACTGCCCTGACCCTGCACGGGGACGGCGGACATCTCGTTGCCAACCTGGTGTTTGGCGCCTTCTTTGGCGCCTTTGCGGGCCAGTACCTCGGGTCGGGCGTGGCCTGGGCCACCATTCTCCTGGCCGCAGGTTCCGGCAATGCCCTCGATTTGTTGCTGTTGCCGCCGACCCACCGGGCGATCGGCGCTTCCACGGCCGTGTTTGCCGCACTGGGAATGATCGCCGCACTGATGTGGCGCGCAGAAGCCCGGGGTGGTGCCAGCTGGGCCAAACGCTATGCACCCCTGATTGGCTCCGGGGTCTTGCTGGCGTTTATCGGCACGGGCGACGCGCAGACTGATGCAGTGGCCCATCTCACCGGGTTCGTCGCAGGACTGGTGGCCGGCGCTGCCTATGATGTGCGGCGCCCGCGCTGGCTTCAGTCGCCGGGCGTGCAGCTGGCCGCTGGCACTGCTGCTCTTGCGACGCTAGCCGCCTGCTGGTGGCTGGCGCTGAATGCCTGGAGGTCCGGCTTGGCCTGACACCCTCTGGTCGCTATTCTGCGGTTCACCTTTGGGGGATCGACATGCAGACTCAGACTTCGACACCGGCAGGCGAGCAGCCGTGGCCGCGCCCGGCCATCGCCTGGTACGCGGTGGTCATTCTCGTCGTCGCCTTCATCTTCTCCTTCATCGACCGGATCATCATTGCGATGCTGGTCGAGCCCCTGAAGCAGGACCTGGGGCTCACGGATACCCAGATCGGCTGGTTGCAGGGGCTCGCCTTTGCCGTGTTCTACGCCGCCGTAGGGCTGCCGATCGGTCGGTGGGCTGACCGCTACAGCCGGCGCACGATTATCGGCTGGGGAATTTTCCTCTGGAGCCTGATGACGGCGGTGTGCGGTCTCGCCCGGAGCTTCCTTGAACTGTTCCTCGCGCGGGTTGGGGTCGGCGTGGGCCAGGCGGCGCTGTCGCCCGCCGCCTACTCCATGATTGCCGACTATTTTCCCCGGGAGAAGCTCGGCCGCGCCATTGGCGTGTACCAGGCCGGCGCTTTCTTTGGCGCCGGCTTGTCCTTCCTGGTGGGCGGCCTCGTGATTCAGCTGGTCGGGAAGGCGGGCGCACTGAGCCTGCCGCTGGTAGGTAGCGTGCAGCCCTGGCAGGCCGTATTTTTCGTGGTGGGGCTCCCCGGCATCCTGGTAGCGCTGCTCATGCTGACGGTGCGGGAGCCCGCGCGGCGGGGCAAGCTCGCGGGCCACGCCGCCGGCATTCCCTTGGGCACGGTGCTTCGCTATGCCGTCGAACGCTGGCGGGTGTTCGTGCTCCACTTCATCGGCTTCGCGCTGCTCGCCGTCCCCATCACCACGATCGTGACCTGGGCCTTCGCCTTCTTCACGCGGGTCCTGGCCTTTACGCCACCCGAGGCGGCGCTGCGTCTCGGTGGCATTCTCGTGCTTCTGTCGCCCCTTGGTGTGTATGCCGGGGGCTGGCTGGCTGACGCGCTCCAGCGGCGGGGCTATCGGGACGCTCCGTTACGCGTGGCGTTGATCGCAGCGGCCGCATTGTGGCCTCTCAGCGCACTCGCCACGACGGCCACGGATCCGGGACTGGTGCTGCTGCTCTTCTGTCCGTTCGTGTTCTTCGCCAGTCTTTCCATGGCCATGGCGCCCGCCGCGCTGCAGTTGGTAGCCCCCAACCAGATGCGTGCACAGATTTCAGCCACCTGGATGCTGGTGCTGAATCTGGTCACGGCCGGGGTGGGCCCCACAGCGGTCGGCGCCATCACGGACTACTACTTCGGCGATCCCCTGGCCGTCGGCCAGTCCATGGCGCTGGTGAACTGCATCAGCGTGCCGATCGCGGCTCTGGCGCTGTGGGCGGCGCTGGCGCCGTTCCGCAAGGCGGCGGCGGAGCAGGCTGGCAGCGCTTAGTTGCCGGAAACCTCCGGCGCGCTAGAAGCGGTACTGCAATTCCACGCCCCAGTCCCGGCCCCTCTTCGGATTGAGGGAGAAGAGTCGGGGGTCCCGGTCGTTGAGCAGGTTGCCGTACTCGTTGATGGGGTAGTTCACGTCCACGTCGCCAAAGTTCACGAAATCCAGGGCTGCTATCGGCGTCTCGTCGTCGAGCACGTTGCGGACATACCCGGTTATCGTCCATGAATCTGTCTGAAGTCCCATGCGGAAGTTCAGCGTAATGTCGTTGCCAATCCAGGCGAGATTGCTGGGGGATGTGTAGCGCTTGCTGTTGAATACATAGTCAGGCCGGATGAAGACGGTCAGCTCTGGGGTCAGCGGCACGGTCACGTAGGCACCCAGGATTACGGTGTGCTCCGGAACGCCAGGCACCCGGTTGCCGCTGAGGTCACCATCCCCCGTAGTCTCCAGGGTCGTGGGGTCATCGCCCTCGACGTACCTTGAATCAGTAAAGCCGTAGTTGGCTACCAGCGACAGGTTGTCAGTCACCTGGAAGGTCGTTTCGAGTTCGACCCCCTTGACCTCCGATTTGCCGACATTGCGGATGACGTTCGTCGTCAGGTACGTCCCCGAGGTCTGCAGGATATTAACGGTCTCGAACAGCCCCTGATTCGTCCAGTCAATGTAATAGATGGCCGCGTTGCTGACGAGCCGGCCGTCGAGCCAGGTGGTCTTTGCCCCAAACTCGTAGGTCCACTGCTCCTCCTCCTTCACGATGGCGAGTGGTTCGCTGATGCAGGGGATTACCAGCAGCGGATCCGGCGGCACCGTGGGCACGCAGCCGTTCAGTCCGGCCAGCACGGCTCTGGGGGCAATGCCGCTGCGGAAGAACTCCGTGTTGAAGTCTCCGGGCTTGTTGCCCTTGGCGGTCAGCACATAGAGCATGAGGTCGTCGGTCGGTTCGTAGCGCAGGGTAATCCGCGGCGTGAAGTTGCTGAAATCAGCCGGCACCGAATCCGGCGTGCACAAGGTTTGGTCGATCCGGTCGCAGGTGCCGAGGGCACCGCCGCTCAGGTCCTTGTTGTCCCAGGCATAGCGGCCCTCGAGGACCAGCGTCCACAGTTCTCCGAGATCGATGTCGAGACTGCCGAAGATGGCAGTGTTGGTCAGGTCTAGATACGTCGACGCGGGAAAAGCGGTGGTCACCGTCCCGCCCCCGAACACGACACCGGGCCCCACATAGCTGCGCTGCCTGTTCTGGCGATTCTGGTCGTAGTAGTAGGCGCCAAGGCTGGCGCGGACCGGAAGATCGGCGGGTGAATCAATTCGGAGTTCCGCGGAGTAATCCTCGATTTCGCGGCGATTGTCGAAGTGAAACAACCCCCACACCGAGCGGTTCTCCGTGTGATCCAGGTCGAAGAGCTGCTTGAAGCGGTCGCTGTTGTAGGCGCCACGTGCGGTCAGTGTGTAGTCGCCGATCTCCTGGACATACTCGAGCAGAAAGCGATTCTGTTCGCGAAAGGTCCCGGGCTCGCCGGGTCCGATCGCGTAGTTCTCCGGGTCCTGAAACCGTGGCGCGAGGATGTAGGTGACACCGTTGCGCAGGTCGGGCAGGTTGATCCGGTTCTCCTTGCCCTCGGCGCTCCACTCCCCGCAGTAGTAGCCCTGGCTGGTGGGGTACCAGGGCTCGTCCTCGGTCTCTGGTGTGGGCACATAGCAGTTCAGGTCGGCAGCGATCAGCGAGGGGAAGTGCGTGTCGTCGCTGTGGGTATACCCGTACTTGAGGCTGACCTCGGACCCGGTTGCCGGGCGCCAGACGAGCTTGACCATCAAGTCTCTGGTTTCCTCGCCGCCCAGCCGGCTGTGGTCCGCTTCCTGGGGGGGGTCGAGAAGGAAACGGCGAAACGGCAATCGTGAGTCAAGTTCGTAGCTCGCCTGATCCTCGGCAAGGTTGTTGCGCCACTGGCCACCGTACTTCGACCAGTCGCCGGAGATGAGAAAGTACAGTTGGTTGTCGAGGAGCGGTCCGCTGGCCCAGCCACCGATCTCATAGTCCTCACTGGTGCCGACATGGCTGTTGAGTTGCCCCTCGAACTCTTCACCCGGCGTCTTGGTCACATAATTGATCGCGCCGGAAAAGGTCGCGCGCCCGAACTGTGCCGACTGGGGTCCCCGAAGCACCTCCACCCGGTCAACGGCGCTGGTCACCGCCGTGGAGATGCTGCCCGAGACAAATACGCCATCGATAAAGTAAGAGGCGTTGGGCTCGCCGCGAGTGGAGGGCGCGGCCATTCCCCGGATCGTGGGCCGGTCTATGTCCCTGCCGGTCTGCTGTAACGTCCGATAGCCGATCGTAAAGTTCGCAATGTCGTAGTCACTTCTGAGTCCCAGCGCCTGGAGCTGTGCAGCCGAGAAGGCCGTGATCGACAAGGGAACCTCCTGCAGGCTCTCGGCGCGCTTGCGGGCGGTGACGACTATCTCGTCCACGGCAAGGGACACCGGATCCTCGGCCCGGGGCGCGGACTGAGCCCGGGCCGGCCTGGGGGCAATACCAATCCCGAGACCCACTCCGGCCAGCAGGGCCGTACCCAAGGCGGCGAAACGTCGCATCACCATCGCCGGCATGATTCCCCGGCCCCCCGACCAGAACTAGGCAGGGAGGCAATCTAGACGAACCCCGGGGTTTTGTCGACAGGTAATTCTATTTTGTCGACATCGATGACCTTGAGTATCAACCCTGGCCGGCGGCTATGCTCCAGATCGCGGCCAGTTCTTCCGCGCCCGGCCCCCAGCTCCCCGCAGCCACGTTCTGCACCAGTTGCTCGGGCCGGGTGACGCCGGCAATCACACTCGCGACGGCGGGTTGGGCCACCAGCCAGCCGATGGCCAGATCGAGCACGTTCCTTCCCCGGGCGTCACCGTAGGTGGCCAGTCGCTCGACGATCTCGTAGCGGGCCTCCGATGCGAAGCTCCCGCCACCCCGCCACTTGGCGAACCGGGAGCCTTCCGGGAGCGGCTGGCCCTTGCGGTACTTGCCGGACAGCAGGCCGCTCTCCAGCGGGAAGTAGGGGAGCACGCCGACTCTGTGGGTCAGGCACACCGGCACCAGGTCTTTTTCGATGTCCCGCGTCAGCAGGCTGTAGCGGTTCTGGGCGGCCACGAAGGGCGTGAGATTGAGACGGCTGGAAACCTCCAAGGCTGCGCTTAGCATCGGGCCCGTGTAGTTGGAGCAGCCGATGTGCCGGACCTTGCCCTGCTGGACAAGGCCATCCAGGGCGCGCAGTGTTTCTTCCACAGGCGTGCCGGCGTCGGGAAAATGATGCTGGTACAGGTCGATGTAGTCGGTGCCGAGGCTCGCCAGGCTGGCCTCGACGGCCCTGGCGATGTAGTCCGCCGACCCACCACCCGGGGCTGCGCCGCCACCGCCCCCCAGCTTGGCACCGAACTTGGTCGCCACGATGGCCGCATGGCGTCGGTTACCGAGTGCCTTGCCCAGCATGGCCTCGGAGCGGTTCATGGCACCGCCATAGATGTCAGCCACGTCGAAGAAGTTCACCCCGAGGTCAAAGGCCGTGCTCACGATGGCATCGGTGGCCGCCTGGTCGCACATCGAGCCGAAGTTCATGCAGCCGACGCCGATGGGCGAGATCGCCAGGTTCGACGAGCCCAGGTTGCGCAGTCTCATGTGAGCCGCTGGCCCCCGGAGCGCAACTCGAGAATCTCGGCCTGGGTCGAGGCAGAGACTGGGGCGGAAATGAGCCCGGCGAGCGTGTCCACCAGATTGCTGACATAGAGCACGGGGAGGGCCGAAGACACCGTGCCGACCGTCGTGCTGCTGAGCCTTTCCCGATCAGCCAGCGCGTTCACCGCCAGGAGCCACATGAGGCCGAAGCGCGGGCCAAACACTTCATCCGGAATATGGGACAGGGTTGTGCGCAGCTCGTAGTAGATCCGGCCGACGCTTTCGCCGAACTGACTGCGCCACATATCCACCAGATTCATCATTGGGTGGCTGAAGAGCTGGGACAGGAACTGAATGCAGTTACGGCCGCCCTCCGAGCCCTCGACTTCCTCCACCATCGGGTAGATCAGGATCTCGATCATCGCGACCACTGGCCGGGGGGCGTCGCCGGCGGGCAGCTGCGCCAGCAGTTGATTGCGCCGGACGTTGAGACGCTCCATCCGGTACGCATAGATGGCCTTGATCAGCGCTTCCTTGGACCCGAAGTGGTAGTGGGACGCCGAAGAATTGCGCTGGCCGGCGGCTGTATTGATCTGGCGCAGGGAGACATTGTCAAAGCCCTGTTCAGCAAACAGCCGCTCCCCGGCCAGCAGGATGTGCTCCCGCGTCTGGGTACTGGCTGCCGTCAGCCTGGTCCGTGCCTTGATCATCTGTCGTTACGCCCCACCGTCCGACATCAGCCGCAGACTCTACCAGTAGTGGGTCCAGCGGGCGCGCTCCTGGAAGTAGCGGAACGCGTCCCGCTTGTCCTTGGGCATGTACTCGAGATATCCACCTGGCGCGTAGCGCGCCTGGTACTGGTCGAAGACCGGCTTGTAGAGGCTTAAGTGCAGATCGGGAATACGGTGCCGGGCGCGAAACTCGCCAATCGGTATCCGGGCCAGTTCGCGGGTCTCAAAGGGTCCGGCCTTGCACAGTTCAAGCCCCCGGGGGGCAAAGATGGCCGAGCGGCCCGAACCGCCGAAGGAGGCTTCCTCGAAGAAGCCCGGATTGCGGCCCTGGGTGCTGACCGAGTTGTTGCAGATCAGCGTGTACAGGCTGTTGTGGTAGGAGGTGAGCCGCATGTCGTCGAATTCGAAGCCACCAGTCGCCACGCGGCAGATGATCTCGGCGCCCTTGAAGGCCATGCAGCGGAATAGTTCCGGTTCGAACTGAACCGCCGACATCGCGATGTTGCCGATGTCCGTGCGCTCCACCGGGATCACCGCGTCCAGCCCGTACATCTCGACAAAGCGGTCGTAGACGTCGTAGATCACCGACGTGTACTGCTCGCCACCCGGAAACATGCCCCGCACATTGCGCTGTTTCCAGTGCTGAACGATGGTGCCGTCCGGCTTGACCATGATCATCAGGTGCAGGATGTGGCCCGGCCAGTTCTTCGGATCTTTCGCGTAGGTGCCGAAGACGATGTAGCAGTTGTACTTCTTGGCCCGCTTCGCCACCTCTTCCGTCTCGGGGCCCGGAACCTCGATCGCCAGGTTGTAGTGCTGGTCGCGAGTCCACTCGGAGAAGCCCGTGATCGGGAACTCGTGAAACAGCAGCAGGTCGCTGCGCCCGCCGGAGCTCTGGGCAATATCGATGCATTCCAGAAAGTAGTCGAGGTTGCGCTTCAGGTCCGGACCCGGGTTGGCGCCATTGATGCCCTGGACGCGGGTCTGCACCACGGCAGCAGTTATAGCCTCCTGGCGCAGGGGAATGGTTGGGTAGGTGCCGTCGGCGCGGACCATCGGTTCTAAGGGGGTGTTGCTCATGGGTCTGATCTCTGGCCTGGCTGGGTTGGGGCTATGATGTGGTCATGATGTTAATACATCTCGCCGAACGACTGGGGAGCACCTGAGCGTGGTCCGGCAGCGCAAAGCAGCGCCCGACCACGCAATGCGCAGCCCCCGGTACATCCAGGTGTACTCCGCGATCCGGGACTGGATCTACCAGGGCACCTACAAGCCTGGCCAGCGCCTGCCGACGGAAAGCGAACTGGGCGACCTCTTCGGGTTGTCCCGCATCACGATCCGCAAGGCCGTGGACATGCTGGTGGATGAAGAACTGGTTACCCGGCAGGCGGGGCGCGGCACCTTTGTCGTGGATGACCTTGCCGATGCGCCCGTCCTCGGTGACATGGAACAGTTGTTGCGCAAGGTGCAGCGGCTGGGACGGAACACCCGGGTCGCCCGCGCAGAGGTTCAGGAACTGGAGGCGGATGCGGAAACCCGGAAGGACCTGCAGCTGGCTCCGGGTGCCCGGGTGCAGCGCGCTTCCCACGTGCGGTTGCTGGAGAAGGAGCCCATCGGCTACGTGGTCACCTACGTCCCCGCCGCACTGGACGTGCGCTTTGACCTCAAGGAACTCAACGACAGCCCGATGCTGACGCTGCTCGAGCGCAAGGGCGTCGATATCGCCTCCGGCGACCAGGTCATTACCGCCACTCTGGCTGACGCGCGTCTCGCCGGACTACTGGGTACCGCGGTGGGCGCGCCCCTGGTGCATATCCGGTTGATGGTCTTTGACAGCCGGCGGCGGCCGGTCGAGCGGCTGGTGGCCTGGTACCGGGCGGACCACTACCAGCACCACGTCCACCTGACCCGGATGAGTCGCTAGCACCCGCTGAGGCTGTTGATCCAGGCGGTCAGCAGACTGATACCGCTGGTGTCCACGAGGCTCGAAGCCAGTGGTGGCATTCCCAGGGAGTCCCGGCGGTTGGCCCGGGCGATGACCACCGACCGTGCCGCGTTGCCCGGCGCAATCAGTCGGGCATCGGCAATGCCCAGACTTCCGGACTGGGGAGCCACATTGCACACCAGCGTTGCGGCGAGCGGCGTGGAGTAGCGCAGGTCCATGGGGGAGGGTGTGAGCCCACCCGGCTGGTGGCACTGGGCGCAGTTCGTGTGCAGCCAGGCGCGAGCCCGCTTGTCCAGGGTCTGGGTGGCGTCCGTCGGATCCACGAGGACCGGCAAACTGCCTGGCGGCGCCGGCAATGCGGCGCTAAACACGCCGATAGCCGCGAGACTTGCCAGCTGGTTCGCCGTGCGGTTGGTGTCGGGATAAATCATGTGCCCGTTCAGCTGAGCCGTCTCAGGGCCCAGCGAGAACCCTGCCGCCGAGGTATGGCACTGCATGCATTCGCCTTCACTCGGGTAGATCCAGGTCTGCCCGCTCACCTGCCGCGTCTTGCCACCGATCACGCGGGTGGCAGCCGTCTGCGCGACATTCCATTCGTAGGTATACCCCGCCCACACGCCGTCCGGATGGCGCATGAGAAGCCGGGTTTCGATCAGCTGGCCGGCCAGCCGTAGCGACTTCATCAGAACCGAACCTGTCGGGAAATCGAAATCGTTGGCGGCATTCAGGGTGACCGTCGTGCCATTCGGTATGGCGAAGTACCGCTGCTTCGTCGAGCCATCGGACCAGAACTGGGCATTCACCGCGTAGGGAATGACCCCGGTGGCGGGCAGCGTGGGATTGGCCGACGCGACGCAGCCGGTGGCGGCGAGCGACAGGGGTATGGTGTCAGGGGTACCTCCCGCAGCCGGACTTAGCCGGTGGATCAGGCCACTCTCGACATCGGTGAAGTACAGTTCCCCGTCCTCACCGAGGCCAAACGCTGCGATGTTAAAGGGCGTATCGATGAGCTGGTCATTGCTGTAGCCACCCTGGCCGTCGTCTTCCAGTGCCCAGATGCGGCCGGAGCCGTAATCCGCGAAGACGTACCGGCCGCGGAGCGCCGGAATCGCCGTGCCCCGATACACATAGCCACCGGTGATCGAGACGTTGCCATTGTCGTGAGCGTAATCGCTAACGGGATCTGTCAGTCCGAGGGTCGCGCAGCTTGCGGGTCCCGGCAGGAGACCTTCCCGGCAGTTCCAGCCGTAGTTGCCGCCCAACTCAATGCGGTCGACTTCCTCGCGTTCGCCCTCGCCGACGTCGCCAGCCCAGAGTTCGCCCGTCGGCCGGTCGAAACTCCACCGCCAGGGATTGCGGAAGCCGCTCGCATAGATTTCCGGGCAGTTCGCCGCGTTCGCCGCCGGACCGCACTTCGGATTGGCCGCGAAGGGGTTGTTCGCCGGGATCAGGTAACCCGGCACGGGGTGCGCGACGTTGACGACATTGATGCGGAGCATCTTGCCGAGCAGACGCGTGTTGTTCTGGGCATAGCCGGCGGGGTCGTTGGCTTCGCCACCATCGCCCAGCCCCAAATACAGGTAGCCGTCAGTGCCAAAGGCAATATCGCCGCCCTTGTGGTAGTCAGCGGGCTGGCTGATGGTCACCAGAATCTGCCGGGTCGTGACCGATGGCGTGGTCACGTTGTCCAGGATGACGCGGGAGACCTTGGACACCAGCGCACTGCCGGGATCCCCGGTGTACGACACGAAGACTTCCCGAACCGTCGGGTAGCTGGGGTGGAAGGCCATGCCCAGCAATCCGCCTTCCCCGCTGGCATTGACCAGCGCCGAGAAGTCGAGCCAGGTTGTGACCACTGCTGGATTGCTGACGCTAAAAACCCGGACCCGGCCCGTCTTCTCGAGGACGAACCACCGGGACGCATCACCGGGCGCCTGGAGGATCTTGACCGGCTGCGACAGGGAGGGAAGGGTCGGAAACGGCTGGACCGTGGACACCGTGGCGTTGCCATCGGGGCGCGGCGGCGCGATGCAGGTGGTATTGCTGGGGCGGGCGTTCAGTCCTGTGGCAGCGGCATAGGGCCCTGGCGCTTTGCCGAACCAGGACTTCAGCAGGGCACCGTCCTGGGAGTCCACGAGGCCATTGCCGTTCAGGTCCCGGTCCGGAAAGGCAGCAGAGCCGAACGCTGCTTTCAGTAGCGCACCGTCCTGGGAGTCGACGATGCCGTTGTTATTGAAGTCGGGGTCGCAGCGGTTGCCAATCCCGTCGCCGTTCGTGTCCAGCTGGCTGACGTTGGCACTCAGGGTGCAGTTGTCTGTGGCGTCGGTGAAGCCGTCGCTGTCCAGATCGCCCGGCCACGAAGCGGTACACGTCACCAGCGCGATGATCGCAACAGCGATCCGGGACCACTGCAATAGCATTTGGACGTGAGGCATGGGTCGAGAGTGGGCCCGGACTATTCAGGAATTATTAAACTAGCATCAACAATTAGCGTCCCACCGCACATTGCACATAATTGCAGCCTGCCCGGGGTCACCTCCTCATGACTGCGACCGCGGCATCCGCGCGATCGCTATCAGTAGGAGCGTGGCGGTTAACACCTCAAACCCGATCGTGAAGTTCATTGCGAAGGAATGTTCATGAATGGGTGCGAGGGCGTAGTGCGCCAGCCCGTCCAGTCCGGCGATCGCATACAGGGTCAGAAATAACAGACCCGTAACCTGGTAGCCAAGGCGGATGAGCACATAGCCACACACTCCCACGGCGGCAATGGCGAGCCAGGTGCCGAAGACGCCCGACGGGGTGATCCACCGGGGCATGTTGGGATAGTCAGCGAGCTGCAGCCCGTTATGGGCAAAGTGCAGGAAGCTGGCAAAGGAGTAGAGGCCAAACAGAGGCAGGCTGATGCAGCGGGTGTTCACGTCGGGCTCCAGGCGGGCGAGTCGATCAGCAAAATCTCGAAGCGGCCCGTGCCCTCGCGCAGCTGCTTCGCCGCCACGTACTCGGGTGAGTTCCAGAAGCGCAGGGCGTCTTCCCGGCTGGGCCACTCCGATATCAGTGCGCTGGGGCTGTCGCACCAGCCGCCTTCGAGGAACATCCCGCCCGAGCCGCGGACGACGTAGCGACCCCCGAACTGCCTCACCAGGTCGGGTACGACGCGGGCGTAGTCGGCCATAAAGCGCTCCCGGTCGTTAATCTCCGCCAGGATAATCATGTAGCAGCGCCGTTCAGTCATCAGGTCCGTCCGCTGGATCCGGTGGCTAGTCTAGCGGCAGCCTTTGGCCAGCGCGGCGGTGCTAGAGTAAGCCTTGGTCCGGGCCAAACCCTGAGCCGGGACCCCATACTTAATCTCTTGGAGTTCAGTAACTTGGCAACTAAAGCTAGTGCAGTCATACCGGAAGTTGTGACGCCTATAAAGACGGGGGCTGAGTACCTGGAGAGCCTGCGGGGCCGGCAGCTCCGGGTATTTCTGTTTGGCGAGCTGGTGGCGGAGCCGGTCGATCACCCGATGATCCGGCCGTCCATCAACGCCGTGGCCGAGACCTACGACCTGGCGGTCCGCAATCCGGAACTGGGCACCGTGCTGTCGCCCTACACCGGCGAGCGCGTGAACCGGTTTCTGCACGTGGCGGGCAGTGCCCAGGACCTCGTTCTGCAGAACAAGATGCAGCGCCGGCTCGGGCAGCTCACAGGCACCTGCTTCCAGCGCTGCGTCGGCATGGATGCCATCAATGCGCTCCACTCCGTCACCTTCGAGGTGGACGAAAAGCACGCAACGCCCTATCACGCGCGCTTCGTCAGTTTCGTCACCAAGATGCAGCGGCGGGGTTACGTGATCGGCGGCGCCATGACGGATGTGAAGGGCGACCGCAGCAAGGCGCCCCACGAGCAGGCCGATCCGGACCTGTTCGTGCACGTCAGCCGGCGGACAGCGGACGGCGTGTACCTGAAAGGAGCCAAGGCCCACCAGACCGGCTGCATCAACGCGCACTGGCTGCTCGTGATGCCCACGATGCGTCTCGGCAAGGCGGACAAGGACTACGCGATCGTCGGCGCCGTACCCGTGGACGCAGCGGGAATCACCTACATCTATGGGCGCCAGTCCTGCGATACGCGCAGCATGGAGGGCGGGGAGATCGATCCGGGCAACAAAAAGTTCGGCGGGCAGGAAGCGATGATCATCTTCGACGATGTCTTTATTCCCTGGGAACACATCTTCATGGATGGCGAGGTGGAGTTTGCTGCCCTGCTGGTGGAGCGCTTCACCACCTACCATCGCCGCAGCTACGTCTGCAAATCCGGCGTGGGGGACGTGCTCATCGGTGCGGCGGCAACCGTCGCGGACTACAACGGGGTGGCCAAGGTGTCCCACATCAAGGACAAGCTCGTGGAGATGACGCATCTCAACGAAACGATCTACGCCACGGGGATTGCCTCCAGTTATCAGGCGGTCCCGCTGAAGTCCGGCGTGTACATCTGCGATGACATGATCGCGAACGTCTGCAAGCATCACGTCACCCGCTTTCCCTACGAGATCAGCCGCCTCGCCCAGGATCTGGCGGGTGGTCTCATGGTGACGCTGCCATCCGAGCAGGATCTCAATCACCCGGAGGTCGGCGCACTGATCCGCAAGTACCTGCAGGGCCGGGCTGATATTCCTACCGAAGACCGGATGCGCATTCTGCGGCTCATCGAAAACATGACGCTGGGCCGGAATGCCGTCGGCTACCTCACGGAGTCCATGCACGGTGCGGGGTCACCCCAGGCCCAGCGGATCCAGATCGGCCGCCAGATGCAGCTGGAGTTCAAGATGCAGCTGGCCAAGACCCTGGCCGGTGTCGGTCCCGAGACGGCAGCGGAGGTGACGCAGGACCTGAACGAGTACATGGGCCGCGTCTTTCAGACGGCACCGCCAGCGAAACTCGTCTGAGCAGCGCAGATCGGCTATAAGAGTTCTGGATGTCTGGTTCTGGATGTCTGGTTCTGGCTTTCTGGTTCGGGTAGGGAGGCGCCATGGTCTGGTGGGGCTGGCTGGTTATCGGGGTGCTCTTGCTGGGCGCCGAGTTGTTCATTATCGAGGCCGATTTTTTCCTCGTTTTTCTGGGCGTGGCCGCGATCATCACGGGGCTCCTGGGTTTCGCGCTGCCCGGGCTGCCGGAGTGGGGGCAGTGGCTGATTTTCTCGGGGCTGGCCCTCGTCTCGATGGTGTTTTTTCGCAAGCAGGTCTACC
The DNA here is from genome assembly GCA_031409515.1 of Gammaproteobacteria bacterium. Taxonomy (GTDB): domain Bacteria; phylum Pseudomonadota; class Gammaproteobacteria; order Steroidobacterales; genus SHZI01. The sequence goes on along the minus strand of JANNXJ010000056.1, from coordinate 124,325 downwards.
GGCTGCTGCGCCGGGATGTTCCGGACATGGCCAACGATATGCTCCGCGAGCACCTGACTCTGCCTGTTGGACTGCCCGTGGACGAGTCCTGTCGCGTTGACTTGCGCGGCTCCACCTGGACAGCCAGGAACGTCGGTAAGGTCCCGATTTCCCCGGGCACCAGGGTACGGATTGTCGCCGTCGATGGCATCACCCTCAGCGTCGAGGCCCTGAACTGATTCACTAGAAGAGGACTTGCTGTGGACGCATTCGTTGTTGCTGTAGTCGTCGCCATTGTTGTCATCATCATCCTGGCCAAGACGGCTATCGTGGTGCCCCAGCAGAGCGCCTTTGTGGTTGAGTACCTTGGCAAGTTCAGCCGGGTCCTGCAGGCGGGTTTCCACATCCTCGTACCTTTTGTCGAGCGCATTGCCTACCGGCACAGCCTGAAGGAACAGGCGCTCGATATCCCCGAGCAGACCTGCATCACCAAGGACAACGTACAGGTGGGCGTGGATGGCGTGCTGTATCTGCGCATCCTGGACCCCCAGCGCACGAGCTACGGCATAACCGACTACATCTTCGCCATCATGCAGCTGGCCCAGACCACGCTCCGGAGCGAGATCGGCAAGATCGACCTGGATCGCACCTTTGAGGAGCGGGGCGCGATCAACTCCAACGTGGTCATCGAGCTCGACAAGGCTTCCGAGGCCTGGGGCGTGAAGGTGCTCCGCTACGAAATCAAGAACATCAACCCGCCCCGGGACGTGCTGAGCGCCATGGAAAAGCAGATGCGGGCGGAGCGGGAAAAGCGCGCCGTCGTGCTCACGTCGGAGGGCGAGCGGGATGCCAAGATCAACGAGGCGGAGGGCGACAAGCAGCGGGTGATCAAGGCCTCCGAAGCGAAGCAGCGCCAGCAGATCAATGAGGCCCAGGGCGAGGCTGAGGCGATCCTCGCGGTCGCGACGGCCACGGCTGAGGGCCTGCAGAAAGTCGCACTGGTGCTGCGGGAGACCGGCGGTCACGAGGCCATGCAGCTGCGGGTGGCCGAGGCCTACGTGGCTCAGTTCGGCAATCTGGCCAAGGCGGGGAACACCCTCGTGGTGCCGGCCAACCTGAGCGATGTCGCGTCGATGATTGCCCTGGCCACGAATCTGGTGCGTCAGTCAGGTACGTCGCCGCCGCGCCCCTAGGAGCGCCTCGTAGGAGCGCCTTTAGGCGCGAAACCATGGGTAGATTCCTCGCCGTCCTCGGCCTCTTCCTCATCGCCCACGTCATCCCGACGTTGCCGCCCCTGCGCCGGTGGTTGCAGGTGCGGCTGGGCGAGGGCGGCTTTATCGGCGCCTACTCGCTGCTCTCGCTGGCCTTGTTCAGCTGGCTCCTTCGGGAAGCCCTGCTTGCGCCCTATGCCCCCCTCTGGTTCGCGGGCCTCTGGAGTTACTGGTTTGCGCTGGTGCTGGTGCCCCTGGCGCTGTTCCTGCTCGGCTCCGGGGCGCTGGCGCCCAACCCCCTGTCCATCGCCTTCGTCACCCGGGCCTTCCAGCCAGCCACACCTGGCGCCGTGGCCTTCACCCGGCATCCCATACTCTGGGGTCTCGGCCTCTGGGGTCTGGCTCATCTGCCCGTCAATGGTCATGCCGTGGGTCTGATGCTGTTCGGTTCTCTGGGCGCCTTTGCGCTGCTTGGGATGAGCGCCGTGGAGAACCGGCGGCGGGCCGCGCTGGGGGAGGAGCAGTGGCAGGCGCTGGCCGGGCCCACGTCCTTCCTGCCTTTGGTCGCCATCCTGCGGGGTCGTGCCCGCTGGCCGACGGACCGGGTCAGCCTGATTGGCGGTGGTCTCGGGCTGCTTCTGGCCCTGGTTCTGCTGGCGGGCGGGCACCTCTGGCTGTTCGGGCGGGATCCCCTGGGTTTTCTTTAGGTTCTCTCCGGGCTCACCCGGTGCCGGGTTTCCTGACGAAAGCTCTGGAAATGACGGGTGCGTTCAGGGCCTTCCAGTGCTATACCAGTTCCAGTTGTCCTGATACCTCGGGGGTTCTCATGGCTACTCATCAGCGGTGGCTGTCTGGCGCGGGCCGGTTCCTGACCTCGTTTGTCGTTCTCGCTGGCCTCAGTGCCTGCGGCGGCGGTGGGGGAGGCGGCAGCAGTCCTCCTGACAGTCCCGCCGTCATCGACGCCGGGAACGCGGTGACGATCACCCGGGAAGTGGTGAGCGTGGGCCTCGACGCAGGAGCCTTCGGCGGTGTCGTTGGCGGCGGGGGCATCCTCTCGGCGGATGGCGGCTCGAACGCACTGACACAATCCTTGGCGCAATCCCTGGTTCGTCGACGGGCGACAATTCAGCAGGTGCAGCCGGCGGTCCGCGTGGGCCCCGAGACCTTTGACTGCCTGGTCACTGGCACGGTGCGCCTGTCCGGGTCCCTGAACAGCGACATCACGCTGACTCCGGGAGACCGTATCAGCATTGACTTCAACAACTGTGATGACGCCGACGGCGCGGTCTACGACGGGGGCATGCGCATCGACGTGGCCAGCTTCAGCGGGGATATTCTCAATGACGTCTATGCCCTTGGTGCCGCCGTCACCTTCACGGACCTGGCGATCACGGCAGGTGGCGAGACGATCATTGGGGACGGCAATCTCGAGATCGATCTCGACTTCACGGTACCGCTCATCAGCGAGACGGCAGAGTCCGGCAGCCTGTTCACCTTCCGCGCGGGCAATGACGCCTGGATTCTGCGGGACTTCGCGCTGATGACGGTGGAGGACGGCACCGGAGCAAGTCTGGTCACGCGGATATCCGGCTCCGGCACCCTGGAGGGCTCCCGCTTCGAGGGCGCCGTAAACTTTGTCGCCCTGAGTCCGCTCGTGGCGACGGGCGATGACTATCCCGCCACCGGCGAGGTACTGATCACCGGGGCGAATGGCGCGACCATCCGGGCCACGGTGCAGAACGCGCAGACGGTGCAGCTCGCCATTGACGTGAATGGGGACGGACTGGTGGACGACACGCAGCAGGTTCCCTGGAGTTCGCTCGGTGGTTTCTGAGGGTCAGAACCAGTTGTAGTTGAAGCTGATACTCACGCGCTCGCCAGCTGCCGGGTTTGGCGGCACCTCGTGCCGCAGCCAGCTTTCGAACAGCACCACATGCCCTGCCTGCGCCGGAATGGTGACCCAGGGCTGGTTCTCGGCCCGCCCGTCCGTGCGCCGGGGCGGGGCCGCCATGAAACGGTCGAGGCGGGGGTCCTCCACCTTGAGCCCCGCGCAACCCCGGGGAGTCTGCACGTAGTAGGTACCGCTGAGCGTGGCCAGCGGGTGCAGGTGCAGTCCGTGTACCACCTGCCGTCCCATCACGTTGACCCAGCAGTCCGTCATGGCGAGGGAGCGGCCCGTCATATCCAGTTCGAGGGCGCGGACGTAGGCGTTAACGTGGCGGCGCAACTTCCGCTCCAGGATGGCGAAAGTCGAGGACATCTTCTGCAGGTGGCAGAGGGAGCCGTAGGACGTGTAGCCGCCCGGGTACCTTCGGACTGACCATTTCCGCCCTGCCAGGTCCTGGGCGCGGATCTGTTGGGTCTCCTTCAGGAGTTCCCTGTTGAGGGCAGCGGTGCCAGCGCCCTGGAGGAGGGCGCTGTAGACAAGGGTGGGGAACAGGGAGCGCACGGGCATGGCGCAGAAGCCTAGCGGGCGCTGCTGGTGAAGGGAAGCGGGGGTATGCTTCGGCCGGGATCAGTCCGCTTAAGGTACCGTCATGCCCCAGCCTCCCCATATCTCCCGGCTCCCCGTGCCCGACCCGGGGTCACTGGATGCCGATCTCCAGAAGTACTTCCGCAAGTGCCAGGAGAAGCTCGGGCTCGTGCCGAACGTGCTCCGGGCCTACGCGTTCCGGCCCGCGAGGCTGCGCAACTTCATCAGCCTGTACAACGAGCTGATGCTCTCCGAGGACTCAGGGCTGTCGATTCTGGAGCGGGAGATGATTGCGGTGGTCGTGTCGAGCTGCAATCGCTGCTACTACTGCCTGATTGCCCACGGCCAGGCGGTGCGGGAGTTGAGTGGTGATCCGCAGCTCGGTGAGATGCTGGTGACCAATTACCGCGTGGCGCCGCTGGGACCCCGCCAGCGGGCCATGCTTGATTTTGCCCACCGGCTGACCACCGCGCCGGAGTCCATTGGCGAGGCGGACCGGCAAGCGCTGCGGGACGTCGGTTTTGGCGCTGCTGATCTCTTCGACATCGGTGAGGTCGTCGCTTTCTTCAATTACTCGAACCGCATGGCCCAGGCCCTGGACCTGATGCCCAACCCCGAATACCACGCCCTGCACCGCTAAAAAGGTACCGGACCTTAGTTTTGTTAGTTGTTTAGTTATTTATCCGCACCACCAAACAAATAAACAAATAAAAAAACTATGGTCCGGTACCTTTTTACACGTCCAGGCGCCAGGCGTCGCCATCCCGCACGATGCGGCCGGCCGATGGGGTCGCGAAATGACTGCCAAAGATGAGCGCCGGCGTGTTGCCGTAGCGCTCAAGAAAGTCGAGGCGCGTCTGGAGGGCTGCCGCCTTGTCGAAGTCGAAGGGGCTCGACCACCGGGGCCGGCCGATCTGGCAGGGGTGATGCATGAGGTCGCCTGTCACGATGGCGTGTTCGCCGCGGGACGCGATATGTATCGACACGTGGCCGGGGGAATGGCCCGGGGTGGATTCCAGCCACACCTCGTCGGTCAGACGAAAGTCCGGCGCCACGCATTCGCCCTGGCCAGCGGCAAACACCGGGCGCACGGAGTCGCCGGCGTAGTCACCGAGCGCACTGACGGGCGCCTTGTCCAGCCAGGCCCAGTCCAGGGCGCTGAACACATACCGGGCTGACGGAAAGGTAGGTACCCAGCGGTCATTCACCAGCATGGTGTTCCAGCCCACGTGGTCGGGATGGAGGTGGGTGCAAACGACGAAGTCCACGCGCTCCCGGGGAAACCCGGCGGCTGCGATATCTTGCAGGAAGCGGCCCTGGCGCTGGTTCCACTGGGGCACGATCCGCGGCTTATCGTTGCCCAGACAGGTGTCGATGACTATCCGCTGGCCACGGCTCTCGACGAGCAGCGAATGAATGCTGCTGATGAGTTGCCCCGTCTCCGAGGCGAAGTGCGGCCGTAACCACGCCATCGGCGCCAGATTGGCCGGGGTTGCCTCCGGCAGCATGGCTGCCGCGGTCATGGACCGGTCCTCGGTCTCGATGATCCGGGTAATCGTGACGTCGCCGACGCGCCAGTGCTGCATGTTGAGGGTTCACGGACCTGCGGGTTTCGGGTGGTCTGGCCTCAGGCCTTGGGAGTCGTAGCCTTCCGGTACGCCGGCCGGTCCTGACAGCGCTTTAGCCAGGCCAGCAGGTGGGGGTAGTCAGTCAACTCCTGCTTGGCCCCGGCAGCCATGGTGAGCACGGACGCCACGTTCAGGTCAGCGACCGTGAAACCGGGGCCCACCAGCCAGGGCTGAGCTGCCAGATGCCCCTCCAGCACGCCGAGCGGCCGCTTGGCCGATTCGGCGTGCTTCTGCTCATTCGCCGCGTTGCGCTCCCCTTCCTTGCGAAACGTGCGTTCGATCATCAGTTCCACGAGGGGAGGGTCCAGTTCGGTAACGGCGAAGAAGCTCCACTGCAGGATCTTCGCCTGGTCCTGCTCGCCGGAGGGCCAGAGGTGGCGGCCGTGCTTCCGCGCCAGGTAGAGATTGATAGCCATGGACTCGGACAACACGAAATCGCCATCCACCAGCACCGGAATCTTGCCTATGGGATTGATCTCCCGCACCGCCGCGGACTTTTCCGGCATCGTGGGGTAACGGGTCAGGTCCTCGTGCTCGAAAGGAATGCCGCATTCCTCGGCCATCCAGAGTGCCCTGGACGAGCGGGAGCGGGCCGGACCGTAGATCTTCAGCATGCTGGAACTCCGTTTATCTCAAGAAGGTACCCATCTCAAAAAGGTACCGGACCTTAGTTTTGTTAGTTGTTTAGTTGTTGGCCCCAACAACTAAACAACTAACAAAACTAAGGTCCGGTACCTTTCGCTAGACTACCGCCAGTTTAGCCTCGGTGACTCCCATTGGCAGCGTTTGATGACCTGACGACCACCCTCGGGGCGCTGGAGAAGCGGCGTCTGTACCGTCGTCGGCGGGTTATCGGGAGCCCCACCGGGCGGGAGGTCGTCGTCAACGGGCGGGCCCTCCTCAACTTCTGCAGCAATGATTACCTTGGCCTTGCCGCGGACCCGCGGGTTTGCGCCGCCTTCAAGGCCGGCGTGGACCGCTGGGGCGCCGGGACCGGCGCGTCCCACCTGGTCAGTGGCCACACGGCCGCCCATGAGCAACTGGAAGAATCCCTGGCGGATTTCACCGGCCGGCCCCGGGCCCTGCTGTTTGGCAGCGGCTATGCAGCCAACGTCGGCACCATCAACGCCCTGCTGGGGCCGGGCGACCACGTCTTCGAGGATCGCCTGAACCACGCCTCCCTGCTCGACGGCGGCTGGCTCAGCCGCGCCCACTTCAACTGGTTCGCCCACAGTGAAGTGTCCGACCTCGAGGCCCGGCTGGCGGACTGCGCGAGCTCTCCCCGGCGCAAGCTGATCGTCAGCGACGGCACCTTCAGCATGGATGGCGATCTCTGCCGCTTGCCTGAACTCGTCGCGACGGCCCGGCGCCACGGCGCCTGGCTCATGATCGACGATGCCCACGGCTGCGGGGTGCACGGCACGGCCGGTTGTGGCGTCGTGGATCCGGTGGCCCAGGGCCTGGAAGACGTGCCCGTGCTCGTTGGGACGCTCGGTAAAGCCTTCGGCACGGCAGGCGCCTTCGTGGCCGGGAGTGAGGCGCTCATCGAGACCCTGATTCAGCGGGCCCGCAATTACATTTACACGACAGCCCTGCCGTCGGCGGTGGCGGTGGCCACGCTGGAGAGCCTGCGGATCGCCCGAACAGAGGAGTGGCGGCGCGAGCGGTTGCGGGAGCTGGTGGCGCGCTTTCGAGCCGGCGCCACCCAGCTGGGACTGCAGCTGCTGCCGTCGGCGACGCCGATCCAGCCGTTGGTCATTGGCGAGTCGGGCACGGCGCTGGCGCTCAGTGCCGCCCTGGAATCCAGCGGCCTGCTCGTCCCGGCCATCCGCCCACCGACGGTGCCCGCAGGCACCGCGCGCCTCCGGGTCACGTTCTCGGCGCTCCACGAGCTTGCCGACGTGGACCGGCTGCTCGCGGCCCTCGAACAGGCCAGCACGGCATGAGGCCAAAGCGCTTCTTCATCACCGGTACGGACACCAACGTGGGCAAGACCCTGGTTACGGGTGCCTTGCTGCTGAATGCCCGGGCTTACGGCCTTAAGGCGGTGGGCCTCAAGCCGGTATCGGCTGGCTGTGCCAGCGTGGACGGGCGACTGGTCAACGACGACGCACTGCTGCTCCAGCAACTATCTTCCGTCCCGCTGGACTACGCTGACATCAACCCGCTTGCCCTGGAGCCCGCCATCGCTCCCCACATTGCTGCCGCCCGGGCCGGGCTCAGGCCGAGCGCGGCAACGCTGGCGGCCCACGTCCGCCACGTCGACGCCGCCGGCCATGACGTGGTCCTGGTGGAGGGCGCGGGCGGCTGGCTCGTTCCTCTGAATGATGCGGAGTCGCTGGCCGACGTGGCAACGGCCCTGGCCTATCCGGTGATCCTGGTGGTCGCCATGCGCCTCGGTTGCCTCAATCACGCGCTACTGACCGCCGCCGCCATCGAGGCTGCCGGGCTCACCCTTGCCGGGTGGGTGGCCAACACCACCGGCCCCCTGATGGACGCCTTCGACGAGAACCTGCGTACGCTGGAACAGCGGCTGCCCGCGCTCCGGCTTGGGACTGTCCCGTATCTCGGCCCGTCAGCCACTCCGGAACAGTTGACCACCTGGCTCGATGGGACCCCGCTCTTCGGGCGATAGTCCTCTCGTTTCCGCGTATTGCGGCCAGATTTTCCGCTGGTTTGATGGGCAGCTCGCGTCAAGAATGAGGCACGGAACTGGCTGACAGCCCCGGAACCGGGCTAAGATTCTCCTTACTATTTGGTTTTTTGTAAGGAAAGGTGTCAGCCAATGTCATTCGCCACCCTAACCAGCAAGGGGCAAACAACCATTCCGAAGAGCGTGCGTGATGCGGCCGGCTTGCGTGTCGGCGATCGGATTCACTTTGCTGTCCTGCCAGACGGGACCATCATCGTGCGCCCCAAGACCAAGAGCATTCGGGATATCGGTATCAAACCGGTGACTCGCCGGCGGGTCACGATCAGGCAGATGAATCGCTAGGCTGCCAGCTTGCTAGGGATCGATACCAATGTTCTGGTTCGTCTTCTGATCCTCGATGACAGGATTCAGTCGAAACGCGCGTTGGAAGTGGTGCAGAAGGCACTGGGCCGCGAGCAGGTCGTGTTTGTTTCACTGCTCGTTCTCATCGAAACAGAGTGGGTGCTCCGTAGCCGCTATGGCCTGGACAAGGCGGCCGTCCAGGGGCTCCTGATCGACCTGCTGGAGAGTCGGGAATTGACGTTCGAGGACGAACCGGCAATCGAGGAGGCCCTGCACGACTGGAAGAAAAGCCATTGCGGATTTGCCGATTGCCTGATTTTCGCCCGTAACCGGCGTGCTGGTTGCGCAGCGACTGTCACTTTCGACAGGCACGCGGCAAGGCTACCAGGCGGCCAGCAAGCGTAACCGGGGTGGAGGCTCTCAGTCCGGATCTCCTGCTGATCGTCCTCGCCGCCTTCGGTGCCGGCCTCGTGGACGCAATGGTGGGCGGCGGTGGTTTGATTCAGCTCCCGGCGCTGCTCACCGCCTACCCGGCCACCCCACCGGCGATCCTGCTCGGCACCAACAAGTTCGCCAGCATCTTTGGCACCGGCAGCGCCGTCCTGCGCTTTGCCCGGGGCGTGCGGATTCCCTGGCGGCTGCTGTTGCCGCTGGTACCGGTGGTCTTTCTCGGTGCTCTGGCTGGCGCGCGGATAGCCACGGCGGTGCCCCCGCAGATCTTCCGGCCCCTGGTCCCCGTCCTGCTCGCCGTCGTGCTCATCTACGTGGTGTGGCGCAAGGATCTGGGCGCTGCCCACGCGCCGCTGGCCATCACCAGGCGCCGGACCCTGCTGGCCGCCGCGCTGCTCGGCGCCGTGGGGTTCTATGACGGCTTCTTCGGGCCCGGGACGGGCAGCTTCTTCATGTTCCTGCTGATCCGCCTCTACGGCTTCGACTTCCTGCACTCGGCAGCCAGTGCCCGGGTGCTGAACGTGGCGACCAACGCCGGGGCACTCCTGTGGTTTGGCAGCCAGCTGGAGTTGCTCTGGCTGGTGGCCCTGCTGATGGCGGTGGCCAATGTGAGCGGCGCGGTGCTGGGCACTGGCCTTGCCGTCAAGCACGGCAGCGGATTTGTGCGCCGGATCTTTATCGGGGTGGTGCTGGTGCTGATCGCCCGGACCGCCTGGCAGGCATACTTCCCGTCATGAACGAGTTCGATCGCCACCACCTCTGGCACCCCTACACCTCCATGACCGCGCCGCTGCCGGCCTACGAGGTGGCCTCCGCCAGCGGTGTGCGGATCCGGCTTGCGGACGGCCGGGAACTGATCGACGGCATGGCGTCCTGGTGGTGCGTCATTCACGGCTATAACCACCCGGCACTAAATGCGGCCATCGAGGACCAGCTAAAGCGCACGGCCCACGTGATGTTTGGCGGGCTGACCCACGAACCGGCCATCGCGCTGGGCCGGCAGCTCGTCGCGCTCACCCCGGAGCCGCTGCAGCACGTCTTCTTCAGTGACTCGGGCTCCGTCGCCGTCGAGGTGGCGATCAAGATGGCACTGCAGTACTGGCAGGGGCGAAGAAACTTGGCGAAGACGAGGCTCCTGACGATTCGTGGCGGGTACCACGGTGATACCTTCGGGGCGATGGCCGTTTGCGACCCGGTCAATGGCATGCATCAGCTGTTTCGCGGCGTGCTGCCGACACACCTGTTCGCGCCTCGCCCCGAGTCGCGATTCGGAAGGCCGCTCGTGTCGGGCGATCTGGATGAATTCGAGCGGCTGATCACAGCCCACAGGGACGAGCTGGCCGCCGTCATCCTCGAACCCATCGTGCAGGGCGCCGGCGGGATGTGGTTCTACTCAGCAGACTATTTGCGGGGTGTTGCGGAGCTCTGCCAGCGGCACAGCGTGTTGCTCATTGCAGACGAGATTGCTACGGGCTTCGGCCGTACGGGCAGGCTTTTCGCCTGTGAGCACGCGGGCATTGCCCCAGACATCCTGTGCCTCGGCAAGGCCCTGACCGGGGGCTACCTGAGCCTGGCCGCGACGCTGGCCACCACCGAAGTGGCGGCCGGGATCTCCGCCCAGGGCGGCGTGCTGATGCACGGGCCAACCTTCATGGCGAACCCGCTGGCGACGGCGGTGGCGGGGAAGAGCATCGAGTTGCTTCTGGCCAGTCCCTGGCAGCAGCGTATCGCGGCCATCGAAGCGCAGCTCCAGCGGGAGCTCGGTGTTTACGTGGGGCATCCGGCGGTGGCCGATGTCCGGGTGCTGGGCGCGATTGGCGTGGTGGAGATGCGGGAGCCCGTGAATATGGCGGTCCTCCAGGCGCTCTTTGTGGAGCAGGGCGTCTGGATCCGCCCCTTCGGTCGCCTGATTTACCTGATGCCGCCCTACATCATCGAGCCGGCTGATCTGACGGCACTGACCACCGCCGTAGGAGCGGCTTTAGCCGCGACCGGATAAGGCAGAGCCCATGCAGCACACCGGCCCCATCGGCATCTTTGACTCCGGCGCCGGCGGTTTGTCCGTCTGGCGGGAGGTCGTCCGCGAACTGCCCCACGACGACACGGTCTACTTCGCGGATCAGGTGCACATGCCCTACGGACCCCGCGGGGAAGACGAACTGCGCCAGTACTGCGTGGCCATCACCCGCTTTCTCCTTGCCCAGGACTGCAAGGCCATCGTCGTGGCCTGCAACACCGCCTCAGCCGCCGCACTCAAGCATCTGCGTGAGACCTTTCCACAGCTGCCGTCCATCGGCATGGAGCCGGCGGTGAAACCTGCGGCGGGCGCTACCAGATCCGGTGTGATCGGCATCATGGCAACCCCGGCAACCTTTCAGGGCAAGCTGTTCCGGGCCACCGCGGGTCGCCACGCCAGTGCCGTCACACTCGTCAGTCAGGTCTGCGACGGGCTCGCCGAACAGGTCGAGCGGGGCGAGCTGGACACGCCAGCCACGGAGGCCCTGCTCCGGCGCTACCTGGGCCCCATGCTGGCTGCAGGCGCCGACACGGTGGTCCTGGCCTGCAGTCACTACCCCTTCCTGATTGAGCTCATCCGGCAGATTGCCGGCCCGGGGGTCCAGGTGATCGATCCGGCGCCAGCCATTGCCCGGCACCTCCGGCAAACCCTCGAGGAGCGGGGGCTTTGGTCCGGGAGCGAGGGGGCGGGCCAGCACCGCTTCTACACCACGGGATCCGGGGCCGGGTTCGCGGGGCTGCTGCACACCCTCGTTGGCGTCGACAGCGCTGTGGCAGAGATGGGCTGGCAGGGTACTGAGCTGACCACGTCCCCGCAGACTCACCTATAATTTCGTCCGCACTCATCGCACAGGCTGGCAGAGCAATGGATAGAGACACCGCGGTCCGGATGGGCCAGCAGGCCATCAAGGCGAAGAACAAGCGGCTCGTTGAGGCCGTACTGAAGATCCGGGCGGAGCGGGAGCGCAGTCCGTCCCCGGCCCGCTCAACCGGTGAACTGCCGCTGCTCGCCGTCACCTGTGCCACCGGCTGGGAGTGCTACGCGATCGTCGAGGAACTGACCAAGACCCGGCAGTTCCGGGTGCGGGCTCTCTACAGAACCGCAGGCACCCAGGCGGCGGCCCGGCTGGAAGCCCTTTTGCTGAAGACCGAGGCGGAGGCCCCCGGGTTGCTCACCCTGCAGTCCGGCGTGGACATGAATTCCGAGGAGACCCTGACCAAGGCTTTCAGGGACTGCGCCGGTGTGGTGCTCTACCTCACGGCCAACACCAGCAAGGCCGGCAAGATCACCAATCACGGCAGAGACCCGGTGGGCGGCTGTGCCGCCGTCATGCGCCAGGCCGTCGCGTCCCTGGGCGCACTCAGGGCCAATCCGTCCGTCAAGCACGTCATCACGCTGATCTTCCCGACGGACAAGGTCAGTGACTTCGTTGGCGGCGTGCCCGAGACGCCCTGGTGGATCCGGCAGAAGCTGCGAATTTCGGACTTCCTGCGGGCCGAGGGCGTGAACGTCACCTGTATCCACCGCCCGGCCTACTACTACGCCATGCACCGGGTGGACTACACCGCCCAGGTCCATATCCGGGGCGATTCCGCGCTCTCGAAGACGATGATCCGGGAGAACAACATTCCAGGGATCAACCCGCCGGAATTTCTCGTGAACTGGATCGACGTGCGGGACGTGGGCAAGTGGGTCGGCACGGTCTTCGAGTACCCGGAAGTCTTCTCCAACGAGAACTTCTCCATTGCCTCCTGCGCCCAGACGGGTCACGAGCTGGTGGCCATTGCCGAGAAAGGCAACCGCCACGGTACGCGGTTCAAGTACAAGCCCTTTCCCATGTGGCTGATGAAGACGCTGAGTCTGGTCACCGACGAGGTCGTTTATCCCCTGCGTTATGCCCAGTGGTACAACGATGCCGGCAACGGCTACGACTTCGCCAGCAATGCAGATCTCGCCGACCTGGAGCGGATTCATCCGCGCTGGTCCTTCGAGGGGGAACTCGAGTTCTGGGGAATCAACGATCTGAAGCCGGCGAAGGCCGGCAAGCCGGGGAGTAGCGTCACGGCCGCCGGTTAACTCGGGAGATTCGGCTTGCCGCTATTCTGGTGTACGCCGGAGTACGCGGGATTTCTCTCCAGCCTCGTGGGTCGGCGCAGCGGGCGGACGGCCAGCCCGGGGGCCGAGGCGATCGGCATCCGGGGCTGGCAGACTCAGCTTAGGGGGTGTTCGAAATGCCTATTCCCTCCCCCGATGATGGCTGAGGCCCCGCCCCCGGTTCTGGACGTCCGTGAGGTCCACCATGTAGGCTGCCACCCGCAGCGACCCCTGCAGCCGTTGCTCGCCCTGGCTCAACGTGGTCTCCGCTTCGGCAACCTCTGCCACCAGGCGCCGCACCTGCTCGAAGTGGCGCTGGCGTGCCCAGCGCCCGGCAGCGGCCGGTTTGGAGCACGCCGCTGATGCTGTTAGGGTGGGGAAAACAAGCATCGGAGGTCCGCGTCAGGTGGGCACAGTACTGCAGCCCCAACGTGCGGCTCTCGGCGGGACCCAGCTTCGACCCGCAGAGGCTTACAACAACGTTCGCGCCACGAGCCGCTCCCTCGCGGACGGATTGTCCGATGCGGACGCCACGGTCCAGTCCATGGACGACGCCAGCCCGGCCAAGTGGCACCTCGCGCACACCAGCTGGTTCTTCGAGACCTTCGTGCTGGTGCCGTTCGCTCCGGGCTATCGGCTCTTCGATGAGCACTTCGGCTACCTGTTCAACTCCTACTACGACGCCGTCGGCGACCGGCAGCCACGCGCCCGGCGGGGGATGCTCACGCGGCCGGCACTGCAGCGGGTCCTGGACTATCGCGACCGGGTGGACGACGCGATGCGCCGTTTGCTGGAAGGCACGCCGGATCCGGCAGCGCTGGAGCGGATCGAGCTGGGCATCCACCACGAACAACAGCACCAGGAGCTGCTCCTCACCGACCTCCTGCACCTGTTTGCCCAGACCCCGTTGCTGCCGGCCTATCGGCCCGGGCCGCTGAATCCCGACGGGCCGAGCGCCTCCCCGGCGGCCATGGCGTGGATCAGCGTGCCCGGCGGTATCGGCGCGGTGGGTGCAGGCAGCGACGGCTTCGCCTTCGACTGCGAGCGGCCTTGCCATCAGGTATTGCTGCAACCTTTCTCCCTGGCCTCCCGACCGGTGCTCAATGGCGAGTGGCTGGCCTTCATTCAGGACGGCGGCTACAGCACGCCGTCCCTGTGGCTCGCCGATGGGTGGGACCGGGTGCAGGAGGAGGGCTGGACGGCCCCGCTGTACTGGCGTAGCGGCGACCACGAGTGGCAGACGATGACCCTGCGGGGTCGCGAGCCCGTGGACCCCATGGCGCCGGTGTGCCACGTGTCCTGGTTCGAGGCCGAGGCCTTCGCGCGCTGGGCAGGCAAGCGGCTGCCCACGGAGTTCGAGTGGGAGCGCGCGGCGGCGGGAACGCCCGTGGCCGGCAATTTCGCCGACAGCGGCCGGCTGCAGCCCGCTCCGCCGGTGACGGCAGGCGCAGACTTCGCGGCCCTGTTCGGCGATGTGTGGGAGTGGACTGCCAGCGATTTCGCCCCCTATCCGCGCTTCCAGCCGCTGGCCGGCGGCCTCGGCGAGTACAACGGCAAGTTCATGCACGGGCAGCGCGTCCTGCGGGGCGGCTCCTGCGTGACGCCGGCCAGCCATGTGCGCGCCACCTACCGCAATTTCTTTCAACCCGAGAAGCGCTGGCAGTTCAGCGGACTGAGACTCGCCGAGGATTCCTGATGGCGAACCAGACCCCGGCAGACCAGTGGCAGGACGACCCGGCAGCGGAAGCCCCGCTGGCCGAGTTCGAGCAGTCCGTACTCCGGGGCCTCACGAACCCGCGGAAGTCACTGGAGTGCAAGTATTTTTACGACGAGCGGGGTTCGGCACTCTTCGACGAGATTTGCCGGCAGCCGGAGTACTACCCGACCCGCGTGGAAACCGGAATCCTCGAGCGGCGTGGTCGCGAGATCGCGGCGCTCATCGGCCCGGACGCCGAACTGGTGGAGCTCGGCAGCGGCGCAAGCCTGAAGACGCGCATCCTGCTCCGGGCCCTGCAGCGCCCCGCCCGCTATGTGCCGGTGGATATTTCGGCGCAATATCTGCAGTCCGCTGCCGCCGCACTCGCAGGCGAGTTTCCGGGCCTCCGCGTCCGGCCCGTCGTCGCCGATTTCACCCAGCCGTTTTCGCTGCCGCAACGGGTAGCGGGACAGCCCCGGCTGCTCTTCTTCCCCGGCTCGACCATCGGCAACTTCCACCCGGCCGATGCGACGCGGTTCCTCGCAACGACCTGCCGCGGCCTCGGGGCAAGCGCGTTGCTGATCGGCGTGGATCTCAAGAAGGAAAAAGCTGTTCTCGATGCCGCCTACAACGATGCCGCGGGCACCACAGCGGCCTTCAACCTGAACCTGCTGACACGGATCAACCGGGACCTGGACGCAAGCTTCGACCTTGATGCCTTCGAGCACGAGGCCGGGTATGCCGAGCGGCGTGGCCGGGTGGAGATGCACCTGCGCAGCGTGCTGGACCAGACCGTCCGGGTGGCCGGGCGCGACATCGCCTTCGCGGCCGGGGAGACGATCCACACGGAGAACTCCTACAAGTATTCCATTGATGAATTTCGTGACCTGGCTGCCCGGTCCCACTGGCAGCTCACCCACAGCTGGTGCGACGGGGCTGACCGGTTCTCCGTGCACCTGCTGAGGCCGGCGTGAGCCCGCCCTGACAGGCCCGGGATCGCTGGCGCGTCGCTACCAGTGACCGGTGCCGGGCTCGCCCTTGACGGGCCCGACGATCTCGTCAGTGAGCCAGCCACCGTAGAAGCCGCCGGGCTGGGGTCTCGCCACCTCGCCAGCCACCAGGCACCGGACCCGGCCCGGATAGAACGACAGACAGCCGGCAAGCCGGGCAAAAGCTGCGGAGGGCCGCGGATAGCTCCAGGCCACGGCCTGACCCTGCACACCACCGCTAGCCAGCGAGAAGTAGCTGGCCGAGCCCTTCCACTCGCAGAACGAGCTGCCCGCAGCAGGGTTCAGCCACTCCATCGCCACGTCTTCCACGGGCAGGTAGAAGGTGGGCGGACTCGCCGTTTCCAGTACCCGCCAGGCCCGCCGGGTGGCGGCGATGCGCTGCGTCCCGTGCCAGACCTCCACGTGGCGGGAGTCCTCGACAAGCCGCGGCGGCCGCGGGTAATCCCACACGGATTCCTGCCCGGCGGCAGGCGCCTCCGCAAAGTCAGGCCGCTTCCGGCCCTCGAATTTCCACATCGGGCATGACTCCCCAAGCCGTCGCTGAGCCCGTTAGTCCGGCAACTGGAAAAACTCCGCGTAGCGGCTCGCCTGAAAGCCCCGTATCTCTTTGCCCTGCCACACCAGGAACGGGATGCCCCGCTTGCCCGCGGGGACGCCCTTGGTGCCGCCCATCTTCTCGAAGGCCTTCTGCCCGGCGGCTGTGTCCACGTCGTATTCCCGGTAGGCAATGTCGTGTTTGGCCATGTAGGCCTTGGCCTGCATGCAGTAACCACACCAGGGTGCCATGAAGAGCGTGACGCCGGAGATGGGCTTGCTGGCCTGGACATTCACTGAGAGCAGCATGACGGCCAGCAGCAGGCCGGCGGCGGAGGTGGTTCTCATGGCGTGTTCCTTTCTCAAGTCAGTCACCTCAGCGCACACGCCGCGAGGGGCTCGGCAGCCCGGTCCGGAGCAAAGATCCGGAGCTGCCACCGGCCGCCGAGGGAGCGGCCCATCTGCGCCATCCGGTCCGCGACCACCAGGCATACCTGCTGGGCTTCCTCCCTGCTGGTATTGATGATCACGTCCACGGTGGACGTTGCGTTCGACGCCTCGCACTCGGCTGAGATTCCCGTCTTCTCGAAGATGTCGCAGACGAGATAGGCGTTGGCGAGGCCGTCGGCTGAGACTACCGGGGAGACCTGGAGAAGGAGCGTCGCCAGAAGGATTCTGCGCATGGACTCGGCTTTCGGTGTTGTGCCCGGTGTCGATCGCGGCTAAAGCCGCTCCTACTCGTAGCGCAGGGCTTCGATGGGGTCCAGCCGCGCGGCCTTGCGCGCCGGCCAGATCCCGAAGAACAGGCCTACCGCCGCACTGAAACAGAAGGCCAGCGCCACGGCTGTTGGCGAGATGGCCATGCTCCAGCCGGCGATGCGCGCGATCAGCGTGGTGATGCCCGCGCCCAGCGCGATGCCCACCGCGCCGCCCAGCATGCACAGCACCATGGCCTCCACCACGAACTGCAGGAGGATGTTCCGGCGGCTGGCGCCCAGCGCCTTGCGGATGCCGATCTCCTTGGTGCGCTCCGTGACCGTCACCAGCATGATGTTCATGATGCCGATGCCGCCCACCACCAGGCTAATGCTGGCGATGCCCGCCAGCAGGATGGCGAAAATGTTCGCCGCGGCTTCCCGCACGTTGAAGAACTGGCGGGGGTCGGAAATGCTGAAGTCGTTGTCCTTGCCGGGCTGAATCTGGTGCTCCCGGCGCATGACCTGCTCGATCTCGACGATGGAGCGTTCCACCGTGGAGCCAGGCGCCATCTGCGCGCTGATGGAGTCCAGCTGTTCCGTGCCAAAGACCCGGTAGCGGGCGGTGTAGAACGGAATCCAGAGCTGCTCGTCCACATTGCGAAAGCCACTGGAGCCCTTCTCCGCGAACACGCCCAGCACCTCGAAAGCGATGCCCTTGATGTAGATCGTCTGGCCGACGATGGACTCTCCGGTGCTGCCCAGCTTCGCGGCCACTGAGGCCCCGAGGACGGCCACAGCCCGCCGGCTGGCATCGTCCGCCTGGGTGAAGGACCGGCCTGAGGCAATGCTGTAGCCCTGGATGCCAGGGAAGTTGGCGGTCACCCCGGCCACCCGCAGGCTCTCGTTCCGGTTGCCCAGCTTGATCTGCAGCTGGCCGGCAATCTCGGGCACCACACCGATGACGGAGGGCGCCCCCTTTACGATGGCGTCCGCATCCTGGATGCTGAGGGTCGCCCCGCTCTGGGCGACGCCCATGCGCATGAAACTCCCGGCCCGCACGGACAGGACGCTGGCCCCCAGCTGGTCGATCTGCTGATCCACTGCTGCCTTGGCCCCGGAGCCGATGGCGATCATCGTGATCACCGACGCGACGCCGATGATGATGCCCAGCATGGTGAGGAAGGCGCGGAACAGGTTGGCCCGGACCGACTGGAGCGCCACGAGGATCATTTCCGCGAAGAGCATGGCTACTTCCTCTGGCCCGCTGTCTGGCCTGCTGTCTGGCCTTCGGCGGGCTTCGCCGCCGGCTTGCCGCCGGTCATGCCCGGCATGCCGGTGAACTGGCGCATCTGCTGCTGGAACCGCTGCTGGGTCTCGACCAGGCCGGAACTGGGCAGCAGGTAGACCAGATCGCCGGGCTTCAGGCCCGCCAGCACCTCGCTGTAGTCCAGGTCCGTGATACCCGTGAGCACCGGCACGGCGACCGGCTTGCTGTCCCGGTTGACGAAGACCCAGTACCGGTTACTGAACTGGTAGCTCTGGCCCTCCTGGCCGGCGGGCGCGTCCGGCAGTGCGTTCGCCTTCAGTTGCTCAGCAGTCGTGGCCTCGTCCAGGCCCACGAGTGCTGCCGAGGTCTTCAGGTCCCGGTCGGTGCGGAGGGCGCCGGTGGGCACGGCAATCACGTCCCTGCTTTCCGTCACCAGGATGGAGACCTCGGCGTTCATGCCCGGCTTCAGCAGGCCGCTGTCGTTCTTCAGCACGATGCGCACGGCAAAGGTGGTGACGGTCTGGTCCGCGGTGGCCTGGGGCTCGATCTTTTGCACCACGCCCCGGAAGGGCTGGTTGGGAAAGGCAGTGACCGTGACGACCGCCGCCTGTCCCGGGGTGATCTTGCCAATGTCGGTTTCGTCCACCAGGGTGCGGACCTCGACGCTGGTGAGGTCCGCCATCTTCAGCATTGGCGTGCCCCCACCCACGTCCATGATGGGCGACGAGATCACCTGGCCTTCCTCCACCAGCTTCTCGATGATGGTGCCCGTGATCGGCGCCCGGAGGTCGGTGTCGTCCAGCTGGATCCGCGCGGTTTCGACGGCCACCTGGGAGCGCACTACCTCGGCCTTGGCGTTGGCTGACTCCAGCTGGGACTGCTCGAAGTCCACGTCGTTGATGATCTTTTCGCTGAGCAGGGTTGCCGCCCGCTTGCTCTGGGCCTCGGCAATGGACCGCCGGGCCTTCGCCGCTTCCAGCTGGGCGCTGGCCTGGGCCAGGGAGTTCTGGGGGTTGCGCTTGTCGATCTGCACCAGCAGCGTGCCCTTCTGCACGACCTGCCCCGTTTCGCCCTGGATGGCGAGGATCTGGCCGGAGGCCTTGGACTTGAGCTCCACGGTGAGCGATGGCTCGATCTGACCCGCCGCCTCGACGGCCACGGTGATGTCCCGCTTCTCGACCGGCACGGTCTGGTAGGTGGCAGGCGTCTTGTCGGCCGGGCGGCCGCAGGCGGCCAGCAGGCCGACAGCCAGCGTCAGCAGCAGGCGGGGAGTCAGGGCTAAACGTGTGGTCTTCATCCGGAGCATTTCCTAGGTCGTCAGTGTGTCCGATTCGATGCGGCCATCCCGCAGGCGGATGGCGCGGTTGGCATTGGCAGCAACGCTGGCATCGTGGGTCACCAGCACGATGGTATTCCCCTGGGCGTGGAGCTCGGCGAACAGTGCCAGGATGTCTGCGGCAGTCGCCGAGTCCAGGTTCCCGGTGGGCTCGTCGGCCAGCAGGAGGCTCGGTCGGGTCACCAGGGCCCGGGCCACTGCCACGCGCTGGCGTTGCCCACCCGAAAGCTCCGACGGACGGTGCCGGAGGCGATCCTGCAGCCCCACCTGCTCCAGGGCCAGCCGGGCCCGTTGCACCCGCTCGCTGCGACTGATGCCGGCGTAGATCAGCGGCAGTTCGACGTTATGCAGGGCGTCAGCGCGGGCCAGGAGATTGAAGGTCTGAAAGACGAAGCCAATCTCCCGGTTGCGCAGGGCGGCGAGGGGCCCGTCACCCAGCGCGGCAACCGCCGTGCCGTTGAGCCAGTACTCGCCGCTGTCAGGCCGATCCAGGCAGCCGATGATGTTCATGAGGGTGGACTTGCCCGAGCCGGACGGCCCCATGATGGCCACGTACTCCCCGCGACAAATTGTCACATCCACCCCCTGGAGCGCCCGGATCACCGTGTCGCCCATGGGAAAGGTCCGGTTGAGCGCGCGGGTGACGATCACGTCGTCAGCCCCGGGCGGTGCGCCGGGAGCAGGTTTAAGGGCGGCGTTAGTGGCCATCATCGAAGAGTCGGACCGGGCAGGGGGACGGAGGTTCAGAGCTGACGGCGATTGAACCATGCCGCGAGGTCCAGCAGGAGGCCGGGGAGGTGCCGGCGCTGCCAGGCGCCCGCGACGAACTTGTTGGCCTCCGCCAACGTCGGGTAGCTGTGGACCGTGGCCAGGATCTTCCGGAGGCCCAGGCCATGCCGCATTGCCAGCACGAACTCGCTGAGCGTCTCCCCCGCGTGGGGGCCCACCACGGTCACGCCGAGGATCCGGTCGCTGTCCCGGGGTACCACCACCTTCACAAAGCCCCGGGCCTCCCCATCCGCAATGGCCCGGTCCAGGTCCGCCAGATCGTAAGTGACCGTCTCGACGGGCTGGCCTGAGGCCCGGGCCTCGGCCTCGGTCAGGCCCACCCGCGCCACCTCGGGATCGGTGTAGACCGTGGCCGGGAGCACCGAGTAGTCCGCGCGGAAACGCCAGAAGCGCCCCCACAGCGCATTCATGGCGCAGTACCAGGCCTGGTGGGCGGCCACGTGGGTAAGTTGCCAGGGACCGGCCACGTCACCGCAGGCATAGATGTTGGGCAGGCGCGTCTGCAGGTATTCGTTGACGCTGACGGTGCCGTTGTCATTCAGTGCAATGCCCAGCTCTTCGAGCCCCAACCCGGCCGTGCGGGCCTTTCTGCCCACGGCGATGAGCGCCATGTCGAAGTCGATGTCGTGGTGGGTATCGCCCTGCAGGCAGCGGAGGCGGCCCCCGCCCGGCTGGCGTTCGAAGCGCTCTGCCCGGCAGCCGGTGAGGACCCGAATGCCCAGTTCCCCAAAGACCTCTGCCAGCAGGGTGCCGGCGGCGTCATCTTCCCGGGCCAGCAGGCCGGGCAGCATCTCCACCAGGGTGACTTCGCTGCCGAGATTACGGAAGGCCTGGGCGAGCTCGCAGCCGATCGGGCCACCACCGAGCACCAGCAGGCGGGCCGGCAGTTCGGCCAGTTCCCAGACGCTGTCCGAGGTGACGTGGGGGACGGTCAGCAGCCCGGGTATGGGCGGCAGGGCGGGTGCCCCGCCGGTGGCCAGCACGATGTTGCGGCCCGTGATCGTCCGTGCGCCGGCGCCCGTGGCCACGGTCACCGTCCAGGGCGAGGTCAGCCGCGCCTTGCCCTGGACGCACTCGACGCCCAGGGCTGTGTAGCGTTCCACTGAGTCGTGGGGCTCGATGCGCTCAATGACGCGCCGGACCCGGGCCATCACCCGCGGGAAGTCGGTGCCCGAGGCGCCCACCGCCGGCGCAGACGCCAGACCGAATTCGGTCGCCCGGCGTGCCAGCGCAGCCACGCGCCCGGAGCGGATCAGCGCCTTGCTGGGTACACAGCCGGTGTTCAGGCAGTCGCCGCCCATCCGGTCTGCTTCGATCAGGACCACCCGGGCCCTCGCTGCAGCGGCCACGTAGGCGGTCACGAGGCCCGCCGAGCCGGCCCCGATCACGATCAGGTTGGCGTCGAAGTGTGCGGGCTGCGTGAAACGCGCGTAGACCTTCCGGCTCTGCAGCCAGGTCATCACGCGTTTGGCCAGGAAGGGAAAAATGCCGAGCAGCGCGAAGGAGCCCAGCAGCGTGGGCGACAGCACGCCGCTCACGGATTCGATGCGGCCCACCTGGGCGCCTGCATTCACGTAGACCACGGTACCCGGCAGCATGCCCAGCTGGCTGACCCAGAAAAACGTCCAGGTCCGGAGGCGCGTCAGGCCCATCAGGGGATTGATGGCAAAGAACGGAAAGATGGGCACCAGGCGCAGGCCGAACAGGTAATAGGGACCTTCTTCCCGGATGCCCCGGTTGACCCGTTCGGTCACGCCCGCGAAGCGGGTTTCGAAGAACCCGCGCAACAGGTAGCGGGCCGTCAGGAAACTGATGGTGGCGCCGATGGTGCTGCCGAAGGACACCCAGACCGAGCCGATGAGCGTCCCGAAGATGGCGCCGGCGGCCGGGGTCAGGATGAAGGCTCCCGGCATGTTCAGGCAGGCGACAGCAACGTAGAGAGCAAAAAAGAGCGCCCCCGAAAGCAGCGGCTCGGCCTGGGCCCGCAGGCGGATGGCTTCCAGCGCGTCCAGCAGGGTCTGGAAGTTCAGGTATCTCCCCAGGCCGGAGCCGAAGAAAAGGGCGAGGACGCCGATCGCCAGTCCGGCGATAATCAGTTTGCGACGCATAGGGAGGGAGCGATCATGTACGACTACCGGCAATTCTATATCGACGGGGCCTGGGTTGATCCGGAGACGCCCCGGGACCACCCCGTCATCAATCCGGCCACGGAAGAGCAGATTGGCACGATCTCCCTGGGCGGTGCGGGGGACGTGGCTCGCGCGGTCACCGCTGCCCGGCGGGCGTTTGCCAGCTACTCCGTGACCACGGTCCCCGAGCGCATGGACCTCATTGACCGCGTGATTGCGGCCTACCGGCGTCGCCAGGGGGACATTGCCCAGGCGATTTCCGACGAGATGGGCGCACCTCTGGCCTTTGCCCGGCGCTCCCAGTCCGCGCTGGGCGTCGGGCACCTGACCACGATCCGCCAGGTCCTCGAAACCTACCGCTTCAATGAGGACCGGGACGGGCTGCGCCTCGTGCGGGAACCGGTGGGCGTCTGCGGCTTCATCACGCCCTGGAACTGGCCCCTGAACCAGATCGCCTGCAAGGTGGCGCCCGCGCTGGCCGCGGGTTGCACCATGGTGCTGAAACCCAGCGAGATTGCCCCCCTGTCCGGCACGGTCTTCGCCGAGGTCATGCACGAGGCGGGCGTGCCGAGGGGCGTCTTCAATCTCGTCCACGGTGACGGCCCCGGTGTCGGGCAGGCATTGGCCACCCATCCGGAAGTGGACATGGTGTCCTTCACCGGCTCCACCCGCGCCGGCATCGCCGTGGCCAAGGCCGGCGCCGATACGGTCAAGCGCGTCCACCAGGAACTGGGCGGCAAGTCGCCCCTGGTCGTCCTGGATGAGCAGATCCTGGAAGCCGCCGTGCGCTGGGGTGTGGCCGACTGCTTCAGCAACACCGGCCAGTCCTGCAATGCGCCCACCCGGATGCTCGTCCCAGCGCGACTCCAGGCCCGGGCCATGGCCCTCGCGAAAGAGGTGGCAGACGGCATCGTCACGGGTGATCCCCGGGATCCGGCCACCAGGCTGGGCCCGGTCGTCAGCCAGCTGCAGTTCGACAGGATCCAGCGGCTGATTCGTGCCGGCATAGAGGAGGGCGCGACAGTGGTCACTGGCGGCGAAGGGCGGCCTGCGGGACTAACCCGCGGTTACTTCGTGCGGCCGACGATTTTCGGTGGCGTGCGTAACGACATGACGATTGCCCGGGAGGAAATCTTTGGCCCGGTGCTGGCGATCCTGCCCTACGAGACGGAGGCCGATGCCATTCGCATTGCCAACGACACGCCCTACGGCCTGGCGGCCTACGTCTGGGCCACGGATCGCACCGTCGCCCGCCGGGCTGCCAGCCAGATCCGCGCAGGCATGGTGCATATCAATGGCGCCGACATGGCCCTGAACGCGCCCTTTGGCGGCTTCAAACAGTCCGGTAACGGCCGGGAGTGGGGCGAGTTTGGCCTGGCCGATTTCGTGGAACTGAAAGTGGTGCTGGGCTACAACGCGCCGTAGGAGCGCCTTAAGGCGCGACCGGCCCCGGATCGCGGCTAAAGCCGCTCCTACGGGCCGCTCCTACTCGCCGCCAAATTTGTACTTGGTCCGGAGCCCGATAACCCGGGGATCCGGCGCAAAGGCGTAGCGGAACTGGGGCAGCTCCAGGGTTACCGTCTTGCCCGGTTCCCCGGTCGACGGACTGGCTGCTGGCGGCTGCTGATTGGCCAGGTCGATGCCACTGCCCAGTGTGAAGCAGCAGGACAGGCTCGGGCCACCCGCCGCCGACGCAATGGTGTCGTCGTCGAAGACGTTGGAGACGTAACCGATCAGCTCCCAGCGCTCGGTACGCAGCCCCGCGATGAAGTCAACGTTGGTGTCGGGTTCCACCCAGTTCTCGTTGGTGGCCTCGATGTAGCGCTTGCCGATCCAGAGCAGGTCCGTCTGGGCGAAGAAGGTCAGGTCGTCCGCCAGGGGCAGTTCGTAGCCGATGGTGCCCACAAACTTGCCTGCCGGCGCGTCTTCGAGGCGCTTGCCATCCAGGCTTACCACGCAGACCACAGAGGCGTTGCCACTCTGACCCGTTACGACCTTCGGTATGCAGTTGCCCACGCCCGCGATGAATGTGAAAGAGGTGTTCTCCACCGGCGCGTCGACATACTCCGCATCCAGGTAGGTGTAACCGCCAGTCAGCTTCCAGTTACCCCCGAGGAAGGGCGTCATGGGCGCCCAGGACACATCCATTTCGAGGCCGTAAACCTGCGCGCCATCCAGGTTGTCCAGCTTGTTGACCAGCCGGTCGCCGGCAGCGTTCAGAACCGAGACGAGGGTCTGCTTATCCGTGAAGTCCTGAAAGAACGCCGCAGTGTTGACCACCAGGGTCTGATCCAGCCACTGGCTTTTCGCGCCAACTTCCCAGACGGTCAGCTTCTCGGGCTTGAACTCGAGCAACTCCCGGTTCAGGCCGCTGGAACCGATGCTCAGGGTGGAAAAGCCACCTGGCTTTTCGGCAATGGCCCAGGACGCGTAGGTATTCAGATCGTCGTTGACCTGCCAGGACACGGTGAGCTTGGGCGAGAACCAGTTGTCATCCCGGGAAAGAGTGCCGTCGCAGGACGGATTGAAGAGGTCGAACGGATCCGGATTGCCGGCGTCCACGTTGGCCAGCCGGTCAATTACGGCCTGGTCGTTGCGGCACTCTGACGGAATGATGTCCCGCAGGGGACGCGGGTCGGTCGCGCTGATGGGGGCATTGGGGTTATAGGAGTCGTACCAGTTCTCGAAGGCGGCCTGGCTGTAGAGCGGGCCGCCGAAGGGGTGGGCTGCCGTGGAGAACGAGTTGGGCGCGCCGAACATCCAGCTGTCAGTGCAGGGCCGGAAGAAGATGCCGCAGGGATTCCAGCTGCCGGGGCCGCCGGAGGCCGTGGGCTTCAGGAACACCGGACCGACGACGTCCACGGTCTCCGCGCTATAGCGACCTTCAAAAATCGCCTTCACGCTGGGCGTTACTTCGTACTCCACCATGCCGAAAAAGGAGCGGTGCTCGGTGTTCCGGTCCGCGGGGGTTGATTCCTTGTACTGCCCGATGCCGTCGTAGGGCGTCCCGTCGCCAAAATTGAAGCCGCCCCGGATCAGGGGCGCCACGGCCCGTTCCGTGTAGCCGTAACAGCCGGTGCCGGGTTCGACAAAGCCGAGCTGATCAAAGGTGATACCGCTCAGGCTGGACCAGGCGCAGTGGCTGCCGGAGCCCTGGACGGTGAGCGAATTGCTGGCGTTGCCCACGTCCTCCTGCCAGTAGAGCGCACCCAGGGTGGCCTGGAGCGGACCGTCGTAGTTGGTGCGGAACATGATTTCCTGGCTGAACTGGGTGGTCAGCTTGTCCGTGTCCAGGATGAAGGCGTTGACGCCACCGTCGGTGTAGGCAGCACCGGTCAACGACGATATCGAGCCCGGCGCCGGCGCAAAGCCAAACTTGCCGTTGTCTGCGCTTTCCTTGGCCTGCTCGTGGATGTAGCCCGTGTGGGAGCTGAGCGTGCCCGAGCCCACGTCCCATTCCGAGACCAGGGAGAAGCGCAGCAGCTGCCGGTCGATGCCCTCGTAATCGTCATCGGTAAACGGGTTTGTGGCGACCGCGATGTCACTTTTCTTGAAGTTCCGGGGTGCGCCGAGGAAGCTCGCCACCCCGGTTTCGCAGTAGGGGCTGCTGTAGAGCGCATTCGGCAGGGCCGGATTGGGCCCTGTCGGTGTGTAGCTGGGGTCATAGAGCCGGTTGTTCCGGTCCACCAGACCCTGGTTCCAGGTCTTGCTGGCGATCTTCTCGAAGCACCGGAAGAGGGGCGGGTACTGGGTTCCGGAGACCGGATCCGTGAACGGGTTGGTCGTGGTTTCCGGCAGCGCCGTCTCGGCGTTGAATTTCAGGAACGCGGTGGGGGCCGGTCCCACCTGCTGATCCTCGTACTCGGCACGGAACTTGAGCGTGAAGGTGTCGGTGACCTGGGACTTGGCCGTCAGGCCGAAGGCGTAGCCCGTATCGTCGCCCAGGTTGTTGCCCGTCAGGGAGTTATCGTAATAGCCCTGCTCGTCCCACCAGGCAGCGTTGAAGCGCAGGCCCAGCTTGTCGCCCAGCACGGGGCCACTCATGCTCAGGGAGGCGTCGTACTGGTCTTCCAGATTGGCGTCTGCGTTCAGCGTGGCCTCGAAAACTTCCGACGGGTCCTTGGTGACGTACTGGATGGCGCCGGCAAAGGCGCTCCGGCCGTAAAGCGCCAGCTGGGGACCTTTCACGACTTCGATCCGCTCGATGTCGACAATCCGGGTGTTCAGCAGCGAGCCGCCGCCCGAGTTGCTGATGGCTTCCGTGGAGACGTCGATGCCATCGACCAGCACCGCCACGTTCTGCCGGCCCCGGGTGGGCGAGAGACCCCGGATCGTGATCCGCGTGTCGCTCCGGGAGGCGCCCTCGTCGAACTCCACGGAGGAGAGGCTCTTGGTGATGTCGGCAAGGCTGTTGATGGACTTGCGCTCCAGCTGCTCCGAAGTGAGCACGTCCACCGCAATGGGCACCTCCTGCAGGCTTTCCTCCCGCTTCCGGGCGCTCACTATGATTTCCTCGATCTGCGCCCAGCCGGTAGCGGGCAAAAGCAGGGGCAGTGGGCTTAAGGTCACTGCTGCCGTCACGGCCAGGGACAGGCGGATGCGGAAGGACGCCATAGCTTTACACCTTGTCTGCGGGTCCTTGTGGCGGACCCTGATTATTGAAAGCAAAGAAGCGAACAGGCTTAAGCAGAGTTACTCAGCAGAGGCTACACCGGAGGTTCCGGCACGAGCAACAAGCCGCGCATCGTCGACGTAAACAGGGCGGCGAAACGGGCATCCCGCTGGTACACCTCCATAACGGGCACGGCGATCCGGGCCAGCAGTCGTGCCGAGTACTCGGCGTTGTTGTTGAGTAGCTGGCCACCGGGCTCTGCCAGATGCAGAAGCGCAGTAATCCGCTCACGGAACGGGGTATGCAGGTCCCGGAACAGGTCAAAGTAGACGCCCCCGGTGCGCGTGGACAGGCGAAGCGCGTCGGGGCTCGCGGCCCACAGGGCCAGATAGGTGGCAAAGATGCCGTCCAGAATCCCCCGGGCATCCCGGGCCGTGACTGCTTCGAGGTGCGTGAGGCCGTCGACAAACACGGGCCTGATGACGGCAGCCAGCACCTCTTCACGGTTGGCAAAGAAGCGGTAGAAGCTGCTTCTGGCAATGTCGGCCGCCGCGAGGATCTGTTCCACGCTGACGTTTTCGTAGCCCCGGCCCACGAACAGGGCCGCGCTCTCGGTCAGGATGCGGGAGCGGGTACCATCCTGCCGGGAGCGGATCTTCTGGCTGGCCGAATCCGTGGCTGGCAGCCGGACAGTATTGGCGGGAGCGGGCATGGCGCGGCACCTGATCGATGAAACAGCACTGTATCACATCGAACAGTGCTGTATCGTGCCGCTCAACTAGCTGAAGCCCATGAAATTCTCCCGCTTTGGCCAGCGCTTTACCCGCCCCGCAGGGGCGGTCGAGCTGATGACCGATCTCGGCGCCGCCATGGCCGCGGACATCCCGCCCCTGATGCTCGGTGGGGGCAATCCGGCCCACATCCCGGAGATGCTCGCCGTGTTCCGGGAACGGTTCCACGCGGTGCTCGATGACGACCGGGACTTCCGGCGCCTGGTGGCGGACTACCCGGACCCGGCGGGCGAACAGACCTTCCGCGCCGCGCTGGCAGCGCTCCTGCGACGGGAGTGCGGCTGGGACATCGGCCCCGAGAACATTGCCCTGACAGCCGGCAGCCAGCAGGGCTTCTTCCTGCTCTTCAATCTGCTGGCCGGACCGTCGGTTGCTGGCGGTGAGCGGCGCATCCTCTTGCCACTGACGCCCGAGTACATTGGCTATGGTGACCTGGGCGTCACGCAGGATCTGTTCGTCGCCCAGCGTCCCGTCATCGAGCATCTGCCGGAGCGTCTGTTCAAGTACCACGTCGATTTCGCCGCCCTCGAGGCTGCCCATGACCTGCCAGGAACCGTGGCGGCCATCTGCGCCTCGAGGCCCACCAATCCGACGGGCAACGTGTTGACCGATGGGGAGGTCGACCGTCTCCGCGCCCTCGCACGGGATCTCGATGTGCCGCTGATTCTCGACAGTGCCTACGGGTTGCCGTTTCCCCAGATCGTGTTCACCGAGGCCACGCCGGTCTGGGACGAGAATGTCATTGTCTGCATGAGCCTGTCGAAACTCGGACTTCCCGGCCTGCGCACCGGGATGGTCATTGCCCGCCCCGAAATCATTGCTGCGCTCGGCGCCATGACCGCTGTCACCAGTCTCGCCGTGGGGAGCGTCGGGCCCGTTCTCGTCCGGGACCTCGTGGCCAGCGGCGAGATCGTGCGTCTGTCCCGGGAGGTGATCCGGCCCTTCTATCAGCGCCGGGCCCAGCAGGCTTTGGCCTGGCTCCGGGAAGCCCTGGACGGCTGCGACTGGCACGTGCACGCGCCGGAGGGCGCGCTGTTTCTCTGGGTGTGGCTGCCGCGGCTCTCGATCACCAGCGCTGAGCTGTATGCCCGCCTGAAGGCCCGCGGTGTTCTGGTCCTATCCGGCCACCACTTCTTTCCGGGACTCAGCGAGCCACCAGAGGCGCACTGGCCGCACCGGGATCAGTGCCTGCGAATTACCTACGCTCGTGACGAGGAAACCGTCCGGCGGGGCATCGGCATTCTCGGCGATGAGGCCCGCCGCTGGCAGCACTGAGCCTGCTGGCACCGGCGATGGCGGCGCCCCGGTTGTCGCCGCAGGGCGTCGCCCGTATCCTCTGCGGCCAGCCAGGGACGAGGCACAGCATCAGCCTCAGGGAGAGTCGGTGAGCGACCAGCGCGTCATGTTTGTGTTTCCCGGCCAGGGTTCCCAGTACCGGGGTATGGGGAGCGATCTCTACCAGGAGTTTGCTGCCGCCCGCCAGGTTTACGACCGGGCCAACGAAGTGCTTGGCTTCGATCTCCGGGAGTTGTCCTTTGCTGATCCGGCTGGCGAGATTGGCCTCACCCGCAATACGCAACCGGCACTCCTGACCCACGAGATCGCCTGCCTGCGGGTGTTTGAGGAACTGACCGGTGGCCGGCTACAGCCGGCGCTGGCCGCAGGCCATAGCCTTGGCGAGTACAGCGCGCTGGTGGCGGCCGGCGCACTGGGTTTCGATGATGCGCTCCGCCTGGTGCGGCGCCGGGGCGAACTGATGGGCGAGCACGGCGAAGGCGGCATGCTGGCGCTCACCCTGGACGTTGACACCGCGCGGCCTCTGGCGGATCGCCACTACTGCCAGATCGCGAGTTGTAACCTGCCAGACCAGACTGTGGTCGGCGGGCGTGACAGCGACCTGGACGCACTGGCCCTGGATCTCGCCGAGCGCCTGCCCCGGAAGCGCGCCATTCGCCTGGCTACTGAAGGGGCCTTTCATACCTATTTCATGGTGACGGCGGCCCGGCTGTTCCGGGAAGATCTGGAGCGGGTGACGTTCTCCGCACCCACCGTCGGGGTACTCTCCAACTACACCGGCGTACTGCACGAACCTGATTCGATCCGGACGCGACTGTTCTTCCAGTTGTTCAATCCCGTGAACTGGGTCGGCTGCCTGAATACGGCTATCGCGCAGCAGGTGACGACCTTCATTGAGTTTGGCGGGGGCCTGGGGGCGGAGGACGGACCCGCTGCCAAGCGGCCCAATCTGGAGGGCATCATCCGGAAAACCCTCAAGGCCAGTGGTGTCGAGGCGCGCCACGTCGCAGCGATAAATTGCGAGACCCTGCGCGCAGCAGCCACCGCGTTCGGCGGTTAAACTGGACGTCATGGTTGACCTGTTTCTGTACCTCGTCGATTTCATCCTGAACCTGGATGTCCATCTGGATGAGCTCGTAGCCAACTACGGCCTCTGGATCTACGGGATCCTCTTTCTCATCATCTTCTGCGAGACGGGACTCGTGGTCATGCCGTTGTTGCCGGGAGACTCGCTGCTGTTCGCTGCCGGGGCAGTTGCCGCCTCGGGGCGGCTCGATGTCGTGGCGCTCTGCGTTTTGCTTATTACTGCTGCCATCCTCGGCAATGCGGTCAACTACTGGGTTGGCCGTCTGGCCGGCACAGAGTTGCAGCGCCGGTTTCCGGGGCTGATCAATCAGAAGTACCTCGACAAGACCCAGGCCTATTTCGCCCGTTACGGCGGCAAGACAATCGTCATTGCCCGCTTCGTGCCGATTGTCCGGACAGTGGCGCCCTTTGCTGCGGGCGTGGGCCAGATGGCGCACCTCCGCTATCAGTTCTACAACGTGGCAGGCAGCATGTTGTGGGTGCTGCTGCTGGTTCCCGCCGGGTACTTCTTCGCCAACGTGCGGCTCGTCAAGGAAAACTTCTCGGCGGTAGTGATCGGCATCATCATCATTTCCATTTTGCCGGCGGTCATAGAGTTTTTTCGGGAGCGGACCCGGACGGCGCCGTAGGCCGTGGGTCTGACTCGGTTTCTGGAGGGCTGGGGATGTTGAAGCGGCACAGTGCAGCAGGTCTGATGATGGTGTTTCTGCTCGTGGCAGGGGGTGTCCGCGCCGGCGAGTCCCGGTCGTTGCCCCTCCTGAAGGTCTGGAAGACTCCCACCTGCGGCTGTTGCGGCAAGTGGGTCAGCCATATGGAGGCGGCGGGGTTTCGCGTCGAGGTGACGGATCTCGACAATGTGGAGCCGATCAAGAAAGCGAACGGCGTGCCCCTGAATCTGGCGTCCTGCCACACCGGTACGGTGGGCGGTTACGTCATCGAAGGCCATGTGCCCGCCAGTGACGTGCGGCGGCTACTGAAGGAGAAGCCCGGAATCCTCGGGCTGACAGCGCCGGGCATGCCGGCTGGCTCGCCGGGTATGGACGTGCCGGGCTCGCCTGCCTATGACGTGCTCAGTCTGGGCAAGGATGGCAAGAGCGCCGTCTACGCAACCCACGGCGGCAACAACTAAACAACTAACAAAACTAAGGTCCGGTACCTTCTGCATCGCGGCGGGTGCGGAGGTCAATGATTTCAGCAGATGTCTCAGAGGGGAGCGGGGCATCGCCGAGCCGCAGGATGTCCCGATCCGTGAGTGGGGTGTTGAGGCGCATCTCCAGCCAGCTGGTGAGTGGCAGCCAGCTCGCCAGATCCTTCCGGGTCCGGGAGCTGTGCATCTCGTGAATGCTCGACCCTTCGTCCGCGGCGTGCACGTAGTTTTGGCTGTCACGCAAGGCCCCGACGATGGGGATCTGGAGCCGGTCGAGGAACGACATCAGCTTGCGAAAGCCGAGAGTGTTCTCCCGCACGCGATTGGCCACCACGCCAAGCCTGCCCATGCGCCGGCTGACCTTCGCCACCAGCAGAAGGTCGGCAATCAACCGGGACGCCGCATGGATATCGATGGCTGACGGGAGCACCGGGACCAGGATGGCGTGGGCGCCGGGTGTGAATTCAGTCAGCTGGGCGGTGGTCATTGCCGCCGGGGTGTCCACGACCAGATAGCGGATCTCCGGCGGGATACGCAGCTGAAAGCTGCGCGTCATGTTCATTTTCTTCTCGAACGCTGCAACCCCGTAGATGCCGGGCGCCGTCGGCGGTCGCTTTCTGAGCCAGCGGATGCTCGACCCCTGGGGGTCGAAGTCCATCAGGGCGACGGGCCGTCCCAGCGAGGCGAAGTACCCGGCCAGATTCATGGCGAGCGTCGTCTTGCCCGAGCCGCCCTTGGGATTCAGGACGAGGATCTTGCGGAGTTCCCGGTGACCGGGAATGTTGAGCGTCATTGCCTGCCTTCCGCCAGGTGCGCAGCCACGGCCCGGATTGTGGACTTGGTGAACAGGTCTTCCACATCGAGCTGACCGGGAAACTGCTCGTCGATGCGCTCGTGTATCTGGGCGAGGGACAGTGAGCTTACCCCAAGCTCGAAGAAGTCATCATCCAGGCCAATCTCCCGGTCGGTGATGACCGAGGCGCAGATGTGGCGGATCGTTGTCTGCAGGTCTGAGCCGCCCGGTTCGCTAGTGGCCCCCTTGCGGGCGTTCGCCGCCGCCAGTGCGTCCAGTTCCGCCAGCACCGCATCGTACTCGCCATCGGCGTAGGCCTGGGCAAGTTTGCCCCGCTGCAGCTTGCCGCTGGTGGTCTTGGGCAGGGTTCTGACTGGAATCACGTGGGCCACGTTCAGTCCGGTGTGCTCGGTGATCTGGCGACGCAGCTGGCTGGCTACCGGCAGGAAGTCCGCCGCTGAGCCGCGACTGAGGAGGAACAGCAGAAGCTCTTCGTCGTCGCCGCCGGCCTTGCGGGAGCCTGCCGCTGCCATCTTACCCAGCTCTACGCCCGCGTACTTTTCGGCAATGGCCTCCAGGTCATTGGGGTAGTAGTTCTGGCCGTTGACGAAGATGATCTCCTTCTGCCGGCCGGTGACCACCAGGTCACCTTCGGGCACGGTCAGAAAGCCAAGATCCCCCGTGCGCAGCCAGCCATCCGCGGTTAGCGGCTGCTGGTCCGCAGGCAGCCCCACGTAGCCGCTCGTCACGTTGCCCCCCCGGATCTGGAGGTGCCCGACAGTGCCTGCCGCGAGCGGCTGGTCGTCGTCGCCGGCTACCCGGAGCTCGCAGTCGCGGATCGGCTTGCCCAGGGTCATGAGTTCAAGTCCGCTGGCAGTTCCCGATTCAGCCAGGGCGACGGTGCTGCCCACTGCCAGTGACGCGCGTTCCACGAGCACCGAACGATACGCATGCCCGGGCCTTGGCAGGGTCACGGCGAGGCTCGCTTCGGCCAGCCCGTAGACCGGATACATTGCTGTGGGTGCCAGCCCGAAGCGCTGCATTCTCTGCATGAACCGTTCGCAAAGTGGAATCGAAATCGGCTCCGCACCATTGATCAGCAGGCGTACAGCGGACAGATCGAGGCCGTTGAGACCCTTGGAGTCATAGACTTTGAGAAAGTGCTTGTAACCGAAATTCGGCGAGCACAGGACCGTGGCGCGCAGCCGGCTGGCCTCCTCGAGCCAGAGTAGTGGACGACGGCTGAACAACCGGGTGTCCATGATGGTGTGCTCGATGTTCGCCGTGAGCATGCAGAGGTGCAGCCCGATAAGGCCCATGTCGTGAGTCAGCGGCATCCAGCTCAAGGAAATGTCCTGATCAGTGAAGCGTGCGCCCTCAATCATTGCGCGAATATTGGTCAGCAGGTTCCGGTGAGTCAGTAGCACGCCCTTTGGCGTGCTCGTGGAGCCCGAGGAAAACTGAATAAACGCCAGGTCATCCGGCGTCACCGGGTGTTCCCGTCCCGGACGGGAAATATCGGTAACCTGCTCGACAAACAGCGACCGCTTGTTCACTGCATCAACCTGGGCTGCAGTGCCGCTGGCCCTGCCATAGTCCTGGAGCCGGCTCCTCTGGCCTTCCTCCGTGTAGACGAGCGGCTTGCCCAGCGTGGAGAAAACCTGCAGCAGCTTCAGCCGGTGATCGTCGCTGATACCGACGGCCACCGGCACCGGCACCAGTCCCCCAAGGAGACAGGCCCAGAAGCCGTCCAGGAACTGCTCAGTGCTGGAGGTGTGCAGGATCACCCTGTCGCCGGGTTGGGCGCCAAATGCCTGGAGGTGGAACAGCACGCCGAGCGCGGCAGAGCGCAGGCCGCCAAACGTGACGCTGCGCCGGTCATCCTGTCCATCCAGATAGTGGATGCGCCGCATAGAGTCACCGCGAGTGGCGAGAACGTCGACGAGTGTAACGGGCAGGTCTGGGGCCATTGCTTCAGGGGGCATTTCGATGCCGGACTTTGAGGTGGATGCTGTGGAGTGTGCGAAGGTTCACTGCCGGATCGAGTGTAATGGGCTGGCTGGGCTGCCGGGAAGAGTTTGCCTCGAAGCGGAGTGCGAAGCGCGGCGCGAGCAGGGCCAGGTGCATCTGCATCTCGACGAAGGAGAAGTAATCGCCAATGCAACGGCGTGCCCCGGCCGAAAACGGTATGAAGGCGAACCGGTCGACCGGAGGTGAACGGGACTCATCGAAGCGGTCGGGGTCGAAGCGTTCCGGATCCGGCCACAGTACCGGGCGCCGATGGAGGAAGTACGGCGCGATGAAGATATGGGCGCCGGCCGGCACCCTATATTCTCCAAGGCGATCCTCTTGCCTGGCACGGCGAGAGAACAGCCAGACTGGCGGATACAGGCGCAGGGTCTCCTTGAGAACGCAGGCCGTGTAGTTGAGCTCCATCAGCTGGTCAAAGCTGAAGTCGTCTCCCGGAGTTACCCGGGCGAGTTCTGCAAGGAGGCGCGCCTCGACATCCGGGTGCTGACTCAGCAGGTACCAGACCCAGTTGAGGGTGCCTGCGGAGGTCTCGTGCCCGGCAATGATCAGCGTATTGACCTCGTCCAGCAGTTCCTTGTCGGTCATGCCAGCACCGGACTTGCGGTCCCTGGCATCCATGAGCAGGGACAGGAAATCGAAGGGCCGCTCGCCGGTCCCGCGCCGGTCTGCCACGAGCCCGAGTGTCAGTCGCGCCAGGTTGCGAAAACGCACCGCAGTCTGGATGTCCCGTGTGGTGTCCTCTGCCAGAAAGCGAAACGGGTTGCCGCCCTCCTGGTCAACCATCCGGTCAAGGTCACTGCTGAATATAGAGCGGAGGATGATTTCGAGCCCCAGCCGGCTCATGGCGGTTGTGATATCGATGGTCTGGCCGCTGTCCGCCAGCAGGCCCCACTGGTGCCGGAGTGCCTGGTTCTGGCCCCGCATGGGCTCCGACAAGCGGGCAATGTTTGCCCGGCTGAAGCCCGGTTGCATCATCGTCCGCTGGCGGCGCCAGTCCTCGCCATCACTCACGATGATGCCGTTTCCCAGCAGCATCTTGACCCGCTCGAAGCCAACGCCCTTGGCGTAGTTCTCGTGATTGCTCAACAGGATGTGCTTGAGGTACTCGGGGCTGCTGACGACCAGACTGGGATCACGGCGATCCCTGGACTGCACGCAGAACAGGTCGCCGTACTCGGGCACCCAGCGGCCCAGGGCCGCGAACGTCTGCTGATCCGGCCCGATGGTGTGGAATTCAGCGGGCCCGGCCGGCAGGCCAGGCTCCCCGGCGACATCCCGGACGGAACCCGGGGAATCATTCTCATGGGACTTCATGGGCGGGTATTCTAGCAACCGTGAGCGAGCAACCCTATGCAGCCAGCCAGCGCGCCAAGCGCTTTCGCCCGACCGGTCTTCCCGGGTCATCGCGGCGGAGGATGTCTTTGGGTCGGCGTGTCTGGTACGCCGTGATCATTTTTCTGGCCCGGGGGATCCTGGCTCTTCTGGCGGTGACCTGCCGGCTGTTGCCGGTCCGCGGCGCCGAGCATCTGGAGCGCCTCCAGGCGAGTGAGGCCGCAGCGATAGTGTCTTACTGGCACCAGATGCAGATCTTCTGCGGCCGGTTCCTCCTGACCCAGGCCAGGAAGGGCCTGAACATCTCCTTTCTCACCAGCCCCTCCGTGAGCGGGGAGGTGCCGGCGGCCATCATCCAGCGCTGGGGCGCGGGAGTTCTCCGGGGCTCTTCCAAGCGTTCAGCCGGCCAGGCGCTGAAGGACATGTACGACGTGCTGGTGGGCCAGAAGACCTCGCTGGTCATCACCCCGGACGGGCCGACTGGCCCCATCCACGAGTTCAAGACCGGCACGATCCTGCTGGCGCGCATGACCAAGGCCCCCATCATCCTGATTGCCTACGCGGCAAAGCCCTGCATTCGCTGGAACAGCTGGGACCGCTTCATCGTGCCCCTGCCGTTCTCGAAGGTGGCCATCGCAGTCGCCGAGCCCTTCCGGATTCCGCCGGGGTCCGGCACGGACGACCTGGGGCGCCTGCGTCAGGAGCTGGAAGCGCGGATGGCGAAACTGGTGGCGGAAGTGGAGGCGGCGGTGGGCAATTCGCGATAAGGCGGGAGTTACCAGCCGCGTACCTGACGAAACGACCAGACTGGCGCCGCGATTCTGCCAGAGAAGGCCAGATTTCAAGGTGGCCAATACCTGTCATCTGCGATATGATAACAACTTATAGAATAGTGTTATCACCATGATCCGCACTCAGATCAGCCTCTCTGAACAAGAGTACGAAGCCGCCAAACTCGAAGCGGAACGGCTCGGAATCTCGCTTGCCGAGTTGCTTCGGCGATCGCTTCGCAGCATCGTCCCGGCGGGGGATGAACCTCCCTGGATGCGCTATGCGGGGATGGTTAATTCCGGTAGCCCGGATTCCAGCCAGCAGATTGATGACGTCGTCTATGGCCGGAAGGACTGAGGCCTACGTCGATACCGCGGCGCTGATCGCCTTCGCCGACGGATCTGATTCGCATCACGCCCTCTTTCGGCACCTGTTTGCGCAACCCCCACCGCTGATTACGACGACGCTCGTGGTAGCTGAGGGTCACGGCTGGTTTCTGCGACGCTTCGATTCGGCCAGGGCGCTCCAGTTCCTGGCCCTGGTGGGCTCGATGCTGCCGCTGAAAGTCTTGGGTGTTGGATTGGGGGAGCAGACGGCGGCGACGTTAATGCTACGACGCTTTTCTGATCAACCGCTGACTCTGACCGATGCGGTGGGGCTGCACCTGATGGCGTCTCGTCGCGTGCAATTCTGCTGGTCTACTGACCGGCACATGGGACTGACCGGAGTGCCGCTGGTCATCCATCAGCACTAACGAAGAACAGGCGCTGCTCAGATCTGTTCCAGCTCCACCAAGGTCCCGCAAAAATCCTTAGGGTGCAGAAACAGCACTGGTTTGCCGTGGGCGCCGGTTCTCGGTTCCCCATCACCCAGGACGCGGGCCCCCGCTCTTACGAGCCGGTCCCGCGCCGCGATGAGGTCAGCTACCTCATAGCAGACATGGTGCATTCCGCCACCGGGATTAGTCTGGAGGAATTTCGCGATGGGAGAGTTCGCCCCCAGCGGGCAGAGGAGCTCGATCTTCGTGTTTGGCAGTTCCACGAAGACGGTCGTGACCCCGTGGTCAGGAAGATCCATCGGGGCAGACACTCTTGCGCCGAGCGTGTCCCGATAAATCGCCGCAGCAGCCTTGAGGTCCGGGACCACAATGGCCACGTGATTAAGTCGTCCGATCACTTTTCCTGACCTTCCTTCCAGAATCGGGTCACGAGTTGCTGGGCCGCCACGCGCGGTGAGACTGTCCCGGCGCTTACCGCCTGTTCCAGTGCCTGGACCCGTTCCCGCACGGCTGGGTCTTCCCGCAGGCGCGCCATGAGTTGCTCTGCCGTCTCACTCCACAGCCACCGCCGGGCCTGGGCCGCCCGCTTGGCCTGCAGGTCGCCGCTGGAGGTCATGACCTGACGATACTCCTCGACCAGCGCCCAGATCCGGTCGATGCCACTGCCCTGGAGTGCTGAACAGGTCGCCACGGGCACCACCCAGTGGGCCGACCGCGGGCGCAGGAAATGCAGGGCGTTCCGGTAATCGGCGGCGGCGCGTTCGGCGGCGGCGCACAGGTCGCCGTCGGCCTTGTTCACGACGATGAGGTCCGCCAGCTCCACAATGCCCCGCTTGATACCCTGCAGCTCGTCGCCACCACCGGGCAAGAGGAGGAGCAGGAACACGTCCGTCAGGTCAGCGACTGCCGTTTCAGACTGGCCAACGCCCACGGTCTCGACGATCACGACGTCGAAGCCGGCGGCCTCGACCAGCACCAGCGTTTCCCGCGTGTGGCGCGTGACGCCACCCAAGGTGCCACCGGCGGGCGACGGCCGGATGAAAGCCTCCAGCCGCCGGGACAGGGTTTCCATCCGGGTCTTGTCCCCCAGAATGGAGCCACCCGACAGCGCCGACGACGGGTCCACCGCCAGGACCGCCACCCGGTGCCCCGCGTCGATGAGCCGGTTCCCCAGGCTCTCGATGAAGGTGGAT
This sequence comes from Gammaproteobacteria bacterium, assembly GCA_031409515.1. Taxonomy (GTDB): domain Bacteria; phylum Pseudomonadota; class Gammaproteobacteria; order Steroidobacterales; genus SHZI01. The sequence continues at coordinate 86,189 of JANNXJ010000056.1, read as the reverse complement.
TTGCCCACCCCCGGGACACCGGAGATGCCCAGACGGACGGAGCGTCCGGCGTGGGGTGTGAGCAGATCAAGGAGCCGGTTGGCAGGCTCCCGGTCGTCGGGATGACTGGACTCGATCAGCGTGATGGCCCTGCCCAGCGCGCGGCGCTCGCCGGAGCGCACCTCGCTGGCGAGCTGTTCGGGTGTCTGCCTGGCCGCCTCCGCCGCCACGGCCTCAGCCGAACTCGATGATGGGTTGATCCACGACGAGGCTCTGCCCCTGCTCGGCGAGGATCTTCTTGACCGTCACGTCGTCCGTTGCCCGGAGGCTGTTCTCCATTTTCATCGCTTCGACGACCGCGATCTCTTCTCCGGCCTTCAGTTCCTGACCGACGGTCACTGCCAGCCGGACCAGCAGCCCTGGCATCGGCGACAGCAGGAACTTGGACAGGTCCGGCGGTACCTTGGCCAGCATCAGCCGGCTCAACTCGGCCGCCCGGGGTTCGCACACGAGTGCATCGAGCTGCGCGCCGCGGTAGCTGAGGCGGTACCGGACCCCGACCCGATCAAGCTGGAAGCAGACGCTCCGGCCATCAACGTCGGCCCGGATCAGCGCATCACCGAACTGCCAGGCCGTGCTGACCCGGTGGGTGCGGCCTCCGAGCCGGACCTCGTGGCCGCCGGCAACGGGCACCACGCTGACGGCATGATGCTGTTCCGCAATGACCACTACAAAGGCACTGCCCACCTTGCGCTCGTGGCTTGGCAGCTGGCCCGAGAGACGGGCCGCACGATCCATGAACCTCCGGTGGACCGTCGCGGCAATCACGATAGGCAGGTGCGGCTCTGCCTGAGCCACGTCCGCGGAGCGAAAGCCGTCCGGATACTCTTCCGCAATGAAGTTGGTGCTGATGCGGCCCTCCCGAAAGCGCGGGTGGCAGACCAGTGCATTGAGGAAGCTGATGTTATGGGAGACCCCCCGGATGTGGTACGCGTCCAGCGCATCCGCCATCCGGTCGATGGCCTCGTCCCGCGTGCTGCCGCTGGTGATCAGTTTCGCGATCATTGGGTCGTAGTACATCGAGACTTCGCTGCCTTCCTCGATGCCGGTATCGACCCGGACCGAATCTGACGCCGCCGGGGGCTGGCAGCGCACCAGTCGTCCGATGGACGGGAGGAAGTTCCGGAACGGATCCTCGGCGTAAACCCGGGCTTCCAGCGCCCAGCCGTTGATCTTCACGTCGCTCTGCTTCAGGGGCAGCTTCTCGCCGGCCGCCACGCGAATCATCAGCTCGACCAGGTCCAGACCGGTGATGAGCTCAGTGACGGGGTGCTCCACCTGCAGACGGGTGTTCATTTCCAGGAAGTAGAAATTGCGGTTCTTGTCGACGATGAACTCGACGGTGCCCGCCGACTGGTAGTCCACGGCGCGGGAGAGGGCCACTGCCTGCTCACCCATGGCCTTGCGGGTCTTGGCATCCAGAAAGGCGGAGGGCGCCTCCTCGATAACCTTCTGGTGACGCCGCTGGATCGAGCACTCCCGTTCGTTCAGGTAGAGGGTGTTGCCGTGGGCGTCAGCAAGAATCTGGATCTCGATGTGGCGCGGTTCCTCAATGTACTTCTCCGCGAAGACCCGGCCATCGCCAAAGCTCGACACGGCTTCGTTCGTGGCCCGCTGAAAACCGTCGCGGCATTCGTCGTCGTTGCGTACCACCCGCATGCCTTTGCCGCCGCCACCCGCGCTGGCCTTCAGCATCACGGGGTAGCCAATGTCCCGGGCGACCTTCACCGCGTGCTCCGGTCCATCAATGACGTCGGTGTAGCCGGGGATCGTGCTGACGCCGGCCTTCATCGCCAGCTTCTTGGACTCGATCTTGTCCCCCATGGCGGTGATGGCGTGGGCCTTAGGGCCGATGAAGGCCACTCCGGCCTTCTCAAGCGCTGCCGCGAAGGCCGTCTTCTCGGACAGAAACCCGTAGCCGGGATGCACCGCATCCGCTCCCGTGGCCTTGCAGGCCGCGACGATGTTGTCGATGACGAGGTAGCTCTGGGCGGACGGCGCCGGACCAATGCGGACAGCCTCGTCGGCCAGCCGGACATGGAGGGCATTGCGGTCTGCGTCGGAGTACACGGCGACCGTCCGGATGCCCATCAGTCGGGCCGTACGGATCACCCGGCAGGCGATTTCGCCGCGATTGGCGATGAGGATCTTCTTGAACATGCGGCGATAGGGATCCTAGAGTGGAATGTTGCCGTGCTTGCGCCACGGATTGGTGACCTGCTTGTTGAGCAGCATGGCCAGGGAGCGGCAGACGCGCGCCCGGGTCTGCCGGGGCATGATCACGTCGTCAATATAGCCACGGCTGCCGGCAATGAAGGGGTTCGCAAACTTGCGGCGGTACTCCTCCGTGCGGGCAGCGATCGCCGCCGGGTCGCCGAGGTCCTTGCGGAAGATGATTTCCACGGCACCCTTCGGCCCCATGACCGCGATCTCGGCACTCGGCCAGGCCATGTTCACGTCGCCCCGGAGATGCTTCGACGCCATGACGTCATAAGCGCCGCCATAGGCCTTGCGGGTGATCAGGGTGACTTTAGGCACCGTGGCTTCGGCGTAGGCATAGAGCAGTTTCGCCCCGTGCTTGATGATGCCGCCATACTCCTGGGCGGTGCCGGGCATGAACCCGGGCACGTCAACGAGGGTGAGAATCGGGATGCTGAAGGCATCGCAGAACCGGACGAAGCGGGCGGCCTTGGTTGACGAACTGATGTCCAGACAGCCGGCCAGCACCATCGGCTGATTGGCGACCACGCCCACGGGCGCCCCTTCGAGCCGGATGAAACCGATGACCATGTTCTTCGCGTAGTCGGGCTGGACCTCGAAGAAGTCGCCCTCGTCGGCGATCTTCGTAATGAGTTCCTTGATGTCGTAGGGTTTTGCGGGGTCGTCCGGGACCAGCGTATCCAGGGAGGCCTCTTCTCGTGTGGCCGGGTCCTCGCAGGGCCAGACCGGCGGCTTGTCCCGGTTGTTGGACGGCAGGAAATTGAAGAAGCGGCGCGTGGTCAGCAGGGCTTCCACGTCGTTCTCCAGCGCGAGATCCGCGACACCGGACCTGGAACTGTGGGTAATGGCTCCCCCCAGCTGCTCGGCGGTGACCTCCTCGTGGGTCACGGTCTTCACCACATCGGGGCCGGTGACAAACATGTAGGAGCTGTCCTTCACCATGAAGACGAAGTCCGTGATGGCGGGGGAGTACACCGCCCCGCCGGCACACGGACCCATGATCAGCGAAATCTGCGGGATCACCCCGGAGGCCAGCATGTTGCGCTGGAACACCTCCGCGTAGCCGCCCAGGGAGGCCACGCCTTCCTGGATCCGGGCGCCTCCCGAATCGTTGATGCCGATGAGTGGCGCCCCGACTTTCATGGCCTGGTCCATGACCTTGCAGATCTTCTCGGCATGGGCCTCGGACAGCGAGCCGCCAAACACCGTGAAGTCCTGGCTAAAGACGAAAACCAGCCGGCCATTGATGGTGCCGTAGCCGGTGATCACGCCATCACCCGTAACTTTTTGCTCCTCCATGCCGAAGTCGGTGCAGCGGTGTTCCACGAACATGTCCCACTCCTCGAAACTGCCGTCGTCGAGGAGGAGGGCAAGACGCTCACGGGCGGTCAGCTTGCCCTTGCCGTGCTGGGCATCGATGCGTTGCTGGCCACCGCCCAGAAGCGCGGCGGCGCGCTTCTCTTGCAGCTGCTGGAGTACGTCCTGCATGCGTAACTACCCTTGTCCGGAAAAGCCTGGAGATCAGGCCGCCTTGCGGCGGTTGCGAATCAGCCGCAGGACTTCACCCGCAGCGAGTGGAATGTTGGTGCCTGGCCCGAAGATGGCGGCGACCCCGGCTGCCTTCAGCATCCCGTGGTCCTGGGGGGGGATGACCCCACCGCAGACCACGAGCACGTCGCCGGCACCCTGCGCCCGCAGGCCTTCAATAAGCTGCGGGACGAGCGTCTTGTGACCCGCCGCCTGGGAAGAGATGCCAACCACGTGGACATCGTTCTCCACGGCGTGGCGCGCGGCTTCCTCCGGCGTCTGGAACAGGGGACCGATGTCCACGTCGAAGCCAATATCGGCAAAGGCCGTGGCGATGACCTTGGCGCCGCGGTCATGCCCGTCCTGCCCCAGCTTGACGACGAGCATCCTCGGCCGGCGGCCCTCGTCCCGCGCAAAGGCCTCGACAGAGGCCTGAATGGCTGCGAACTGCTCGTCACCCGCATAGGCCGAGCCGTAAACGCCGCTGATGGATTGAATCACCGCTCGATGCCGGCCATAGACTTTCTCCAGTGCGTCCGAGATCTCGCCAACCGTGGCCCGGGCCCGGGCGGCGGTGACGGCCAGGTCCAGCAGGTTCCCGGTCTTGTCTCGCGCTGCAGACGTCAGGGCGGTGAGGGCTGCGGCGCAGGCGCTCCCATCCCGTGCCGCCTTTGTGGCCTGGAGTCGCCGGATCTGGGAGTCTCGCACGGCGCCGTTGTCGATATCCCGCACGTCGATATCCGGCTCGTCATCCCGCTGGTACTTGTTCACACCGACGATAACTTCCTCGCCACGATCGATGCGCGCCTGGCGCAGGGCCGCGGACTGCTCGATGCGCAGCTTGGGCATGCCGGACTCGACGGCCTTGGTCATGCCGCCCAAGGCCTCGACCTCGTCGATCAGTTTGCGGGCTTCGGTTGCCAGGGACGCCGTCAGGCTTTCAACGTAGTAGGAGCCCGCCAGGGGGTCCACGACGCGGGTGATGCCCGTCTCTTCCTGCAGCACGAGCTGGGTATTGCGCGCGATATGGGCAGAGAACGGCGTTGGCAATGCCAGCGCCTCGTCAAAGGAGTTGGTGTGCAGCGACTGGGTGCCGCCGAGCACGGCAGCCAGCGCTTCGATCGTGGTGCGGATGATGTTGTTATAGGGGTCGCGACTGGTCAGGCTGACCCCGGAAGTCTGGCAGTGAGTCCGGAGCATCAGCGACTGGGCATCGGCGGGCGCAAAGAGGTCCCGCATCAGCTCGGCCCAGAGGAGGCGTGCCGCCCGCAGCTTGGCGACCTCCATGAAGAGGTTCATGCCGATGCCGAAAAAGAAGGACAGGCGTGGTGCGAACTCATCGACCTTCAGGCCGCTCGCCAGGGCTGCCCGGACGTACTCGATGCCATCCGCCAGGGTGTAGCCCAGTTCCTGGACCGCGGTCGCCCCGGCCTCCTGCATGTGGTAACCGGAGATGGATATCGAGTTGAAGCGGGGCATCTGCCGGGCGGTGTAGCCGATGATGTCGGCGACGATCCGCATGGAGGGTTCCGGCGGGTAGATGTAGGTGTTCCGGACCATGAACTCCTTGAGGATGTCGTTCTGGAGCGTGCCGTTCAGGCGGGCTGCCGGCACGCCCTGTTCCTCGGCAGCGACGATGTACATGGCCATGACGGGCAGGACCGCGCCATTCATCGTCATGGAGACCGACATCTTGTCCAGCGGGATGCCGCCAAAGAGAATCTTCATGTCTTCCACGGAATCGATCGCCACGCCCGCCTTGCCCACATCGCCGACGACCCGGGGGTGATCGGAGTCGTAGCCCCGGTGCGTGGGCAGGTCGAAAGCGACCGACAGGCCAGTCTGGCCGGCGGCCAGGTTCTGGCGGTAGAAGGCGTTGGATTCTTCAGCGGTGGAAAAGCCGGCGTACTGCCGGACCGTCCAGGGGCGCCCGGCAAACATCGTCGCCCGGGGGCCCCGCAGGAAGGGCGCGAAACCCGGTAGCGAGTCCAGGTGGGCAAGGCCAGCCAGATCTTCGGCCGTGTAGAGCGGCTTGACCGGAATGCCTTCCGGCGTCTCCCAGGTCAGGCCAGTGGTGTCCGGGGTCTTGAGTTCCCGGGCGGCGAGGGCCTCCCAGTCGCCCCGGTTTTTCTTCGTGAAATCTGCCATGCCGATACCTAAGCCGGTCGTGTTCCGGGTGCCTGCGCCGGCATCGCCCGGTCGTGGATAGTCTGATAGAGCGCCAGCTGGCGCTGCGCCGCCTCGACGTGCAGCCGCTCGACCAGCCGCCCCTGGTGAACCGCCACACCCGCGCCGGATGCAGCGGCGGCTTCCCATGCGGCAATGAGCCCCGCTGCGCTGGCCGCCTCGGCGGCCGAGAGTCCGAAGGCGTCATTACAGGCCGCAAGCTGGTCGGGGTGAATCAGCGTCTTGCCGTCGAATCCCAGCTGTCTGCCCTGCAGGCACTCGGCCTCGAAGCCGCTCAAGTCCGTCAGGCGTGGATGAACGCCGTCCAGTATATCAAGACCGGCGGCGCGAGCCGCGAGCACGCAGTGGGCGAGGGCAGGCACGAGGGCTGCGCGGCCCGCGACTTCAGGAACCCGCAGAGCCTTGCCCAGATCCGCGGTGCCCAGCACGATGACGCTGAGGCGGGGCGTGCAGCGGGCGATGGCATCCAGGTTCAGGATGCCCCGGGGAGTTTCCGCCATGCTCCACAGTCGCAGGCTGTCCGGTGCGCCCATCTGCTCCAGAACGTAGGCGGCCTTGAGCAGGGTGGCCGCGCCCTCCACCTTGGGCAGCAATATGCCGTCGACACCGCTCCGGGCCGCCGCCTGAAGATCGCCCATACCCCATTCGGTATCCAGTGCGTTGATCCGCACCACCACCTCCCGGTGCCCGAAGGGTTGTGCGGCCACGGCCGCCAGAACGGCGGCCCGTGCGCCCAGTTTTGCCGCCGGCAGGACGGCGTCCTCCAGGTCGAGGATCAGGCCGTCGGCGGGCAGGGAGGCCGACTTCGCCAGAGCCCGGGCATTGCTGCCGGGGACATACAGGACGGAGCGGCGGGGCAGGGTCAGAGGGGCAGGGGTCATGGCCTGGGAAGAATACCTGAGGCGTCCGGGATGACAGAGCACCTCAACGTGTGGTCCTAAGTGGCTGACTGGCCGCTGCCGGGGGATTGCTGCCCTGGGCGGCTTGCGGGTCCGCCGTAGGCCGGATCCACCTTATCTGCCCGGATGCCCAGTGATTGGGCCGCATCTGCCAGTTCTCCCGGGGTGACCAGCCCCTGTTCCCCCAGCGCCGCCAGCGCCGCCCAGGCCACGTACTCGCCGCTCACCTCAAACCAGTTGCGCAGATCCGGCCGGGACTCGCTCAGGCCAAAGCCGTCCGTCCCCAGCACCACGTACGGCCCGGGTACCCAGGGGCAGATGCTGAGGGGCAGGGCCTTCATGTAGTCACTGGCCGCAATGAAAACGCCGGTCTCCCTGGCCAGCAGTTTCTGTACCCAGGGCTGGCTGCGGTTGCTGCCATGGGCTGAACCTCCTGCCAGGAGATTCTCCCGCTCCACCCGCAGGGCTTCCCGCGACAGTTCGTTGTAGCTCGTCACGCTCCACACGTCGGCCGATACGCCCAGGTCCTTCAGCAGCGTCTGCGCCCGCAGCACTTCCGTCATGATCGCGCCGCTGCCAAACAGGTGCGCCTTACGCTCGGGCTTGCTCGCCGGAGGGCTGGCCGAGAAACGGTACATGCCGCGAATGATGCCGTCGGCCGGTGCCTCACCCAGGGCAGGCATCGCGTAGTTCTCGTTGTGGATGGTGATGTAATAGAAAAGGTTCTCCTGCAGTTCGTACATCCGGCGGATGCCTTCCCGCACGATGACCGCCAGTTCGTAGGCGAAGGCGGGGTCGTAGCTCAGCAGGTTGGGCACGGTGCTGGCGATCACCTGGGAGTGGCCGTCCTGGTGCTGCAGCCCTTCGCCATTCAGCGTGGTGCGGCCCGAGGTGCCACCGAGCAGAAATCCCCGGCAGAGCATGTCGCCGCAGCTCCAGATCATGTCGCCCACGCGCTGGAAGCCGAAGATCGAATAGAAGATATAGAAGGGGATCGTGGGCACACCGTGCACCGCGTAGGCGGTGCCGGCAGCCATGAACGAGGCCATCGCGCCCGCTTCGCAGATGCCTTCCTGCAGGATCTGGCCGTCGGTGGCCTCCCGGTAGGGCATCAGCGTCGAGCTGTCCACCGGCCGGTACTTCTGGCCCTCCGACGAGTAAATTCCGGCCTTGCGAAACAGTGCCTCCATACCGAAGGTGCGGGCTTCATCCGGCACGATCGGCACGATGTACCGCCCGACGCCCGGATGATCCATGAGCTTGGACAGCATGCGCACGAAGGCCATGGTCGTGGAGAGCGGTCTGTCCCCCGAACCGGCGAGCTGTTCCTGAAAGAGCGTGAGCTCCGGCGCGGCGAGTGGCGGGCAGTTGACAGTCCGCTGGGGCCAGCTGCCGCCGAGCGCCCTGCGACGCTCTGTCAGGTACCGGAGTTCCTCGCTCTCCGGTGCGGGCCTGTAAAAATCCGCCCGGGCCAGCGCTTCGTCCGACAACGGGATGCCCAGGCGCCGCCCCGTTTCCTGCCTCTCCTCCACGTTGAGGTTCTTCTTCTGGTGCACGACATTGGAGCCCTCATAGCCCTGCATGCCGTAGCCCTTGATGGTCTTGATCAGGATCGCGGTGGGCCGGCCATTGCTCTCCATGGCCCGGGCAAAGGCGGCGTAGATCTTGCGCTGGTCGTGACCGCCGCGCTTGATGCCGCGGATTTCCTCGTCAGAGAGGTGGCGCATGATGTCGGCGAGGCGACTATCCGTACCGTTCCAGTGGGCCCGGACCTCCGGGCCACTGGAGACCGAGTACATCTGGTAGTCGCCGTCCACGGCCTGCTCCATGCGCGCCTGCAGGACTCCTTCGTGGTCAATCGCGAACAGGGAGTCCCACTCGCCGCTCCAGATGACCTTGATCACATTCCACCCGGCGCCGCGGAAGCTGCGTTCGAGTTCCTGGATGATCTTGCCGTTACCCCGCACGGGGCCATCCAGCCGTTGCAGGTTGCAGTTGGCGACAAGAATCAGGTTGTCCAGTTGCTCCCGGGAGGCGATGTTGATCGTGCCCAGGACTTCCGGTTCGTCGGATTCACCGTCGCCGATGAAGTTCCAGATCTTGCCGCCGTTTTTTGGCTTCAGGCCGCGGCTTTCCAGGTACTTGGCGAAACGGGCCTGATAGATGCAGCTGGGGGTCGACAGGCCCATGGAGGCGCAGGGCGAAACCCAGAAGTCGGGCATGTTGCGGGGGTGCGGGTAGGAGGACAGGCCACCCCCCGGCTGGAGTTCCCGGCGGAAGTTCTCCAGCTGCGTGACGGAGAGCCTCCCTTCGAGAAAGGCCCGGGCGTAGATCCCCGGTGAGCAGTGGGCCTGGATGCTGACCAGATCCCCACCGTAGTCCGGCCCCTTGCTCCGGAAAAAGTGGTTCAGGCCCACCTCAAGCATGGTGGCCCCGGACGCGTAGGTGCCGATGTGCCCGCCAACCCCCGTGCCGCTGTCGTAACCCCGGAGCACCATCGCCATGGCGTTCCAGCGGTTGATGTTCTCGATCCGCCGCTCGACGTCGATATCACCCGGGTAGGCTGGTTGCTGTTCCAGGGGGATGGTGTTGCGGTAGGGGGTGTTGAGCGTCGCGTCCTCGACGATCACGTGGGCATCCGTGAGGTAGTCCCGCACGGCACGGAACAGGGCCTTCGCCCGCTCGGGACCTTCAGTCCGCAGGACGGAGTCGATGGACTCGACCCACTCCCTGAGTTCGTCGTCGCCCCGTTCGAGATCTGATCGTCGGACCGCCATGCCGGCTCACTCCCTCCCGGCAGCCGGCCACCGGGCCGTCCGCCAAACGGTCAGAGGATAACCCGTTTCCCTGAAACTTTAGGTGCGGCCATCACTGTTTATGTCCAGCGCAGTATGTTTGGCTCGTGACCTGAAGCAGGAGTGTCCGCCGGATGAATGATCAGCCAGTCGCAGCCGATTTACCCACGAGCGGCTTCGATCGCCGCACGGCATTGCAGATGATGGCCGCTCTGGGCGGCCTGGCTGCAGCGCTGCCCGGCGCTGCGGAAACGGCCACCGGACCGACCCGGCTCTGGACCGAAATCGATGCCGTCCTGAAGACGACGGCGGAGATCTGGAACAGCCAGCACTTCTTTCGCCTGAAGGATGTCTGGGATGCCGATGATCCGGAGCCCTGGTACGTCCCGGAAGAGATCGAGACGCCTTTCAGAACCTGGCCGGAGATTGAGAAGTACTGGGGCCCCAGCCGGCGGGTGCTGCGGGCGTTCCGCTGGCAGTTCTCCAACCTCCACGTGAAGGCCCTGGCGCCGGATCTCACGCTTGCCTTGTTTGATCACTTCTACGAAATCGATCTGGCCATCGGCCCGCCCACGCCACCCACCGCCGGTTTTGATCGCTGCCTCACCATCTTCCGGAAGAAGCCGGACGGCTGGAAACACATCCTGTATGCCCAGTGTCCCCTCGGGCCGGACACCTACGTCAAGGTGCTCAGGCAGAAGATCGTGCAGCCGGATTTCAAGGCCTTCAGTACCCAGACCGATGCGCAGTACCAGGAGCGGCACGGCGGTGATCCCTCGGGCAAGCCGCGGCCGTGACCCGCCCGGACGAACCATCCGCCCGCGTCCTGGCCGCCCGACGCCAACTGGTCCGCTTTCTGCTCCAGTCGCCGCTGATCGCAGCGACCGGCTTTCTCGCACCGGGCTTGCTGCTGCCGCGCCGGGCGCTGGCCCGTCCGGAATTCGCCGTGCCGGAAACCCTGGATCAGGTTCTCGATGTGTTCCAGATGCAGCGCGCTGCCCAGAAGGCCCTGGACCTGGAAACCTGGCATTTCATCGTCAATGGTGCGGACGATCAGCGGACCGTGGAGGCCAACCGGGCGGCCTTCGACGCCTGGCAGATGCGGGTCCGCCGTCTCGTGGATGTCAGCCGTATCGATACCAGTCTGAAGCTCCTGGGCCAGGCGTTGTCGTCGCCGTTGGTGCTGGCGCCGGTTGGCGCCCAGGAGACGATTCACGCCGAGGGTGAGCTCGCCACCATGCGGGGAGCCTCCGAGCGGGGCCATCTCCTGATCGCCTCGACTGTGACCAGCAGCAGCATCGGCGCGATCCGGGCGGCTGGCACTGCGCCCCTGTGGTTCCAGCTCTATGCGTCGCCGGATCAGGGCTTGATGCGGTACCTGCTGGCAGCTGCCGAGGCGGCGGGTTGTCTGGCCGTGGCGCTGACGGTCGATTCCCCCACCCGGGGTAATCGGGAAGGGGAGCGCTGGTTTGCCCGCAGCGACCCGCGTCAGGCCACTGGCAAGGGCCCGCCGGCGATGGGCAACTTCGCCGGCTACAAGGGGCCAGCCCGCATCGGCGACCCTGCGCTCACCTGGGCAGTCGTGGACTGGCTCCGGGCGAACACGCGGCTGCCGATCCTGCTCAAGGGCATCGTGACCCGGGAAGATACCGAACTCGCAGTGCGCGCCGGGGTGGACGGGATCATCGTCTCCAACCACGGCGGGCGTCAGGAAGAGAGTGGGCGTGGCACCCTGGAGTGCCTGCCGGAAGTGGTCGCCGTCACGGCCGGTCGTATCCCCGTGCTGATGGACGGTGGCATCCGGCGCGGTACGGACATCTTCAAGGCGCTGGCTCTGGGCGCGACTGCCGTGTGCGTGGGCCGGCCCTACCTGTATGGGCTCGGTGCCTACGGCGAGAAGGGCGTGGCCAAGGTTCTGGCCATACTCGACAGCGAACTGCAGCGCACGATGCAGTTTGCCGGCACGACCAGCCTCGCCGGGATTACGAACGCCTACTTGCAGCGCCGCCCGGAATGAGAATGGTGTCCCGGGCTTCCCGGTCCGGGAGGGCAGAGGGGTAGTCCCGGTTGAAGTGCAGGCCGCGGCTTTCCTGCCGGGACTGGGCGCTGAGAATCGTCAGCTCCGCCACCAGGGCGAGATTGCGCAACTCGATGAGGTCGTTGGTCACACGGAAGTGGCTGTAGAACTCGGCGATTTCCTCGTGCAGCAGATCTACCCGGTGCCGCGCGCGGGCCAGCCGCTTGTTGGTTCTCACGATGCCCACGTAGTCCCACATGAAACGCCGCAGCTCCTCCCAGTTGTGGGACACGATGACCTGCTCGTCCGTGTCTGTGACGCGGCTTTCGTCCCAGGCGACGAGGCTGGTCGGGGGTGGGGGCGCTGTGGCGAGCTCACTGACAATGCGTGCGCTGGCCGCGGCGCCGAACACCACGCACTCCAGCAGGGAGTTACTGGCCAGCCGGTTGGCACCGTGCAGGCCGGTCCAGGTGCACTCACCCACGGCGTAGAGGCCGGCAAGGTCCGTCGCTGCCGTGAGATCCGTGACGATGCCACCGCAGCTGTAATGCGCTGCCGGCACGACGGGAATCGGGTCCCTGGTCATGTCGATCCCGAAGGTCTTGAGGCGCTGGGCGATGTTCGGGAAGTGATGCAGGATCTCGGCAGCGGGCCTGTGGCTGATGTCGAGGTACACGCAGTCGAAGCCGCCACGCTTCATCTCGGCATCAATGGCCCGGGCGACGATATCCCGGGGGGCGAGTTCGGCCCGCGAGTCGTGGGCGTCCATGAAGCGCCGCCCGTCCGGCAGGCGCAGCAGGCCGCCTTCGCCCCGGACGGCTTCCGAAATCAGCTCGGATTTAGCCAGCGGGTGAAAGAGGCAGGTGGGGTGGAACTGGACGAATTCCATGTTGGCAACCCGGCAGCCTGCCCGCCAGGCCATGGCAATGCCATCACCGGTGGAGGTGTCGGGATTCGTCGTGTAGAGATAGATCTTGGACGCCCCACCGGTCGCCAGAACGATGCTGCGAGCGGCAATGGTTTCCACCCGCCCGGACGTCCGGTTGAGGGCGTAGACGCCGACGCAGCGGTTGGGTCCGGGAATCCGCTGCTTCCAGGTCGTGATGAGGTCGATACCAATCCGGTCGTCCAGCAGCTGGATGCCGCTGTGTTCCGCCACCCGGGCTTCCAGGCCCGCAATGACTGCCCTGCCGGTCGCATCCTCGGCGTGCACGATGCGCCGACGGGAATGACCACCTTCCCGGGTCAGGTGCAGTTCACCGGGGTCGTCGGTTTCCGGGGCGGTGAACGCCACGCCCTGGCTTTGCAGCCAGCGGATTGCGGCCGGCGCCTGGCCCGTGACGAAGTCAACGGTTGCCGGCCGGCACAGACCTGCGCCCGCCACCAGGGTATCCGCGGCGTGCTGGGCAGGGGTGTCGTCGCCGTCCATGGCGGCCGCGATGCCGCCCTGAGCCCACGCGCTGGAACTCTCCGCTGAGGGCTTCTTGCGCAGTACACCGACGCTGAGTCCGGCATCCGCCAGCCGCAGCGCCGTGGAGAGTCCGCCAAGGCCGCCCCCCAGGACAAGGACGTCAAAAGTTGCCGAGGGCGTCACGGGTTTTGCGTGTCTGGCATCAGTCGCGGGCAGCGCCAAGGCCCACGGCCAGCATGCGCTCCAGGGCCTGACGGGCCCTTTGGGCCACATCGGGAGGCACATCAATGGCAGGGGAAAGAGTCTCGAGGCAGCGCAGAATCTTGGGCAACGTGATGCGCTGCATGTGCGGGCAGAGGTTGCAGGGCTGAATGAACTCGATCTCGGGGAACTCCACCGCCACGTTACCCGCCATGGAGCACTCGGTGATCATTGCCACCCTGCTGGGGCGCAATTTGCCCACGTGGCCGATCATCGCCGACGTGGAGCCCACGAAATCCGCCTCAGCCAGCACATCTGGCGGACACTCCGGGTGGGCCATGACGTGAATTCCGGGGTGCATGCCGCGGAAGTCCCGCAACTCCTGTCCCGAGAAGCGCTCGTGAACCTCGCAGGCGCCTTCCCAGAGGATCAGCCTGACGCTGGTTTTGCCGGCGACATACTTCCCGAGGAACTGGTCCGGAATGAAAATCACTTCCTGGGCGCCCAGCGACTCCACCACCTGCACGGCATTGGCCGAGGTACAGCAGACGTCGGACTCCGCCTTCACGTCGGCCGACGTGTTCACATAGGTCACTACCGGTACGCCCGGGTGCCGCTGACGAAGGGCCCGGACGTCCGCCGCGGTGATCGACGACGCCAGCGAACAGCCCGCCTTCAGGTCGGGCAGCAGCACGGTCTTGTCAGGACTGAGGATCTTTGCCGTCTCCGCCATGAAGTGCACGCCACACATGACGATGGTCTCGGCGGTGGTGCGCTCACCGAACTGGGCCAGGCCCAGGGAGTCGCCCGAGTAGTCGGCGACCCCGTGGAAGATCTCCGGCGTCATGTAGTTGTGCACCAGGATGATGGCCTTGCGCTCGCGCTTCAGCCGGTTGATGGCGGAGATCAGCGGCGCGTGGACGGGCCACTCCACGTCAGGAATGACATGCCGGACCCGCTGGTAGAGGTCGCGGGTTTCCCGCTCAATCTCGGGAGTGAAGTCCAGGACGGGGTTCGGGGGGGTCATTCAGGGTCGGAACTGGCTGCCGGGCAGGCAGTATAAAGCAGGCCGCCTGCTGCCTGGCCCGGGGCGGAGGGCCGTTTCTGGGAGCAGGGTCACGCCCGACTCAGGGCAAAACCACGACACTTTCAGGGGGTTAAGCGACCAGCAAAGGCGTGCTTTTGGGCCTTGAAGCCAGCACCGACGGGGAGACGGTTCTCCGCGACTACGCGGCGCTTCTCCGTGCCTTTCTGCCGCAGGTCAGCGGCTTGTACTGCCATGGCCAGGACGGCGCCACCATCTGGAGCGACGAGCCCAACCCGCCGGTCAGCCTGACTGTCGACTATCAGGCCGTCCTCGCTGCACTCCTGACGGCGCCCACTGCCGCCGCAGCCCGGGTCGAACTTGAGGGCGCCGTGGCTTACCTGGTCTCGCTGCTGAATGAGAAGCGGCAACCACTGGGTGCGCTGGTACTGCTGCTCCCCGCCGGGGCGGCAACCATGACCGCGGGTGACTGTGCTGCACTCGTCCTGCCCGCCAGTCGCACTCTCGGGCGTGAACTGAGTCTTCGGGTCCGACTCCTGGAGAGTTACCGCAAGCTGAGCGTCCAGGCGGCGGAAGAACGCCTGCTCCATGAAGTTGAACGCGCGGTCCAGGGCCCCCCCGATTGCCAGGCAATGCTCGGCCGGATCCTGGGCCTCTGTCGCCACTACCTGCAGCTGCAGACCGCCGCGGTGCTGATCCCTGGCAAGAGCATCGCGTTGCTGCATGGCGACTCACTGCCCCGGGCCACACTCCAGTCTCTCCTCAATGACGACCAGGGTACTGCTCCAGAAGCGGAGGGCAGCGATCTGTGGACTGCGCGGGTCAAGGGCGCCGATGGCACGGCCATCGGCGTGCTGGTGCTGCAGGGCTGGAAGGGTCCTGAATTCAGTGCCCGGCGCCGGTCCCGGGTGGGACGCTACGTTGTCACGCATATCGAGTCTGTTCTGGCCCGGGCCTACGATGGCCTCACCGGACTCAGTGCCTGGCCCGTCTTCGAACAGCTGATGACGGCCACCATGGTTCGCAACGTGGGTCACCCACCGACCCTGATGTACCTGGATGTCGACCGGCTGCACGTGGCCAACGACAGTCTGGGTCGGGAGGCAGGCGATCAGGTGCTGGCCAGTCTCGGACTGATCCTGCGGGAAGAGCTGGCGGGCCACGCCAGCACCCGGATCGCCAGCGACCGCTTTGCCGCGCTCCTGATGGACACCGACCAGGAAACCGCCCGGCAGCTTGGCGAGCGGATCGCAGCCCGGTTCCGTCAGCTGGTTTTCGGGCAGGCCGACAGGCTCTATCGCCCCTCCGTCAGTATTGGCATTGCCTGTGTCAGCGATCTTTCCCTGCCAGCGGCGGCGGCGGACGGTTCTGTGGACGGGGGTGCCTTGGCAACGGCCCAGGTCGCCTGTGCCGCTGCCAAGGATCGGGGCCGGGACCGGGTCGAGATCTACCAGTCCGCTGACCTTTCGATTGTCCAGCGCTTCGATGACATCCACCTGGTCGGCTACATCAGCAATGCGATTGAGCGCGGGCGGCTGGCCCTGCTGGGGCAGCCCATCGTTGCCGTGAAACCGGATGGCGGCGCCAGTGACCACCCGTACTTCGAGGTCCTCGTGCGGCTGCTGGGTGAGGACGGTCGGCAGATGCTGCCAGCCGAGTTCCTGTCCGCAGCGGAGCGCTACCAGCTGATGGAGGACCTGGATCGCTGGGTCGTGGCCAACACGCTGGAACTCATCGGGCGCGATGCGCCCCGGTTGCAGGCCGCCGGGGCCCGT
Organism: Gammaproteobacteria bacterium; assembly: GCA_031409515.1. Classification (GTDB taxonomy): domain Bacteria; phylum Pseudomonadota; class Gammaproteobacteria; order Steroidobacterales; genus SHZI01. The sequence goes on along the minus strand of JANNXJ010000056.1, from coordinate 70,073 downwards.
TTTGCCATCAATCTCTCCGGCCAGAGTCTCGGCAGCGAGCCCTTCCTGAGCTTTGTGCAGCAGCAGCTCGAGCGCAGCGCGGTGCCACCTGAAATGGTTTGCTTCGAGATCACGGAGACGGTGGCCGTGGCCAATCTGCAGCGGGCCCAGACCTTCATGCAGACCCTGCGCCGGACCGGGTGCCACTTCTCCCTGGATGACTTTGGCACCGGGCTCAGTTCCTTCGCCTACCTGAAGCTCTTTCCCGTGGATACGCTCAAGATCGACGGGAGCTTCATCCGGGACCTGTCGAACAACGTCGTGTCCCAGTCCATGGTGGCCGCCATCGCCGAAGTGGCCCGGGTGATGCGGCTGGATACGGTTGCTGAGTTTGTCGAAGACGATGCGACCTTAAGCCTGCTGGGCAAACTGGGCATCACCTGGGCCCAGGGCTACTTTGTGGGGCAGCCGGCCTTGTTGTCCCAGGGCATCGCTGGCCTGCTGGCCTCGTCCCCAACCGCCAGACCAGCCCGGTCTGCGGACCAGCGCCGCGGCTGAATCTGGCGACCGCGACCAGACCGGGGGATAATCCCGCCGGTTCCCGCCACTGGTGATTCAGCCATGCACCGCTCACTGCTCTTTCCTCTTCTGCTCAGTGGCGTGCTGGGCAGCCTGCACAGCGGCCTCAGCCTCGCCGAGGCGATTCCCACGCGGGACCAGCTGGTCGCCGCGGACTACCAGAAGGGCCGGACGGCGTTTCTCCAGCGCTGCAGTGCCTGCCACACGCTGGCGGACGGGGGCAGTAATCTGCTGGGCCCGAATCTCTGGGGCCTCATCGGCCGCAAGGCCGGCACCAGCCCGGGATTCGCTGCCTCGCCCGCTCTCAGTAGCGCCGGTTTTAGCTGGGACGTGCCCCGGGTCTGGGAGTTCGTCGCCGGGCCGGAGAAACTGATTCCCGGCACGCGGATGCTGATCCCTGAGCCGGTGCCGGCAGCCGACCGCACGGCGCTCATCTCCTTCATGCTGCTGGAGACAGGGGCGGCCGACTGGCCCAGGCCCGCCGCGGCGAGCGCCACGGCGACGATTGATCGCACCAAACCCCTGGCCGAGCGCTACCCGAGCTTCTTCAACCACCTTATGACCAACACGACCCGGTACCGCATGGAGACTCCAGCCGGCGAGGTGCGTTTCGACACCTACTTCAATGCGGACGGTTCGGTGTCCTCCAGCGAGAAGTCCATCCGCGGTTTCTGGAACACCGTGGAGCGCAAGGGCATGGAGTTTTTCTGCTACGCCCTGGACGGTATTCCGGGCAAGCCTTCCCAGCTGGTCGAGTGCTTCCCGATCGCCGCCATGGCGATTCCCCGCTTTGCAGAACAGCTGTGGACCTCGAAGCCGACGGAGGGTGTGACGCTCCACGGCGGCATCATGGCGGGCCGCCCGTAGGAGCGCCTTTAGGCGCGATCAATAGGCATCGCGCCTAAAGGCGCTCCTACGGGCGCGGTGCAGGCAGCGCCACCGGCTCTGCCTGTCGTACGGCGACGAGTCGCTGGCGAACAGCAGGCCGGGGAGACTCTTCGGTCCCGTGTTCGTAGGCGACCACCTGCAGCGAGCCGCCCAGGGCCGCCAGAAGTTCGCCGGGGGCCAGGAGAAACTCCGGGTTCCGGGGGCGCCCCAGGCGCTCGTTGCCGGCGGCGAAGGTCTCGATGATCAGCACACCCCCTGGCCGCAGCGTCGCGGCCAGGGCCGGAAAGTGGGCCCGGTGCAGGTAGTTGGTGATCACGATGCCGGCGAAACTCGCCGGCCCGAAGGGCCAGGGGGAGATTTCCAGATCCTTCTGCAGGACCTCGATGCCTGGTTGACCGGTCATTGTCTTCAGTGCGTCGCCGTCGATGTCCACGGCCGTCACCGGGTGGCCCCGAGCAGCCAGGAGCCGCGCGTGGCGACCCGTCCCGCAGGCCACATCCAGGACGGGTCCACCGACTGGAATGAGTTCAGCAAAGCGCTGCACCCAGGCTGAGGGCGCTGCTGGCGGGATGGCTGGCCGGTAAAAGCTCTGCATGGTTTCCTGACACTGCAACCGCAGCGGGGCAAAAAAAAGCCCCCGCCAGCTGGCGGGGGCTTTGGTTCGTCACGTTGGTCGAAGGCTCAAGCCCGGCGACGGCGCCGCAACAGCGGCAGGGCCCCCAGGAGCGACAGGCTCCAGAGGTCCACCGCACTGCCTCCACCGGGCAGCTTGAGCGCGTCGTCCACCGCATTCACGGTGATGCTGAAGGTGCCCGTGTCGGTGGAGCCGTCGCCGTCGGTGGCGGTCACCACGCAGCTGTCCGGCCCCGAGTAATCCGCAGCGGGGGTGTAGGTCAGCGTCGGCGCAGCAGTCGTTCCCGTGATGGTGCAGCTGCCGTTGCTGGCATTGGTGGTTACCGCCACCAAGCCCTGGGCAATCGTGCCGTTCCCTGGCGTGATGGCCAGGGCCTGGGCGGTGCTGGCCCGGTTCTGCTCCGTCGTGATGGTGCCGTCCTGGATGGCCGGCGACACGTTGGGGATCGTCACCGTAATCACGCCGGCAGGGGAGGAAACGTCCGAGTCGTTATCCGTGATGAGGTAGCCAATCGTCGCGGTGCCCGTAAAGAATGGCGGCGAGGCGCTGGGTGTGAAGGTGATCGTCGGTGCAGTCGGGCTCCCCCCCACCGTTGCGGTGCCCGTGCCAGCAGCGGGTGGGCCGCTGATCGTGACCACACTGGGCAGGTTGCCGGCCGCATAGCCGGGGAGAAGGGCCAAGTTTACGTTGCCGGCCGTCCCGGGGCCCGGGGCCGCGCCCTGGGTGGAGATGGAGATCGGGCCGTTGGGGGCGAGGGGACTGGTATCGGCTGCAACCGTAATGGTGATGGTGCCATCGTTGGTCTCAGCGCCGCTCGTGCAGCGGTACACCAGGGTGTCCGTGCCCACACCACCCGTCGAGCTGTAGTTGATCGTCTGCGTGGGCACGGAGCCGACGACTGTCGCCGTACCCAGGGTGGGCGGGGTGTCAACGCTGACGGTTACCGGACCCGTAAAGTTCACGCAATTGCCCGATGCATTCAGGGAATTGGTGACGCTGTCCTCAATGACGCTGGCAGCGAAATCCCGGGCGTTGGGGCCCAGACCTTCGGCGAGGCCCGTGAAGTTGATCGTGCTGGCGGCGACGGAATTGTTGTAGCCGACCTCCAGGACCGGGTCACTGAAGGCACCGATGAAGTACTCCTGCGTCCAGTACACCAGAGCCGAGGTGATCTGACCCGAGCTGTTGGTGGAGATCTTCATGATCAGGTTGTCGAACCCGACGTCCTCACCCGCGCCCCAGATCAGGGAGCTGACGGCGCAGTCGTCGACGGAGCCGTTATTGGTCGTGCAGGAGGCACCGTTCAAAATTGCCGTGGTTCTGGCACCCACATTGCCCGTGGGGAGCACGGGCGGCGGCTGGACAGGGACAAAGGCGGGGTCACCCAGGATGCCTGAGCGCTCGATGCCCACCGAACCGGCCGGGGGAATCGGGCCCCAGAACCGGGCATCGCCAAAGTCCGGCATGGCGTCTTCGGTCGGGAAGCAGTTGGCGGCGTTGAAGCGGTAGCAGCGGGGCGTCGGGAAGCCCCGGCTGCCCACCACGTAGTCCACGCCGCCCGCCCCATTGGCCACGGTGGCCGTCGGGTTGACCGGCGTCGGAACAATCGTGTTGTCCATGGTGGTCCACTGCTGGACCGCCCGGGTGAACTGGCCGGTGGGCACGTTGCGGGCCAGGGCGCCGATGGTGAAGGAGCCACTGACGATATCGTCCGTGGGGTCACCCGGAGTGCCGTTGTCGTCGATGATCAGTTCGCCGTCCAGCGGCGCATTGAGCTTGCCGTCCGGCGTGGCGGGAATGAAGTTGGCCTGGGCCGAGGAGCCCTGGGGGACGTTGTCGCCCGAGGTGGGAATATAGGTCAGTGCGGCCTGGGGGCTGTCCTTGGGGTAGTTGCCGCCACCGAAGAGGGGCCCGAGCCAGGTGCCATTGGCCGCCGGCCGGTTCCGGCCGTAGCTGCAGTCCGAGCCGCTGAAGGCAAAGGTGATCTGGGTGCAGGCGTAGAGCACTCCAGAGAACGTGCCGTCGATGACGTAAGTAGTCGCGGCGGCGCTGGCCGGCCCGCTGGCTACCAGGGAAAGGCCCAACGCGCCCGCAGCGAAAATTCCTGCGGCTCTCCCTGCAGCTCTTAGCTTCCTCATTGCGGCAATCCTCCAAAAGATAACGGGGCCCTGGCCACAACAGCGTTATGCGCCAAGGCGTTAGCCAACAAAGCGGGCGGGTTATGCATTTTTCCCCCGGCGCCTGGCGCCCCTGCCGCCTGCAAGTAGGTGGCTGACGGACTGCTCCAGACCTGACGCGAGACAAAACCCAGAACCAGAACCTCCCCCAGAGGGCGGTGGGTATGCCTTATTGGTATTGCGTGAACCCTACCGCGCCCGGGGGTGCAGAGGCAAGACCGTTGGTCTGCCGTCCGAGGGGTAGTCAGGGGTGGAAGTCGAGGTGCTGCCGGTCAGGGCGGTCTGCCCCCCGGATCAGGTGACGGAGCAGTCGGGCTCCCGGCCGTCGGCGTGGCGGTCGGCCCGCACGGGCTGGCCGAGGGCGGAGACGGAGATCACCTGCCCGGCAAGGCTGCTGCCTTGGGCGCAGAAGGTGAAATCCCCACCACCCGGCCCGCCACCGGGTGCGGCCACCCGACCGGTGGGTTCGTAGCCAAAGGCCGCGTCGAAAACGTCAGTGCGAATCTGCAGCCCGGTCAGCTGGGAGGTCGCGCCAAGGACGGTCTCGCCCGCGTCCAGCCGGAAGTCGCCGTTGCTGTCCACAAATCGGATCCAGCCGGTCTCCCAGGCCACCCGGGCGCAGGAGCGACCGTCGGCGCTGGGGCACACCGCGATGGGGGCATTGCGGGTAATGGCCTCGCTCCGGGCCAGGTGCAGTGTGGCCACCAGTTCGTTGATCGCCGCGGCCCGCTGATTGCTCCGCGTCAGGCTGTCCAGGCTGGGGACCACGAGGGACAGGCTCACACCCACTACCGCCAGCGTCGCCAGCAGTTCCCCCAGGGAAAAGCCTGTCTGGCGGCTTGCGGCGGTGACCGGGCGGGCAGCGTGCATGGTGCGGTTATCCGGGGTGACTCTGGTGAGGGTCGAGCATAAGGACGGCCCCCGGTCCGGGCGGTGAAGCAGATCACGCTTCCCGGTGGGCGGGCTCCGGACCGGGTGTTGCAGGCGGGCGACACCAGAAGCGGCCATAGCCAAGCGCTCCGGGCTGCGTTAAGTTGTTGCACCACGCGGCGTGGCTTGCTCCGCGGGCAGCCAGAAGAAACACTCTCTCAGGGGAAAACACATGTTGCGAAGCCAAATGCTGCGAAGTAAGGCGCTTACCGTCACCGCCCTCGGCGCGTCGCTGTTGCTGGGCCATGCGGTCGCTCAGGCAGCCGAAGAAGTGGGTCAGGCCTACATCAAGGGTCTTGCCACCTACATTGATCCGGACAACGACCGGAATGTGGAAGACGGAGTGGTCGGCGGTATCGGCGGCTTCGGCTACGCCCTGAGCGAGCACTTCAATATCGAACTCGACTTCCAGAGCCTCAGCCTGGACGGCGAAGACGGTGCCGCGGGCGGCGGGTCCTTTCCCAATCAGGACCAGACGGCCCTGAGCGCCAACCTTATGAACATCTACAACCGGGAGGGGCGTATTGCCCCGTACATCCTGGCAGGCCTCGGCGTCGTCAATACCCAGGTCGACGGCTCGGACAGTGACGACTTTCAGGCCCAAGCGGGCGTGGGCGTGCTGACCCGCCTCTGGGGCAGCCGCCTCTCCCTGCGTTCAGAAGTGCTCGGGCGCTACCAGGATGCCGATGACAGCCTGACGGATCTTTTCGTCAATGTCGGGTTTAGTGTGGCCCTGGGCAGCAAGGCAGCACCCGTCGCGGCAGCGGCCCCGGTGGTAGCTGCCGCTGTGGCGGCCCCGCCGCCGCCGGCAGCACCGGCGGACAGCGATGGCGACGGGGTGATCGACCCGAGCGACCAGTGCCCGGAGACGCCGAAGGGCGACCGGGTAGGACCCCAGGGCTGCTCCTGCGACGTGACGCGCCAGGTGCAGTTCAAGCTGGATTCGGCGGAACTCACCGACGCGGACAAGGTAACGCTGGACGAAGTGGCCACGAACCTGACGCGGCTGAAGTTTGTCGCCGGCACGGTGGTGGGCCACACGGACAGTTCCGGTGCCGAGGCCTACAACCAGAAGCTGTCGGAGCGCCGGGCCCAGTCGGTGGCGACCTACCTGGAAGGGAAGGGCATTGCGGTGGGCCGGCTGGCCGCCTCCGGGGCGGGTGAGAGCGAGCCGCTTGCGGACAACAAGACCGCGGCAGGCCGCGCCCAGAACCGGCGGGTGGTGCTGAAGCGCACGGACTGCGACGCACCGAAGTAAGCCCTGGGTCGTCCAACGCCAAAAACGAGCCCCGGTCGCGACAGCGGCCGGGGCTTTTTTGTTGTTGGGCGTGATTGGTCGGGGTGACAGGATTCGAACCTGCGACCTCTTGCTCCCGAAGCAAGCGCTCTACCAAGCTGAGCTACACCCCGAACGGGTTTCGATCTGCGGGGCTTGCCCGCAGCGGCGGCCATTGTATACGCGGGCAGCGGATGGCGTCAGTAACGGCGCTCGACGGCGAAGTCCGCCAGGTCGTTCAGGGCGGTCTTGAAGGGGGAATCGGGCACGGGGCCCAGCGCGGTCCGGGCCCGCGCCGCGCAGTCCCGGGCCTTGGACGCCGTGTAGGCGAGGGCGCCGGTGGACTGGATGGCCGCCTGAATGGCGCGGATGTCTTCCCGGCCGCCCCGCTCGATCGCCCGGCGGATCATCACCTGTTCCTTCGGCGAGCCCCGTTGCAGCGCGTAGATGAGGGGCAGCGTCGGCTTGCCTTCAGCAAGGTCATCGCCCACCTGCTTGCCGAGTTCGCCGGGGTTAGCGCTGTAATCCAGCGCATCGTCCACCAGCTGAAAGGCCAGGCCCAGTTCCCGCCCGTAATCCACGAGGGCTTCTTCGACCGCCCGGGTCTGGTCCGCCAGGATGGCGCCGATCTGGGCGCCGGCCTCGAAGAGGCGGGCGGTCTTTCGGTAGATGACGTCCATGTACCGTTGTTCGGTGGTCTCCGGGTCCTTGCAGTTCATCAGCTGCAGGACTTCGCCTTCGGCAATGGTGTTCGTGGCATCGGCCAGCACGTCCATGATGCGCATCTGGCCGACCTGGACCATCAGCTGGAAGGCCCGTGAGTACAGAAAATCACCCACGAGCACGCTGGCTTCGTTGCCAAAGACGCTGTTGGCCGTGTCCTGGCCGCGGCGCAGGTCGGACGCGTCCACCACGTCGTCATGGAGGAGAGTGGCGGTGTGAATGAACTCGATGATGGCGGCCGTGATGATGTGCCGGTCGCCGCGGTAGCCGCAGGCCCGGGCAGCGAGGAGGGTGATGAGGGGCCGCAGACGCTTGCCCCCACCGCCCACGATGTAGTGGGAGACGCTGTTTACCAGGGCCACGTCGCTGCGCAGGCGCGCCGTGATCTCCCGATTCACTGCCGGCCAGTCGTCGCCCAGCAGGGCGCGCACGGCTTCCAGGTCAAATCGTGGGAATTCCGGTTGGACGAGATGCATTACAAGAAGAATAATGCCCGCGATGCGGCGCTCTGTACACCATGTGGTCACCACGGCGCTGCTGATTGCCGCACTGCTGGCGTCGCTTTCAGCCCGTGCCTTCGGCCCTGCTGGTCACCGCGTCGCTGGGCACATTGCCGAACAGCACCTCTGCGCTGAAACCCGGGCCGCTCTCCAGCCGCTGCTGGCCGGCGTGCCACTGGCGGACGCCGGGCTCTGGCCCGACTGGATTCGCCGGCTGCCCGAGTGGGAGCACACGAAGCCCTGGCACTACCTCAATGTGAGCGATCACGGCTCCATCGCCCGGGCCGCCCGCCAGAATCCGGATAATGTGCTGGTCGCTCTCGAGCGCTTCGAGCAGGAACTGGCCGATACGTCCCTGGGTGACCGGCGCCGGGGCCAGGCATTGCGCTTTGTTGTCCACTTCGTCGTCGATCTGCACCAGCCCCTGCACGTGGGCCGTGCCAGCGATCGGGGCGGCAACCTCATTCCTGTGGTGCTGGCAGGCCGGATGACCAATCTCCACGCGGTCTGGGACGGGGAGCAACTGGCACCAGCTGGCACCCGGAACACCCGGGAACGGGCATTTCTGCTCCCCGATCCGCCGGCCGCTGAACGCCGGCGCTGGCTGCTGGCAAGTCCCGTCGACTGGGCCCGGGAGAGCCAGGCGCTCCGGCCTCAGGTCTATGGCTACCCAGACCCGCGGGGGCTGCCCGTGGCCCTCCCGGCGGCCTACCTGGAGCGGGCCCGCGCCATCGTCGACCAGCGCCTCATAATGGCCGGCGTCCGCCTCGCCGGGCGTCTGAACGCGCTTCTGGGTGGCTTGGGTGGGTGCGACGCAGAGGTTGCCTCTCGGTAGCTAACCCTCTAGAATTCGTCGGCTTTTCGAGGGGTTGTGTTCAGCCCCCACCCGGGACAGCCACCGGGACCAGACCTTCAAGGAATAATCCGATGTACGCAGTGTTCAAGACCGGTGGCAAGCAGTACCGCGCCAGCCAGGGCGAAAAAGTTAAAGTCGAGAAACTCGATGCGGCTGCCGGCGACACCGTCGAGTTCGCCGAGGTCCTGATGGTTGGCGAAGGCGCCACGGTCCAGGTGGGCAAGCCCCTGATCTCCGGTGCCAAGGTTACCGGCACTGTTGTCGCACAGGATCGTCACGACAAACTCACCGTCATCAAATTCAAGCGCCGGACGACCTACAAGCGCATGCACGGTCACCGGCAGGCGTTTACCCTGGTGGAAATCACCGGCATCGCCGGCGGCGCCTGAAACTAACCTCGAGGGATTTAAGTCATGGCACATAAGAAAGCAGGCGGCAGTACTCGTAACGGCCGCGATTCTGAATCAAAGCGTCTCGGCCTTAAGAAGTATGGCGGCGAGACAGTGATTGCCGGCAACATTCTCGTGCGCCAGCGCGGTACGCAGTATCACCCGGGCAAGAACGTGGGTCTTGGCCGTGATCACACCCTCTTCGCCAAGGCGAATGGCGTGGTTCTCTTTGAGGTCAAGGGTGCGGCCGGCCGGCGGGTCGTGAACGTCATTTCTGCGGCCGCCACTGCTACGGCCTAGATTCAGGGCTCAGGCTTAAGGAAGACCCCGCGCATGCGGGGTTTTTCGTCTCTAGGTTCCCCCAATGGACCCTGAGGCACAGCAGAGGAAGTTGCCACCATGAAATTTGTCGATGAAGCCACCATCCGCGTGGCTGCCGGGAACGGTGGTCCTGGCTGTGTCAGTTTCCGGCGGGAGAAGTTCATTCCCCGGGGCGGGCCGGACGGTGGTGATGGCGGTGACGGCGGCAGCGTGTGGCTGGTGGCCAGTCGTGCGCTGAACACGCTGGCGGACTTTCGCGTGAACCGGCGCTTCGCTGCGAAGAGCGGCGAGGGTGGCTCGGGTTCAGACTGTACTGGCCGCTGTGGCGAATCCCTGGAGGTACTGGTGCCCGCCGGCACCCGGGTTGTCGAAGCCGACACCGGCGAACTGCTCGGTGATCTCACCCGGGATGGGGAGCGCCTGCTGGTGGCCGCTGGAGGCGAGGGCGGGCGGGGCAACACACGCTTCAAGAGCAGCGTCAATCGGGCACCCCGCCAGTCCACCCCCGGCACTCCCGGGGAAAGCCGCACCCTGAAGGTTGAGCTGAGCCTCCTGGCTGACGTGGGGCTGCTGGGCAAGCCGAACGCCGGCAAGTCCACGTTGCTCCGGGCCGTGTCGGCCGCCCGACCCCGGGTGGCGGACTATCCGTTCACTACCCTCCATCCCGGCCTGGGCGTGGTGTCGGTCGGACCCCTGCGCAGTTTTGTCATGGCGGATATTCCCGGCCTCATCGAGGGGGCTGCCGATGGAGCAGGTCTTGGCACCCGCTTTCTCCGGCATCTGGGACGGACGCGACTCCTGGTTCATCTCGTTGACCTGGCACCTTTCGATGGCAGTGATCCCGCCGCTGACGCCGTGGCGGTGGTCGGTGAACTTCAGCGGTTCAGTCCGGAACTCGCGGCCAGGGAGCGCTGGCTCGTCCTGAACAAGACGGACCTGGTGAGCGAGGCTGAAGCAGCCCAGATGGAGGCTGCCGTGTGCGCCGCACTGGGACTGGACCGGACGGGTGAAGGCCCACCGGTTTACCGGATCAGCGCGTTGACGAGTGCTGGTACCACGCGGCTGACGCAGGATCTGATGGTGCGGCTGGAGGCACTGGCGGCTGCAGAAGCCCCGACCGGGGCAACTGACGTTCCAGATGAGGGAGGAGATGGCGCCTGAAGCGGGGACCGCGCCGGTCGGCGCTCCTACTTCTTCTTTTTGGTGGCGAGCGCTTTGACGGCTTTGTTGAGGCGGCTCTTGTGCCGGGCAGCCTTGTTCTTGTGCGTGAGGCCCTTGTTCACCATGCTGGCGACCTCAGCGGCACCGGCCTTGAAAGCGCTGGCGGCTTCTGCCGTATCACCCGCCTCGATGGCTTTGACCACCTTCTTGATGGCGGTGCGCATCCGTGAGCGCAGGGCCACATTGTGCTGACGACGACGTTCGCCTTGTTTGGCGCGCTTGGCTGCTGACTTGGTGTTCGCCACAGGTATTTCCAGACTGGTCTTGCTGAGGTGGGAGCCGCGGAAGGCCGCGACGGGCGGGTATTCTTCAGGTTTAACCCCGGGTAAGTCAAGGTCGGTAGACTGGCGCCCGCATGACTGAATCGCCCCTGCCCTCTAATCAGCCCGTTGGCCCGAGCGGCCGGAAGTTGCTCCGGTCCACCGGCACGGTGGGTGCCTGGACCCTGCTGTCGCGGGTTCTCGGCCTCGTCCGGGACATCGTCTTTGCCCGGTACTTCGGTGCCTCCCTGGTCATGGACGCCTTCTTCGTGGCGTTCAGGATTCCCAATATCTTCCGGCGGTTCTTCGCCGAGGGCGCGTTCTCCCAGGCCTTCGTGCCGGTTTTTGCCGAGTACGACCAGTCCCGGGACCATGCGGAGGTTCGGGAGCTGGTCAGTCGCACCGCCGGGACGCTCGGGGTGATGCTGTCGGTCCTCGCGGCCCTGGGGGCGATTGCTGCCCCGGTCTTCATTGGCGTCTTTGCCCCTGGTTTCGCGAGTGGCACCAGCGGTGCGGACGTGGGGCGTTTTGCGCTGGCCGTGGACATGCTGCGCTGGACGTTTCCCTACCTGCTGTTCGTGTCACTGGCTGCGCTGGCCGGTGGCGTCCTCAACACCTATCACCGGTATGTGGCAGCGGCGTTCTCGCCCGTGATGCTGAACGTGGTGCTGATCATCTTCGCAGTCTGGGTCGCACCCCTCTACGCACGGCCCGGCATGGCGCTGGCGGCCGGGGTCTTTGCCGCCGGCGTCGTCCAGTTGCTGTGCATGCTGCCTTCCCTCGCGCGCATCCGCCTCCTGCCGCTGCCCCGGTGGGGCTGGAAACACCCCGGTGTGCGCAAGATCCTCAGGCTGATGGTGCCGGGACTCTTCGGTTCCTCGGTGGCGCAGATCAGCATTCTGCTCGACACACTCATTGCGTCATTCCTCGTGACCGGCAGCATCAGCTGGCTGTATTACTCGGACCGCATCATGGAGTTCCCGCTGGGGGTGTTCGGTATCGCCCTCGCCACCGTGATGCTGCCCAATCTGTCCCGCCAGCACGCGGCGCAGGCGACGGATGACTTTGGCAACACCCTGGACTGGGCGCTGCGCCTGGTGATCCTGATCGTCACACCCGCTAGTCTCGGCCTCATGTTGCTGTCCGGGCCGCTGCTGGCCACGCTCTTTTACGGCGGCGAGTTCGGCATTCGGGACGTCGAACAGTCCAGCTACAGTCTCATTGCCTACTCTGCCGGCCTGATGGGTTTCACGATGGTGAAGGTCCTCGCCCCCGGCTACTTCGCCCGCCAGGACACTGCGACGCCAGTTCGCGTCGGCCTGATCGCGCTGGGCTCGACGATGGTCCTTAACCTCCTGCTGGTAGTGCCCTGGGCACTGGCCGGCTGGGAGGCGCCCCACGCGGGGCTGGCGCTGACCACGTCCCTGGGTTCCTTCATCAACTCGGCCCTGCTGTATCGGGGACTGCGGCGGTCCGGGGTCCTGAAGCCAGGGGCCGACTGGGGGTCGTTTCTGGTGCGGGTTGCCGTGGCGGCCGGCGTCATGGCTGTGCTGCTGCTGTCTGCCATCCCGGCCACCCCTGACTGGCTGGCCGCGGACCTTCTGACTCGGTGCTTCTGGCTCGCAGCAGCCGTTGGTGGTGCGGCCCTGGCCTATTTCGCGGCACTCTTTGCCGTGGGCCTGCGTCCCACCGATATGCGGCTGCGAAACTTGTAGTCGGCCGACCTTATAATCCCCGCTTTTGGCGCGCTTGATCCCATGCATGTTTTCCGCCGGCCCCGGCCAGGAGTTCAAGCGGTACCGTCCGGATGCGTGGGAACCATCGGGGTTTTTGACGGGGTCCACCTCGGGCACCGCCGGATACTTGACCGGGTGCGGGATGAGGCGGCTGCCAGCGGCCTGCCCTCGCTGGTCTTCAGCTTTGAGCCCACGCCTCAGGAGGTCATGAGTCCACAGCAGCCGCCGGCTCGCCTGATGCGCCTGCGGGAAAAGTTCCTCGTTCTCCGCTCCCTGGGCATCGATCACCTGTATTGCCCCCCCTTCGAGCAGCGCCTCCAGGAACTGTCTCCCGAGGCGTTTATCGAGCAGTTGCTGGTCGGCTTGCTGGGCGTCCGGCATCTGGTGGTAGGGGATGATTTCCGCTTTGGCCAGGGCCGGGCCGGCACTCTGGCCCACCTGCAGGCGGGCGGGCAGCGACATGGGTTTGGTGTGGAGCAGGTCGGGAGTGTCACGGTGGGTGCCCTGCGGGTCTCGAGCACGGCGATCCGTCAGGCCCTCGCCGCCGGTGACCTCTCCACGGCAGGGCAGTTGCTGGGTCGACCCTACCGGATGGTGGGCAGGGTTGGCCGCGGGCAGCAGCTGGGCCGGCAGCTGGGGTTCCCCACCGCGAACCTCCGGCTGCAGCGACTCGTGAGCCCCCTGAGCGGTATCTTCGCCGTCCGGGTGCACGGTATCGAGACGGGCGCCCGGGATGGCGTGGCCAGCCTCGGCACACGGCCCACGGTGGCGGGTGTCGAGGCCCTGCTGGAAGTGCATGTCTTCGACTTCGACGGCGACCTCTACGGCCGCCAGCTCGGCGTGGATTTTGTCGCCCGCCTGCGGGACGAGACCCGTTTTGCTGATCTCGAGGCGCTGCGCCGGCAGATGGAGCTGGATGCGGCCGAGGCCCGCCGACTGCTTGCTGATAAAGGGACCAACGAGTGACGGACTACAAGGACACGGTGAACCTCCCCCGCACGGACTTCCCGATGAAGGGCGATCTGGCGAAACGGGAGCCCCAGATGCTGGCGGAGTGGAACGCGCAGGACCTCTACGGCGAGATCCGCAGGGCCACTGCCGGCAGGCCGCGCTTCCTGCTCGTCGACGGTCCGCCCTACGCCAATGGCGACATCCATATTGGCCACGCGGTCAACAAGGTCCTCAAGGACATCATCATCAGGTCGAAGACCCTGTCGGGCTTCGATGCGCCCTATATCCCGGGCTGGGACTGCCACGGACTGCCCATCGAGCACCAGGTGGAGAAGAAGCTGGGCAAGGTGGGCGAGAAGCTGAGCGCCACGGAGTTCCGCAAGGCCTGCAGGGAATACGCCCTGCAGCAGGTGGACAGCCAGCGTCGGGATTTCCGTCGCCTCGGTGTGCTCGGTGACTGGGATCGTCCCTACCTGACGCTGGACCCCCGCTTCGAAGCTGAGCAGATCCGCGGCTTCGCCCGGATCATCGAAAACGGCCACCTGCTCCGGGGCTACAAGCCTGTGCACTGGTGTCTCGACTGCCGGTCAGCCCTGGCTGAGGCAGAGGTCGAGTATGCCGACAAGACTTCCATCGCCCTGGATGCCCGTTTCGACGTGGTGGATGCGGCAGCTCTCTACCAGCGTCTTGGCCTGGCGCCTGGCGCCGCTGTCTCGATCCCCATCTGGACCACCACGCCCTGGACGTTGCCTGCCAATCAGGCGGTGGCCCTGGGTGGCGAGCTGCCCTATGTGCTCGTCAGAGCGGAGCTCGACGCCGGACCGGTTGTACTGGTGCTGGCCGAAGGTCTCGCAGAGGCCGCACTGATGCGCTATGGCGCCCGCGGAGCCGAGACCCTCGCGCACTTCCAGGGGGCGGCGCTGGCGGGCCTCGCGCTCCGGCACCCGTTCTATGCCCGGGACGTCCCGGTGATCCTGGCCGACTATGTGACGCTGGATGCTGGCACCGGCGCGGTGCACACGGCGCCGGCCCACGGCCAGGACGACTACCAGTCCGGGTTGCGTTACCAGCTGCCCGTGGACAACCCCGTCGATGGCCGGGGCGTCTATGTGCCCGGCACGCCGCTGCTGGCGGGTGTCCACATCACTGAGGGCAATGGCCGCATCGTCGAACTGTTGCGGGAGAAAGGTCAGCTGCTGCACGCGGAAAAGTTCCAGCACAGTTACCCGCACTGCTGGCGTCACAAGACGCCGCTGATCTTCCGGGCCACGCCCCAGTGGTTCATCAGTCTCGACCAGAATCACCTCCGTGAAGCGACCCTTAAGGCCATCACTGGCGTGCGCTGGTTCCCCGCCTGGGGGCAGGAACGTATAGAGGGGATGGTCGCGGGGCGGCCGGACTGGTGCATTTCCCGGCAGCGGACCTGGGGCGTGCCAATTCCGCTGTTCATCCATCGGCAGACCGGCGAGCTGCACCCGGACACCCTGCAGCTCATCGAGGCGGTTGCCCGGCGCATGGAGCAGCAGGGCATCGACGGCTGGTTCGACCTGGATCCGGCGGAAATGCTCGGTGCCGCCGCCGCCGACTACGACAAGGTCACCGATACCATGGACGTCTGGATGGACTCGGGGATGGTCCATCACTGCCTCGCCCGGAGCCGCCCCGAGATCGGGTTTCCAGCTGACCTGTATCTGGAGGGCTCCGACCAGCACAGGGGCTGGTTCCAGAGTTCGCTGCTCACGGCGATGGCGACGGACGGCGCGGCGCCCTACCGGGCGGTCCTGACTCACGGCTTCACGGTGGATGACAAGGGCCGCAAGATGTCCAAGTCCCTCGGCAACGTCGTTGCGCCCCAGTCCGTGATGAACTCCCTCGGGGCGGACATCCTGCGTCTGTGGGTCGCGTCCAGCGACTACAGCAGTGAGATGAACGTTTCCCAGGAGATCCTGAAGCGCATGGCGGATTCCTATCGCCGGATGCGCAACACGGCCCGCTTTCTGCTGGGCAACCTCGACGGCTTCGATCCCGCGAGGGATGCGGTGCCGGTCGACGCGCTGGTGGCTGTGGATCGCTGGGCAATCCACCGGACAGCCCAGCTCCAGGGCGAGATTGTCGAGGCCTATGCGGGCTATGAGTTTCACAAGGTCTATCAGCAGCTGCACAACTTCTGCATCGTCGACCTTGGCGCGTTCTACCTGGACGTGATCAAGGATCGCCTCTACACCACGCCCCGCAGTGGTCTGCCAAGGCGGTCGGCCCAGACTGCCATGTGGCATATCCTCGAGGCCATGGTGCGCTGGCTGGCGCCAGTACTCAGCTTCACCGCGGAGGAAATCTGGCGTTTCCTGCCGGGCCAGCGGCCATCCTCCGTGCTGCTGTCTGTCTGGCACGAACTCCCGGAAATGCCGCCCGGTGCCCTGAACTGGACGAGCCTGCTGGCCGTTCGTGAGCCTGCTTCCCGCGCCCTGGAGGCTTTGCGGGAGTCGGGCGCCATAGGCTCCAGCCTGGATGCGACGCTGACCATCTACGCCGATGGCGAGCTCCGCAGCCAGCTGGAACAGCTGGGCGAAGAACTGCGGTTTCTCTTCATCACGTCGGCAGCTACGGTCCGGGCCGGGGCTGAGCATCCGGCTGACGCGTTGGCTGCCACATTGGCCGGCGCGCTGTCCGGCGGCGAGTTCTGGGTGGCTGCTGCGCCTGCTGCAGATACGAAGTGCGTACGCTGCTGGCATCATCGGGCCGATACGGGCTCTGTGGCAGCTCACCCGGAGATCTGCAGTCGCTGCGTCAGCAACGTCGCCGGCAGTGGCGAAACCCGGAGCTTCGTATGAGCCCCAGACCGAGTCTCCTCTGGCTCCTCGTCAGCGTTCTGGTTATCGCCATTGACCAGGTCACGAAGCGCCTCATCATGGGGTCGTTCGAGCTCTTTGATCGCCTGCCCGTGCTGCCCTACTTCGACCTGGTTCGCCTGCACAATACGGGCGCCGCGTTCAGCTTCCTGGCTAATGCCTCAGGCTGGCAGAACTGGTTCTTTACCGGCGTGGCGGTGGTCGTGAGCGGGATCATCTTCTGGTGGTTCATCCGCCAGCCCCCGGATCGGGTGGTGGTGCCGCTGGGGCTGGTTCTGGTGCTGGGCGGGGCCATCGGCAACGTCATCGATCGCCTCGAGCACGGCTACGTCGTGGACTTCATCCTGGTTCACTATGAGCGCTGGTCGTTTCCGGCCTTCAATGTGGCCGACTCCGCGATCACGCTGGGCGTGATCCTGCTGCTCATTGACGGCTTCTTTCTGGAAGGCAGGCGACTGCAATCGTCGGCTGCGGACGGCGGGCCTAGCGCTAGCAGCGGGCCTAACGCCAGCAGCGGGCAGTGACTGCGGCGCTGCTGGTGCCAGCAGAGTCGCTGGCACTGCGCTTGCCGCTCTGGTCGATGGTGAAGACCTGGCAGTCGTCATCGTCGCGCTGGGAGCCGCTGGCTGAAGCTGTGGCGGTCGCCGTGTAACCCACCGTGGCGCCGTCCGCCGCAGGCGCCACAGAGAGGTCATACAGCCCAAGGCTGGTTTCTGCCGTACCCAGGCCACCGGGCGGAGGGTCGGCCAGTTCTGCAGCGGTGGTCGCGTACTGGTTGTTCTGCAGATAGAAGCGCTCCTGGGCGGTTGAGACCCGGAGGAGGGCAGTGGTGGCGTCCACCCGGTCTGCGCGCTGGACGTATTGCCGGTAGCCCGCCACGCTGGCCGTCGCCAGGATGCCCATGATCAGCACGACGATCATGAGTTCGACCAGCGTGAAGCCTTTACCGAGGGGTCGACTAAGGGCCTTCACGCTGGAACCAGTAGGTGCGTTTTGTCCCGGCGCGCCGCGGCAGCCGCGCCATGTCTTCCGGCGTGAGGCACTGGGTGCCCGCGCAGATGGTCGGGCCCGTCTCCGTATTCAGCCGATTCACATCCGTCACCGGGATCCCTGTGTTCAGGACTCGCGAGCGGTCCGCGAGAGTCAGGGGCGCGTCGACGGCGCTGTCGAAGTTCGTGCGGGGCCGGCCATCGAAGACACTGATGGCGTAGAGGCGATTGATGCCGGCGCCGCTGACGCACTCGCTGGGGGTCTGGCCCGGCGCAAAGGAGGTGAAGAACGTGGTGTTGTCCACCGTCAGGGCTTCGCCCAGTACCTTCTCACCGGGGCCCTGGTTCAGGCGGAGCTGCCACCCCGCGGCAGCAAAGGGCAGTTCAGGCTCGAGGTCAGTGGTGATATCGAGCAACTGATTCACCGAGACCGGCGACGTGGAGTAGTCAGTCCGGTCGATGACGCCGAATACGTTGAAGTCCCGGACGGAGAAGAAGGCCTCGGCAATCTCGGTATCCAGCGGGTGGCCCCGATAGCCGGAGCCAATATTGATCGAGATCAGCAGCTTGTTGTTCAGGATGACGGGCACCACGTCGGGAGCTTCATAGAAGCGGCGCAGGTCTGCAGCGGTGGGCGTAGCGACTGCGGCACCGCCCAGGGAGGCCAGAACCCCACCCTCAACGAGGGTTGCCGCCGATTCGCCATTGACGATGTCAAAGCGCCACAACTGCCCGCCCATATCGCCCACGTAAAAGCGCTCAGCCAGGCCGTCACCGTTGAGGTCCAGCGGCTTCACCGGGGCGGGAATGGAGTAGTTCATCCGGGGCAGTTCGAGATCGTGGGGGCCCACTGCGGCATCACTACCGGCGCTCCACACCCGGCTGCCATCGGCCAGGTCAACCATGTAGATGGCATTGCCGACCGTGTCCTGCCGGAACGGGCCGTTGTCCTGGCCCGGGTCATACCCGCCGCCGAAGACCAGCACGTCCCGGACGGTCCCGCCGATGTCGACCCGCGCAGCCGCCGGCGGCGACCAGGTCTGGCCGAGGTCGGCAAAGGCACTGTCACTGCTGCTTTTCTCCCAGAGCAGCACGGGTGCAGCCGGGTCGGTCACGTCGACGGCATACACGGCGTC
The DNA here is from genome assembly GCA_031409515.1 of Gammaproteobacteria bacterium. GTDB lineage: Bacteria > Pseudomonadota > Gammaproteobacteria > Steroidobacterales > SHZI01. The sequence goes on along the minus strand of JANNXJ010000056.1, from coordinate 51,679 downwards.
GCCGCCCCGGCCCATGCCGAAGAGGAGGATCGCCTGCTCGTTGCCCGACAGCCCCGGACGACCGTCATCGTTCCTGATGACCAGGTTGATCTCGCCATCCAGCCCGTAGGTCTTCGCCGCAGCAGCCTCATTCCGGTAGAGAGGGTAGAGACCATTCAGTAACCGGCCGGGAACGAAGGCCCAGTTCTCGACCCCCGTGGCGGCGTCGAAGGAGTGCAGGTAGCCGTCGTTGGTGGCCACGAACACGGCGGCGTCCGGGTTGTCGACAGTCTCGCCGTAGAGCACCGTCAGTGGCTGGACGTGGAAGGCATCGCCCAGATCCCGGCGGGCTTCCAGCACATTCCCATCCTGATCCACGTCCCCCACGTCCCGGCCCAGAGCCCATTCAACGACGGCTGCGCGCTCGGCCACGGGCACCGCAGCCAGCGCAGCCTGGAGGTCAGCATCGTCGGGGTCGAGCAGGGAGAGGGCAGTGCCGGAAAGATTGGTAAACACGCGCCGTACCGCCGGAGCCGGCAGGCGGCTGGCCGCACCACCCTCGGCAACCCGGTCACCATCCGGTGTTGCCGACCAGAAGCTGAAGGCGTCCCGGGCGAAGAGTCCCGTCGCGGAGTCGATGGCAGGACGGCCGTCCCTGCCGACCAGCTGGCCACCAGACAGCCGGTACTTCTTGAGGTTGCCGATCCAGCGGGCCGTCTCCGTGGGCTGGAAGACCGACACGTAGACGTCATTCAGGTTCTGGCTGCGGTTAAAGGCATTCACCGGCACGGCGGGCGCAGCGAAAGTCCCCGCATTGTCGAAGATCGACAGCACAATGCCGCTCAGCGCCGTGGACAGCGACGCGGTGTTGTCAGCCAGGTGGTACTCGCCGCCGCCCCGGGTCGCCGTGCTGACGAGCAGGGGGAAGTCCACTTCGAAACCGATGGTGTGGGTAACGACGTTCTGCAGCCCCGGCAGTGTGTCGTTCAGGTCCTGGCGGACCAGGTAGGCCGCGAGGTCGTCCAGACAGCGACCTTCCCCGGTGCCGTCGCAGGTGGTCCCCACCACCGAGGCGAAGTCCGGCAGGGCAGTAATCTTGCTGACCGCAGCCTCGTCAGCGGTCGGTTCGCCGTCCGTCAGCAGGATGATGAAGTTCTTGCTGCAGGACTCGGTGATGGGCGAACGGTAGAGCGGGGCAGTGATCGTGTTGCCGACCCGGGACCCGGCCACACTCCGGATGGAGCCCGTATTGCCAAAGTCCACGTTGGCGCCCCGAAACACCTGGGCGGCTTCATAGAGGGTCTCGGACAGGGGCGTGTTGCCGGCCGGGTTCAGGGCGTTCACCGCGGCGATAAAGGCAGTCCTGGACGTATTGATGTCGGTCAGCGGAGCGATTACCGCGCCACCTTCACTGCCGTTGAAGCGCATCAGACCGATGTTGACGTCTTCCAGGCCGGCCGCCAGGGCGTTGACCGATTCCTTGACGATGTCGAGGCGGCTTTTCTGCACCGTGGGTGGATTACTGCGCCAGTTGAGCCAGTTGCCGTCGTAGACCGTGTATTGCGTGGTCCAGGCCGGTTCGCTGGCGTCGGTCGCGGCCCAGGGCCCATCGGGACCATTGGCGGCAAAACCCGGGCTAACCGAGCCGTTGCCCTCGATACCCCGATCACTTTCGCACTCCACCTCGCCGTCCGGGCGGCTTCCCGTCAGGACGTCCCACCGCTCCCGGCTGGCATCCCAGCCCAGGAGAAAGTCGGCGTAGTAGCCCACCTGGTTGAGTTGCTGGCTGGAGGCTGCGCAGCGGTTGACCGCCTTTGGCAGGACGTTGGGGCTGTCACAGGGCGGGGTCGATGCATTGCTGGAAAAGTACAGCGCGTTGCGGTCGTAGCAACCCGTGAAGGTCTGGCTGGTGCTGTAGGTCGCCTGGGTCGCCACCAGCGTGTCCATGCTGCCGGAGGTATCGATGATGAAGAGGACGTTGGCCCGGGTAACTCCCGCACCCGGGCCGCTCAGGAACAGCTCCGAATCATCCGCCCGGGCCGTCAGGGCCAGGCAGGCCAGCAGAACGGCTGTAAGACGCAGGACGGCCCTCATCGCTTTTCTGCCTGGGCTTGGCGCGCGGCCGGGCCTGGTACGTCCAGCACGATCCGCTTCACCCGCCGGGTCTGGGGTTCGTAATAGACATAGACGAGGGTGGCCGGGTTGGCTGCCGCCGCTTTGTAGGCCGCGAGCAGGGCGGGCTGCCCCGCAGCCTTCCGGGTCTGCGGGGCAATGAACCAGCCGGTAGCTGTAGTCACCCGCAGCAGCACGGGCTTGCAGGTGGGACAGGGACGGACCGTCAGGTTGCCCTCGGGCCGGCCCGGCAGTTGCACGTCCCTGCGGGACAACTCATAGGCCTGTTCAATGGTGCCCAGTGAGGCAGTGGCGGGCAGCGCCCAGGTGAGGAGGAGCAGCGCCGCCAGACCAATAATGGTTCCCGGCCTACTGGTCGCGGCCAGGCTGGGGAAAAGCCCGTTCATCGACCAGAGGCTCCCGTGATGGCGTAGCCCTGGACCAGCCGGACCCGCGCATCCCGCTGATCGGTCATCCCGGTCGAGGCCACTTCGTAGTTGAAGGTGGGAACGCGGGGAAGACTGTTGCCCGGGGTGAGGGACTCGCCCCGGTAACAGGTCGTCGTGGCATAGCGGCCGCCAAGTTCCGGGACGACCACCACGGGATCGGCCGTGGGCACCGTGCAGTCGCCGAGCACGCCCGGGTCGCCCCGGCGGAGGACGGCGTCAATGCCGGACTGGGCCAGGTTGAACGCGGTTTCCCGGTACTGGGCGTTACCGGCCATGAGCAAACCCAGGCTCGCCGTCCGCATGGTGGAAATCGCCAGCACGGTCAGCACCATCAGCAGAATCAGGCTGATGATGAGGGCGGCACCAGACTGCTTCTGCAGGGCGGGAGGCGTGGCGTGGGTCGGCATTTACGCGCCCTCGTTGCTGAGAAAAATGGTTTTGGAGATCTGCAGGCGGCGATAGGTCGAGGGATAGTCGGCCGAGCCCCCGACCAGATCGCCCAGGTCGGCATCTGGCGTGGCGTAGCGGCGCTCGTCCACCCAGGCCGGATCGTCGGCAGGGGTGCCAACCAGCATCCACAGGCGCACGGCGACGACGCGGCCATTCGGGGCAAAGCCAGGAGCTCCCGGGGTCACCAGCGGGTGATTGCCATCCACATAACGGTCCACGTCCCCATCGCCATCGGTATCCATCCCGAGCTGGACCTGCAGGTTTTCGACGCCCGGTATGACTTCCTGGTCCTCCAACTTCAAGATCAAGCCAGGCGTAAGGACCAGTCGGCGCAATGAAGGCAGCTCACGATCGAAACTCGACTGATTACTGACGTAGTAAATATTGATGGCGACGTTGTTGATGCTGGCTCCGGTGCCCACGGGCAGGGTGAGGGGCAGCACTCCATCCCTGAACAGAGTGCCCTGGGCCAGGGTGGTCTGGATCTGCAGGCGCTGGGGGTCCGGCGCAGGCTGGATCCCTGCCCGCCAGGGTTCCGCATGGCGCAGGATCAGCACGTCACTCCCGGCCCGGGGCGCATCCTTGAAGGACACACAGTTCAGGTCGTAGGTGTCGTCCCGCACTGTCACCACATCGGCGAGATCCAGCGGGTCAAAACCCGGCGCACCGTTGCAGGTCACCGCGATGCCGGCGGGCACCGTGATGCGCGCGGGCTCGGAGTTGAGGCCCCAGTAGCGGGCCAGGCGAACGTCGGGCTCGAGAGTATCCAGGGCAAAGCGGGCGCTTTCCTGCAGCCGGGCGAGGCTGTCGCCCGCACGATAGCTGTTCTTGCTCTGGCTGTAGACATACAGGGCGCCACCGATCAGGAACAAACCGATGGCCATGGCCACCGTCAGTTCAATGAGCGTCATGCCGAGCTGCGCCCCGCGCTTCACTGCTGGACACTCAGGGAGTAGGTGGCCGGCTCTTCCTGGCCAATTTCTGGCCAGGCCACCGTAATGGTGTAGGTGACCGGTGTCGCCCCCGCAATCCCGATCTCGCCACTGGCGCCCGCGGGCAGCTGGGCATCCAGCTGGTTGCTCCAGCCAAACCAGTCGTCATCGGCGAGCTGGACTGCCGTGCAGTTGACCGGGCCGTTGACGCAGGCACCGTCGGCCCCGGGGCCGGTTCCGGCATAGGCGAGGCCCGCGTTGGGGTTGGCCCGAATACGATCCGCCATGTCGGCCGCCAGGTTGACCGCCGTCGTCCGGTACAGGGCGGTGCGGCCGGCCCGCAGGCCCTCCAGGTAGAGCGCCGCGATGCCCAGCATGCCCACCGACATGACGACGAGGGCCACCAGGACCTCGACGAGCGTGAAGCCTTTGTGTCTGGCAAGCATAGGTTTAACAGCCACCAAGGGGATTCTCGCCGGACTGGAGAGCGACCCGGTCGCGCACGAGTTGCTGACGTCCTATTCCGCTGATCCGGATCCAGCGGCCCGCGGCTATGTCGGCGCCGGTAGCGTCGGCGCCGGTAGCGGCATCGCCCCGCTGGTCGCAGAGCTGGATATGGAAGTCGGTGAGGGGAGCGTCTATCGCGAGGGTGCCTGCGCCAGTGAACATCAGGTCAGTGGGCGTCGCCGTGACCCCATCCCGGAGGTCCCCCTCCAGCGCCCCATGCTGCTGGAACACTACGTCGTCGGCACTGATGACCCCATCTGCGTTGCGATCCACAAAGACGGTCCAGCCCGTTCCCAGGCTGCCGCCGGCGACGCAGTTGCCTGCGCCATCGGGCGTGGGACACAGTGTCACCGTGACCTGCCGCTTGAGCGCTTCACTGCGGGCGGCAATCAGGCTGCTGACCAGATCGTTGGTCGCACTGCTCATGCGGTTGTTGGCGGCGAGGGTGGCAAAGAGGGGTGCGCCGATGCCGAGGGCAATCGCCACGACGGCCAGCACCACCATGAGTTCAATGAGGCTGAAGCCCTGTACCTGATCTTGTTTTTGTTCTGGGATACGCACTGCAGCCGCCGGTCACGCGCCACGCGAATGACCGGTATCGTGCCGTGATACAGCGGCGAGAAGTCGTCTGGCCGATGACTGGCGCAGCAGAGGGGACGAAGAGCAATTGTGTATGCCATTCAGGTTTTTAGGCAGGACACTTCAGTGCACCGTTAGCTTCACCTGCGGAGGCGGCGCGGGGCCTGCCGGTGTAGCTCACCACGACGGCCCGGGCACTGGGGTTGCCCCGCCGGTCGCAGAAGGTGAGGGTGCCGTTGACGGAACGGCCCCAGGGCCGGAAGACAAAGGCACTGCGATTAGCCAGGATCGCGCCGGCAGGCAGTCTGCCTTCCACCTGAAGGATGGGTTCGCCACTATCGACCCGGGGCGGGTCGTCCCGGTCCCGGTTGACGAAGACGATAAACCCGGTTTCCCAGCGCCCTGCCTGGATGCATTGCTTGCCGCTGGCGCTCCGGCAGACCGCCACGTCGGCGCCGGATTTAAGGGCTTCGTGCCGGGCGACATACATCCCGTGCACAAAGCGGTTCACCGCACTGGTCAGTCGCGAGTCGAGCACCAGACTGGTAAAGGCGGGGACGGCGAGGGAGAGCAGCACCGCGCCGATGGCCAGTGTGATGAGGAGTTCGAGCAGTGTGAAGCCGGGTGAGCGGGGCATGGTGTGCACGGTAGCTGCAGGCCCGGGATGCGGCCAGCGCACAAAGCACCCTCACCATCGAGTTTCGGGACTTGCGCTAGTATCCAGTGGATGAGCATAAAGGCCCACGTCGAAGCCACACTCAGCGCCCATGGGGTAAAGCCAACCCCCCAGCGGGTAGAGATTGGCCTGTTGCTGCTGGCCGGCCCCTGCCACGTGTCGGCAGACCAGTTGCTCCAGGCCCTCCGTCAGTCCGGCAGCCGCATCTCCAAGGCGACGGTCTACAACACGCTCAATCTGCTGTCCCGGGCGGGCATCCTGCGCGAGGTCGCGGTGCATCCCAGCCGGATCGTGTACGACTCCACGACGACAGCCCACCACCACTTCCTTGATGAAGAAACCGGCGAACTCCGGGACATCGATCCTGCCGACGTCGAGTTGCTGCGCCTGCCCACCTTGCCGGAGGGGACCCAGGCCGCGAGCGTCGAGGTGCTGATCCGCATCCGCCGCCAGTAGGAGCGCCTTCAGGCGCGATCAATATCGATCACGCCTGAAGGCGCTCCTACTGCCGTTTGATGAGCGGGGGCTGATTCCCTATACTTCCGCGCGGTCGCCGGGGTAGCTCAGTTGGCAGAGCACCGCATTCGTAATGCGGGGGTCGGAGGTTCGACTCCTCTCTCCGGCACCACAATTCAATGGTCCATACCGGACACATGGTTTACGTTTTATACCGGCGACATGGTTTACACCTGTACCTGGCTGGATTCCTGATCGGGGATGGCCTGGCCGACCGGTAGGACGGGTAGCTGCGGCTGGCCAACGTCCTGCTGCCGTCCCTGCGGAACTGTGAGCTGGCGGCGGTCCCGAGTCGCCACGCCCGCCTGCCCGGGATGACCTACGGGCACGTGCCGGACGGGAAGCCGGGGACAGGGGTCTACCTGCGCTCAGTCCAGCTGGTCAGCGGGTGGTATGCGCTGCTGGGCGACGGGCGGAACTTCAGCCTGGTGTCCTGGCGGGGAGGCAGAGGGCGCGGGATTGGGCGGTAGGTGGCGGCGTGTTCCGCGCCAGCCACTAGAATCTCCCGTGGAGGTCGCCATGACCCAGGAATTTAACGTTGTCGTCGAGAAGGACTCGGAAGGCTTTTTTGTGGCCACCGTTCCGGCTTTGCCCGGCTGCCACACTCAGGCGCGCTCACTCGACGAACTGATGCTTCGGGTGAAGGAAGCCATCGAGCTGTGTCTTGAGGTCCATGGCGCACCCCTGCAGCGGCTCGATTTCGTGGGAGTGCAGCGCGTTACGGTCGGCGCGTGACGTCCTTCCTGGCGCGATGGTCGCGCAACCGTAGTGCCGGTCCACTCCGGCGAGACGATCGGCCCCGGATTGTTGGCGAGCATCCTGCGGGATGCCCAGGCGCAAGGGCAAGATTTTTTATATTCACTACACGGGCTTTTAAAGGTGTTAATTCAATGATTAGGAAATAGAAATATCGGAACGTTGCTATTCTTTTGTTATTCATTTATGATTCTACAATGGCCGGGCTTCCTGATTCGATCGCCGCAGTGCTCGCTCGTGGAGTCGCCACGAGCGCTGAAATTCAACGGGCACTAGGCTTAAGTCAACCGTCCGTATCACGAGCCCTCGCGGCGATGGGGGATGCCATTGTCCGGATCGGACAAAGGCGAGCGGCGCGCTATGGCCTTCCTCTGGACATCCCTGGTATTGGCTCGACCTGGCCAGTGTTCGCGGTCAGCGAAACCGGCGAGCCCGAATTGCTCGGCCGACTCACCTCGTTGTATCGAGACCAGTACTGGTTCGACGCCAAACAGACAGATCGATCCGAAGTCACCGATGGCCTGCCGTTTTTTCTCCAGGACCTGAGACCTCAAGGCTTCATCGGGCGCACCGTTCCAAAACGCTATCCAGAGCTTGGTCTGCCGGAGCGGATCGCCGATTGGAAAGACTCGGACGTGCTCACTTACCTTGTTCGTCGGGGCGACGACGGTATCGGCAATATTCTGGTCGGCGATGAGTCTCTGCAGCGATTCCTGAAGCAGGCGCGTACGCCGGTTCAAGCGATAGAGGCCGCAAACCGGCACATCGACTACCTGTCGCTGGCCAATGCTGCGATCGAAGGTGACATTGCGGGATCATCTGCGGGTGGCGAGCATCCCAAGTTCACGTGTCTTCTGAACAGGGGGGGGGTCTCCAGGCACGTACTCGTGAAATTTTCGCCTGCGGGCGAAGATCCGACTTCGCAGCGCTGGTTCGACCTGCTCGTGAGCGAGCACCTGGCGATTTCCGCGTTAAGAATCGCTGGCATCACATCGACCAACACAGACTTGATTCCCGGAGATGGGCAAGTCTTTCTCGAGTCCGAAAGATTTGACCGAATGGGGGTTATTGGTCGCCGCGGCGTTGTGAGTCTGGCCGCGATCGACGCGCACATGATCGGCAAGCGGGAAAGGTGGATTAGCGCGGCAAGATCTCTGCGTTCGCTGCAAAGAATTTCGAACGACGACGTCGAACGTATCCGACGGGTTGCAACATTTGGCCGTCTTATCGGTAACACCGATATGCACTTCGGCAACCTTTCCTTCTATCTGACATTTGAGGGACCGTTCATTCTCTCCCCAATCTACGACATGCTGCCCATGATGTACGCGCCCACTGTCGCAAACGCGCTTCCAAATCGAGAACTGGAGCTGCCTCTGCCCAACGCAGAATCTCTTGATATCTGGCGCGACATGACGAAGATCGCCAAGGGCTTCTGGGAAACCGTTGGGAGTCACGAATTGATCTCTCGGGGGTTCAAGGCAATCGCGAACCGTAACGCAGAGATTGTTGGGCAGGCGTCGCGACGGACGTAGTGGTTTTGCCAACAAGTTGTTGGCGGCTTCCGGTATAGAGCTACCGCTGTGGTTCCTGCTTCTTGAAGTGGCTAGCCAGCCACTCGGCAGCGGATGGCCCGCCCGCCGGATCCGGGTCGACACCGGCCGACCCGGCCCCCGTCTCCAGCTCCGGCCAGCTCTTCGCCAGCGGATGGCGCAGGTCCTTCATCAGTCGCAGGGCGTCCTCGCGGCCACTGTAGTAGCGGGGCACCCGGCCAGTCTCGTTAAAGCCCAGTTCCCGATAGAAGAGCAGCGCCACAGGGTTGCGGGCCCGCACCTCGAGACAGAGCGAGAACGTCCCGGCGGTGATGGCGGATTTCTCCAGCCACTCCACGAGACGGCGGCCCAGTCCCCGGCGCTGCCAGCGGCTGTCCACACCGAGCAGGTTCAGGTGGGCGATGTCGTCCCCGAAATGCATGATGGCAAAGGCGACCAGCATGGGATTGCTGGTGCCGTTGGTCCGCACGGCCAGCACCAGTGACTGGGGGTGCTGCAGGTGACGGGCAACCCGGGCCGGCGTCCAGGTCCAGGGGAGTCCGACCTCGACAAGACGCCGGGACATCTCGGCGATGACCTGGGCGTCGGAAGGCAGTGCACGGGTGATTTGCAGGGTGACAGGCATGCGGCTCTCCGGCCGTTTTCAGCAGACTAGCGCAATCTGCCCATCAGCGTCTGCGCCGATTTGTCAGAAGCTGTGCTAACCGGCGTCTGGGGCCACCGGAGCCGAGCTTTGCTGCCTTCCCGCGCAGTAATTCACGCCGCCACCCGCTTTTGTTGCCCCGTCCGCATCCACCTTGACGAACACCCGATAGGGCCCGTAGTCGTCAAGAATCCCGTACTCGCCGGTGTACTGGTAGCAGAAGAAGTTCTCAAACAGGAAGGCCCTGGGCGGAAAGTAGGAGAAGGTGGCGAAGACGGCGGTGAGCGCAGCGATGGTGCCGGCCGAATAGCGGCGGGTGTCAACCTGGAATGGCGGCCGCGTGAGGATGTACCAGCTGGTTGCCTGACCCACGCTGATGCCCAGAACCATGATGGACAGCATGGTGGGCAGGCTGGCCTTGCCCCCCGATGACACCACCCAGCTCATGTAGCTGAAGTAGGTCACCCAGATCAGGAGGGGAGTGAGCGCCAGCGCAGCGGCCTTGCCCAGCCAGTAGTTGTTGGCCACGTCCCGGGTGTAGGTGTACTGCACCAGGGCGGCAAACAGCCCCGGCCAGAAATACATCTTGGTGTGTTCCCAGGCGCTCTCGTTGACCGCGCCGAAGAGGGCCATCGGCCGCCAGTACTCGCTGAGCTCAAAGGCAAAGTGCAGGGTCGACCCGACAATGCACACCCAGAAGACGGTGCCGATGTCCCACAGAGCAAGCTTCAGGCGGCCATTCGGGCGTTTCGTTGCGGACATCTGTCTGCACTCCTAACCGGCAAGACCCACGAGGAACCAGGTGCCCACGCCGGCGATAGCTGCACCGGCAACGCGCAGCAGGATCTTGCCACGGGCGTAGTGCTGGGAGATATCCCCGACGACCAGGCCGGCCACGTGCAAAAGTGCGGTGCCGGTCATGAAGCCCAGTCCGTACGTCAGCGCGTTGGCAACGGTGGGCATTTCGGCGCCATGGGCGTAGCCGTGGAAGATGGCGAAGACGCCGACGGCCCCCATGGCGACGAGGACTGGCAGCTTCCGGTCGGCGGCAATCGCAATCCCCAGAATCAGCACGGAGAAGGAAATGCCGAGCTCGATCGACGTCAGGCCCACGTTCAGCCAGCCCAGCAGTCCGCCAATGGCCATGACGGACACGAAGGTGGTCGGTACGGTCCAGATAGCCCGCCCGCCGATCTGCGCGCTCAGGATTCCGACGCTCACCATGGCCAGGAAGTGGTCCACCCCAAGCACGGGGTGGGCGAGTCCCGCAATGAAGGAGCCGTAGGGGAGGCTGGAGCCTTCATGAGCGAAGGCGCTGACGGGAGCCAGCAGGACCGGCAGGAGGAGTAGCAGGAAACGGATCACGCGCGGAGAAACTCAATGACCAGGGGATCCACGACTTCCGGCCGGTCGTAGATGGCGGCGTGACCGGCTCCGGCAATTACTTCGACGCGAATACTGCCCATGAGCTTTTGGGCCTTGCGGCCCACTGCATGGGGGTCGTAGAGCACCTCGTGCTCGCCGAACACCAGCAGCCCAGGCACCGCAAACTGGCGTAACACGGCATCCTTCTCGGGCAGAAAGAACTTGCGCAGCACGCGCAGTCCTTCCCAGATATTCACCTTGCCCGTGGCCTCGTTGTAAATGCCGAGGGACCGGTCTACCCGGTAGTGCCGGGTGCACAGGGCCATCGCCCTGGCCAGCTGCCGGTCAAAGGTGCCGAAGGTGCCGCCCGGGCTCTTGGACGAGACGGAACGGGCCGTGAGGTCATCCTGCAGCACATCCGGGTTTTTCCACTTCTGGGCAACGCGGCCCAGCCAGATTTTTACGGGCAGCCGGGCCCCGGATATTCCGGTTGGTCCGAGCATGACGACCTTGCGGGTGCGCTGGGGGTGCAGGCTGGCGAAGCGCATGGCAATCCAGGCGCCCGCGCTGATCCCGGCAAAGTGCGCGCGCTCGATGCCGAGGTCGTCCAGGACGTCCAGCAACCAGTTGGAATAGTCCTCGTTGAGAAACGAGGGCGGGTTCGGGTCGCTGCGGCCGGGCTGGCCCGGAATATCCATGGCATAGACGCGAAAGTCCGTGCTCAGGGACTCGAGTTGCCGGCGCCAGAGTGGCGCGCAGCCGGCAACGCCGGAAATCAGGAACAGGGGAGGCGCGTCCTTGGGGCCCGTGGCCAGCAGGTGCGTGCGCCCAAACCGGGTGTTTACGTAGAGGGATTCGAAGGGCACCGTGATCTTCTCCTCCAGGGACTCGTACCACTCCATGATGGCCTTGTAGCCATCGACGGATTTGTAGAGCTTCATCGGGTCCGGGGCCGCGCTGGCCCCCACGACGGGAGAACTGCTGCTGCGGGCGCCACTACCGGCTACGCCTGCTTCGGTGTTTTGTTGCATTTTCAGGCCCCTGACCCTGTAGTTAAGTCTGTTTTTCGTGGCGTTGCAACGATCGGATTCAGCCGCGCCGCTGAGCCCCGCGGCCGGGGGTTTTGCCACTGACCCGGGGCCGGGCAGGACCGGGTTTTGCCCTCCGCGAACCAGTGCCCTGGCCAGTGCCCTGGCCGGTGCCTTCGGGCTGCCAGGCGGGCACGAGGTGGTGCTTGCCATTGCCAATCAGGTCGGCACGCCCCATGCGCTTCAGCGCCTCCCGGAGGACCGGCCAGTTCTCCGCGTCGTGGTAGCGCAGGAAGGCCTTGTGGAGGCGGCGAACCTTGATGCCTTTGGGGACTTCGACCGTTTCGCTGGACCGGGTGACCCGGCGCAGCGGGTTTCTACCGGTGTGGTACATCGCGGTGGCGGTGGCCATCGGTGACGGGAGAAAGTTCTGCACCTGGTCTACCCGGAGCTCGTTACTCTTCAGCCAGAGGGCGAGATTGAGCATGTCCCGGTCCGTCGTACCCGGGTGGGCGGCGATGAAGTAGGGGATCAGGTACTGCTGCTTGCCGGCTTCCTTCGAGTACTTCTCGAACAGTTCCTTGAACCGGTGATAGGTGCCGATGCCCGGCTTCATCATCTTGTTGAGGGGCCCGTCCTCGGTGTGCTCCGGGGCGATCTTGAGATAGCCGCCAACGTGATGAGTGACGAGTTCCTTGATGTACTCGGGCGACTCCACCGCCAGGTCGTAGCGCACGCCGGAGGCCACCAGCACCTTTTTTACGCCGGGCAGCGTTCGCGCCCGCCGGTACAGGCCGATCAGCGCTGAGTGATCCGTGTTGAGGTTCGGACACACGCCCGGGAACACGCAGGACGGACGCCGGCAGGCAGACTCGATCTCCGGACTCTTGCAGGCCAGGCGGTACATATTGGCTGTGGGCCCGCCCAGGTCGGAGATGACGCCCGTGAAGCCCGGGGTACGATCGCGAATGTTCTCGATCTCCCGGATGATCGAGTCTTCCGAACGGTTCTGGATGATCCGCCCCTCATGCTCAGTGATGGAGCAGAAGGTGCAGCCGCCGAAGCAGCCGCGCTGGATGATCACGGAGAAGCGGATCATCTCCCAGGCAGGAATCTTGGCTTCGCCGTAGGCGGGATGCGGCTGGCGCGTGTAGGGCAGTTCGTAGACCGTGTCGAACTCCTTCGTGCGGAGCGGGATCGGTGGCGGGTTCAGCCACAGGTCCCGGCCGCCGTGGCGCTGAACCAGCGCCCGGGCATTGCCGGGATTGGTCTCCAGATGGAGCACGCGGGAGGCATGGGCATAGAGCACCGGGTCGCTCTTCACCGCTTCGAAGGAGGGGAGGCGCACCACGGTGCGGGACCGGTCGAGTTTTGGCGACCGGTGCAGGAACTGGATGACCTTTTCGCCCGCATTGCCGGCTGGGGCCGCCGGCGCTCCCCCGGTCGCGCACGCAGCGCCCGTGGCGGCGGGGGCCGTCTGGTCGGCGTAGGGGTCCTTCGGGGGGTCGATGCGACCCGGTTCATCCACGCTCGTGGAGTCCACCTCAGCCCAGCCCTCGGGCAGGCCTTGCCGCGGAAAGCCGGTGCCGCGAATGTCCGTGAGATCAGTGATGGCCTCGCCTTTGGCGAGGCGGTGCGCGATTTCGACAATCTGGCGCTCGCCGTTGCCGTACACGAGAAGATCAGCCTTGCTGTCAAAGAGCACAGACCGCTTCACGGTATCTGACCAGTAGTCGAAGTGCGCGACTCGCCGGAGACTGGCCTCGATGCCGCCGATGACGAGGGGCACGCCCTTGAAGGCCTCCCGCAACCGCTGGGCGTAGACCACTACCGAGTGATCCGGTCGCCGGCCGGCCTCTCCCTCCGGGGTGTAGGCGTCGTTGGAGCGGATGCGGCGGTCTGCGGTGTAGCGGTTCACCATGGAGTCCATGTTGCCCGCAGTGATGCCGAAGAAGAGCGTGGGCGTACCCAGCGCCTTGAATGCTTCGGTGGAACTCCAGTCCGGCTGCGCGATGATCCCGACGCGAAAGCCCTGGGCTTCCAGCAGTCGCCCCACCACGGCCATGCCGAAGCTGGCGTGATCCACGTAGGCATCGCCGGTGACGATGATGACGTCGCAGGCATCCCAGCCCAGGGCATCCATCTCGGCGCGGCACATGGGCAGTACCGGCGCCGGCGTCAGCCGGCTGGCCCAGTACTTGCGGTAAGAAAACAGTTCCCGGGCGACGTCCATGGCTTCAGCGCACCGTCTTCTTGCGCAGGCGAATGTTCAGCATTTCCACCACCACCGAGAACGCCATCGCAAAGTAGATGTAGCCCTTGGGTACGTGGGTGTCCAGGCCGTCTGCAATCAGCGCGACGCCGACGACCATCAGGAAGGAGAGGGCCAGCATCTTGATGGTGGGATGGTCCGACACGAAATGCCCGATAGGCGCGGCAAACAGCATCATGAGGCCCACGGAGACGACGACTGCCGCGATCATGATTTCAACCTGGCTCACCATGCCAACTGCCGTGATGATGGAGTCCAGGGAGAACACGATGTCGATGAGGATGATCTGGAAAATGATGGATCCGAAGGTAGAGGCGGCCCGGGTGGTGCCCTCTTCTTCCACGCCCTCGACGAGATGGTGTATCTCCTTGGTGCTCTTCCAGAGCAGAAAGAGACCGCCCGCGATCAGGATGATATCCCGCCAGGAAATGGCCATGGTAAAGACGGAGAAGAGGGGCGCGGTGGCACCGACGATCCAGGACAGCACCAGCAGGAGGGCAATGCGCATGAACATGGCGAGGAACAGGCCAAGGCGCCGCGCCACCTCCCGACTCTCGGGCGGCAGCCGGTCCACGAGGATGGAGATGAAGATGATGTTGTCGATGCCCAGCACCAGCTCCAGGGCGGTGAGCGTGAGGAAGGCTATCCAGGCTTCGGGTTGAGTCAGAAGTTCAAGCATGATCAATAATTTACGTTACTTAGTTAAGGTGTCTCTCGGTACGGTGCCGGGCGGGGCGGCAGGGTAGCACGGGCCCCCGGCACGCCGTTACTGAAGGTCATCTCGAGACGGGTGAGGTCGAGGGGGTCCGCCAGGGGGTCGCCGTCCACGATCAACAGGTCGGCCAGCATTCCTGGCGCAATGCGGCCCAGCTGGTCCCCGGCACCGATGGCTTCGGCGGCAGCAGAGGTTGCAGAACGCAATACAGCATCGCCCGGCAGGCCCGCGTCCCGGAGGGCGCGGAGCTCGGCCACCAGTGAGAGCCCGTAAGGAAAGATCGGCGCATCCGTCCCCGCAACGATGCGCGCACCGGCCGCTGAGAGGTCCCGCACCGCCCGGCGGGAATTGGCCAGTCCGGCTGCGAAGAGGTCGGGCTTTCTGCCGGCAAGCCCCGCCAGCGCCCGCAGCGCCTTCCGGTCCGCATCCGGATAGAACGCCGCGTACTGGGGCAGGGCGTCGAGCTCCGGGTAGCGGAGCAGGACATCGAGGAACCCGCCACCGACCACCAGGGTGGGCACGAGCGTGGCCCCCGTGGCGCCCACGATCTGCACCGCGTCGGCATACATTCGCAGGCCGTCGCTTTGCTTGGTCGACCAGCCGAGACGGCTGGTGCCGCGCAGGTGCTCCACGCGGTCGCCACCCAGGGCAAAGGCCGGGTAGATTTCGTGGGACGACACCGGCAGCCCAAGCCGGTGGGCCGCGCGAATGGCCTTGCCCTCCCGGGCAATGGGCATCCGGGTGTAGGTTTTGAGCAGCGAGTAGTCCAGCACCCTGGCCCGTTCGATCTCGAAACCCAGCCGGCGGTCGGTGGTGATGTGGCTGGCGAAGGGAAAGAAACGCTGCTGGCCGTCGAGCTGGGGTCCCGCATAGAAGAGACGGGGTCCGGGGCGTCTGCCGGCAGCCCAGGCCTCGTAGTTTTCCCGGGACTCGTAAGGGAGCCCACCGGGCTCGACGACCGAGGTCACGCCGAAAGCGAGCCAGGCCCGGCCGACCCACTCACCGTCCTGGGCCTGATGGTGGGCGTGATTGTCGATCAGTCCCGGCAGCACGGTGGCGTGCCGGGCGTCGATCACCCGGGCGCCGGCTGGCGCGTCGAGCTTCGGGCCAACCGCGGCGATGCGGTGGCCTTCGATAAGAATGTCCACGTTCTGCCGGTAGCCCGGGCCGCTGCCGTCGAAAAGCTTGCCGGCGCGAATGAGCACGCTGCCGCTGCCGGCTGCGGGGGTCCAGCTGAGGGTGAGCGGCAGGGCGCTGGGACTGCCGCGGAGAGCAGCGATGCGCCGCAGCCCGCCGGTGGCCAGGTAGGTCAGGGTGCGACCGTCCGCACTGAAGGAGGGGTAGTCCACCAGACCCGTCAGGCGCCGCCGGGGAGGTCCTGCTGCCCTGCCGTCCGTCTGCAGCGGCAGCAGCCAGAGTTCGCCATCAATCAGGAGCGCCGCCGTACGCCCGTCGGGTGACACGACGGGACCCGTGTCGGTGGTCAGTCCCGGCGGTAGGTCGATAGTGGCGGCCCCACCGCCCTTCAGGTCAATGGCCTTCAGCACGTTCCGGCCCTCGCGAAAGCGCGCTGACGTGCCGGTGAGTGCCGCCACCAGCAGGTGAGTGCCGTCGGTACTGAAGCCCATGCGTCCTGGCCAGAGCGGTGGTGCCCTGACGGGAGTCACGCGGGTGCTCGCGAGATCGAGGTGGTGGAGCGTAAAGTCCTGATTGCCCCTTGGCCCGGCCTGCGCAAAGGCGAGGGACGAGCCATCCGGCGCGAACGTCGGGTAGCGCACCCCTCGCGGCATGCGCGTGACCTGCCGGTCCACGCCCGTGACCAGGTCCCGGAGCCAGACCTGCATGCTGCCGCCCCGGTCGCTGATGAAGGCGAGTGAGCGCTGGTCCGGCGCGAAGGCCGGGTCCCGTTCAACGCTGGGATCATCAGTCAGATGCCGAAGCTCGCCGGCGGCCGTGCGCCACCAGAGGTCACCGAGCGCGGCGAAGACCACGCCGCCGTCCGGGGCGGCGACAGGCTCCACAATCCCGAGAGCAGCTTGCGGCTTCTCCGGGGGCAGGAAACGCTTGTGGCGGTAGTCCGGCGTCGTGACTGGCAACGGCAGCGCAAAGGGCAGGGTCCGGGTGCCACTGTCCGGGTGCCAGCGCTGGATGGCGCCGTTAGCGGTCCAGGCGACGCCGCCGTCCGGGAGCCCCGCCGGGGGAAACGGAAACACGTCGTCACCGGTGGTGGAGATCACCTGCGTGCGACCGGTCCCGATCTCCAGGAGAACCACCTCGTGCCGGGTGATGGCGGGAAAGCCGATCTGTTCGACGGTCCGGATGTAGGCCAGGGAGCGGCCATCTGCCGACCAGGCTGGCGCGAAGGCGCGGCCGGCTTTGCCACTGACCAGGAGCTCTGCCGGTTCTGCCTCCCGCCCCAGAGCCTGGACATAGATCCCCGTCGGGCCACTCCGGTCAGAGACAAAGGCGAGCTGGCTGCCGTCGGGGGCCACCGCAGGCCAGTAGTCATCCGCCGGATCACTGGTCAGCGTCGTCAGTTGCCCGGTCGCGATCTCCAGCTGCCACACGTCCAGGTTACCGTTGCGATCCGACGTGAAGGCAATGCGCTTGCCGTCGGGAAACCAGACTGGCTCGCGATCATCTGCCGGGCCTGCTGTCAGCGCCCTGGGCTGGCCGCCCCTGGCCGGCATCTGCCAGAGGTCAAAGTCGCCCGTCCGGAAGGACTGAAAGACCAGTTGCTCGCCATCCGGACTGAAGCGCGGGAGGCGGTCGTCGCCGAAACCGTCCGTGAGGGGCGTTCCCGGCAGTCTCCAGAGGGCACCCTGCACGTCCACGACGGTCATCTCGTCCGGGCCGACCGTCACGGCGAAGTTGGTGCCTTCGGTAATGGTCAGCGTCCGCGCCAGTCCTGCAGCGCTGGCCGGTTGGGCGCAGAGACACCACAGGGAAACGGCAAGGCAGGAGCGACGCATGGCGGGGGATGACATCCAGCAGGTTCGCAGCACAATATAGGTCTATCCGTTACTCCTCACCACGGTGACTCCATGCCAGGCCCACTGAGTGACCACCGGGGCATCGTCCTCGGCATCGCCCGCCGCCCCGGGAAACGCGGACCCATGCTGGCCCTCGACCAGGTGGAGATATCGAAAGCCGCCGGCGTGGCCGGCGACACGCGGGGCCGGCCCGGCCAGCGGCAGATCACTGTCCTGTCTATCCAGGCTTGGCTCGAGGCCTGCACCCTCGCCGGGACTGACCTTCCCTGGCTGGCTCGCCGTGCCAACCTGCTGATTGAGGGCCTCGATCTGCGCCACTCGAGCGGCGCGGTTCTGCGTCTCGGTGACGACATCGAACTGCTGGTGACCGGGGAGCTGGACCCCTGCGAGCGCATGGACGCCGCGGCCCCGGGACTCAAGGCTGCGCTTACGGACGACTGGCGTGGCGGCGTGACGTGCCGTGTGCAGCGTGGTGGGCTGCTGACCGTCGGTGCAAGGGCCGGGTTGGAACGCGCCGGCTAGCCTCAGTTGTGCGGTCGCCCCAGGCCGCAGGCCCAGCACAGTTCAAAACCGGCCGGGCTGTCTTCCCGGCAGGCGGCGCACTGCCAGGTCGCGTCGCTCTCCAGCCCCTGCGGCGCGGCAGCGGCCTGAAATTCCGCGATCAGGCGTGCGCACCGGTCTGCCAGGGCGCTGTCCAGGACCCAGACTTCCGCGTCGACCGTCATGCTGGCATTGAAGGGCAGGACACCGGGCATGCCGGCCATGTTCTCGTTAAGTAACGTGGCCTCGATGCGCTGCTGCTGGAGCAGGGCAAGGATTTCGCGGGCTTCCCACAGGGAAGCCGAGGAGTAGACGCGCTTCAACTGGTGCCTCCTGAGTTCGACCAGTATCATGCCACCGACCTTCCCTGCAGGAGTTGCCATGCGGCTCATCGTCGCGATTACCGGCGCCAGCGGTGCCATCTACGGCATACGCCTGCTGGAGGCCCTGCGGGAGGTGCCCGACGCCGAGGTGCATCTGGTCATCAGCAATGGGGGGAAGCTCAATATCTCCCTGGAGACAGACTGGGCGGTCAAGGACGTGGAAGCCCTGGCCCACGAAGTGCACAGTGACCAGAACCTGGCGGCGACGGTGGCCAGCGGCTCCTTCAAGACTGGCGGCATGATCGTCGCGCCCTGTTCGATGAAGACGCTGTCGGGCATCGTCAGTTCCTATGCCGACACGCTGATCGTCCGCGCCGCCGACGTGATCCTGAAAGAGCAGCGCAGGCTGGTGCTGATGCCCCGGGAAACGCCGCTGCATGTGGGTCACTGTCGCCTGCTGCTCCAGGCGGCAGAAATGGGGGCGATCATCGCGCCGCCCATGCCCGGCTTCTATAACGACCCCCAGACCATCGACGACCTGCTGAACCACAATGTGGGCCGGGTTCTCGATCTCTTCGATATCGAGAGCGGCCTGGTGAAACGCTGGAAGGGCGGGCGGGAGTCCGCCCGCAAGACGCGTAACCGCCAGATCTGAGGCCTATGCCCGGAGGGAGGCGCCGTGCCTGACACTCATCTGCCCCGGATTCGTGAACTGCTGGCGGGGCACAGCACCATCACTCTGGCGACTGCCGCTGACGGCCGCTCCTGGGCTGCCGCCGTGTTCTACGCCAGCGATGCCGATCTCAATCTCTACTTCGTGTCCGACCTGAAGACCCGGCATGGCCGGGAGATGCACCACGACGCCCACGTGACCGGGGCAATCAATCACGATGTGGCCACCTGGGGCGAGGTGATCGGCCTGCAGGTGGAAGGCCGAGCCCTGGTTCTGGAGGGGGAAGCGCGCCTCAAGGCACTGGACGTTTACCTCGAAAGGTTTCCCGACGTGCGCCGCCTGTTCGACCGGCCGAAAGACGACAACGAGAAAATCATTGCCGGCCGGCTGCAGCGTGCACCGTTCTGGCAGCTGACGCCCTCCTGGATCCGCCTGATCGACAGCACGAAGGGCTTCGGCTGGAAGTGGGAGACTAATCTTCCTCCGTAGGAGCACCTTAAGGCGCGACCGGTGTCGCTTCCAGAAACACAAACGGCTCGGCCGACTGAAACCGCGCCGCCACGTTGCCAGCATAGATGACGCCACTGGTCAGTGTGAGCCGCTTCACGGGCTGCCCGTTCGTAAAGTCGATGTCGGCCAGGTTGACCCAGAACACGTTTGGACTGCGGGCAGACTCGAAGTAGTACCGCCGGTTCTTGTGGTCAGACGCCGTGCGCCAGAGGGTGGATGAGATGTTGGGCTGGCCCGGCGTCGAAATGCCGAGGGGGACCGAGGCGTTGCGAATCACCGAGAACGCGCTGGCGACGGCTTCGGCGTTGTCAGCGGTCTTGGGGATGGCATTGATGTAGAAGGAGGCCCGGACGAAGCGATCTGCCGCGCGGTTCGTCCCCGGGAGCATGGTCGTCCCGCCGATCTGCTGCCAGTAGGCGTTGAGTGCAAGTTGCTGGTCGTACACCGGCGAGTTTGTCATCACCTGGAACTCCCGGCCGTGGTGAATCACCTGTTTGCCGCCCACGTATTCGAAGATCGCCGAGTCGCCGGTGGTGTCGGAGATCGCCAGGTGCACGGTGCCTGCCGCGCCATCGGGCGACACCACCGGAATGACATAGAAGGGTTCCTTGCCGAGCGCCGTGACTGCCTCGCCAACGGTGGCGTAGTTGTCGAGCACGTACTGGGTCCAGGCCGAGATCGAGATGGGCAGCCGCTTGTCGCCTCGTGCTGGTGTCACGTACTCGGACTCCGCCAGATAGAGCAGGTTGGCGACGAGCCCTTTTTCATTCATCCCGTCGGCGGTGGCGGCTTCAAAGGCCGTGGCGACAACGCTGCCGTACTTCGACGTCCAGCGGATGGCCGTAGGGCCCGCCGCACCGTTCCGCTGCATGCCCCGCGGGAACGCCCAGAGGTTCGAACCGAGATCCGTTTTCCAGTCCATGCTCCGCACGGTGATAATCGTGTCTTCGGGGCCCAGATAGACGGCGCGGGTGCAGGCGTCCGCCGCGGGCAGCGCTGTCGCGACCGCGATGGCCAGGCAGAGGGCGGTGCCATGGAGGGTGTGCATGATGGGTTCTCTTTGCATTGGGTGATGCGGGGTGGATAGGCGGATTCAACTATCTCATGGGTTTGCCTGTGGCTGATACAGGTACTTCTGAAACCCCGCAAAGACCTGTCCGATATCTTCTGCTCGCCCCAGATCTGCCACGGCATCGGCAATCGAGTTGTTGTACTTCAGGCGCAATAGGGGCGTGAGCTTGTCCTGTTCCAACTCCTCCACGCCGACGCTGACGTAGTGGGAGAGTACGAAATCGATGAAGACCTGCTGCTTGCCGTTGAAGTGCATGCCGATGTCCCGCTTGGCGCTGGCGGCGCGGTCCTGGCGAGTAACCGGGGCCAGGGCGTATGCCACGTTGGCGAGCACGTCGAAGAGGTCGCTTTTCTCCGCGTCGATGATCTTCTGCATCTCGGCGAGCTGTTCGCCGCCAAAGCCCTTCTCCGCCAATCCCAGCAACAACTTCTTCCGCGTCCCGGGCGCGCTCCACAGGGCACGCAACTCGGCCTCGTCCTTGAAGAACTCCGGGAGCTTGCCGAACAGCAGTTCCATGAACTGCTGGGCCGACATGGGCATGCCGTCGGGGTGCCAGAAGGTGGTGCACATCATGTGCTGGATGCTGCGGGCCTTGCCGTCGGCGAGTTTGACCTTGACCTTTTGCCGGCGCGTCGGCGGATCTGATATCGGTGGTGGCTCGGTTGGTTCGGCCGGTGGCGTGTCTGGTCGGGAATCGCGGGGCTCCGGCTCAATGGGCTCACCGTCCCACTCCGGGTCGCTGAAATGGAGGTGTGCCTTCACGAAGTCGTAGATAGTGAAGTAGTCCTTGCCGTCGTAAAGCCGGGTACCTCGCCCGATGATCTGCTTGAACTCGATCATCGAGTTAATCGGCCGCATCAGTACTATGTTGCGGATGTTCCGGGCGTCCACGCCGGTGGACAGCTTCTGGGAGGTGGTCAGTATCGTGGGGATAGTTTTCTCGTTGTCCTGGAAGTCCCGCAGGTGCTGGTCGCCCAATTCCCCGTCGTTGGCAGTGACCCGCTGGCAGTAGCCGGGGTCCGGGCTGGTCTTCAGCTGATTGACTAGGTCACGAACGACCAGCGCGTGGGCCTGGTTGACACAGAAGACCAGCGTCTTCTCGTTCGGGTTGATCTGGTCCATGAAGATCTCAACGCGTTTCTTCTCCCGGTCCCGGATCTCGATGGTGCGGTTGAACTCCGACTCCTCGTAGATCTTGCCGGCCTCGACCTCGCCCTCCACAACGGTGTCGTCCTGCGTGTAGACGTAGTAATCCAGGGTGGTCTGGATCTGCTTGACCTTGAAGGGCGTGAGGAAACCGTCGTTGATGCCTTCCTTCAGGGAGTAGACGTACACCGGCTCTCCGAAGTAGGCATAGGTGTCCACGTTGTCCTTGCGCTTCGGCGTGGCCGTGAGGCCGAGCTGCACGGCGGGGGCGAAGTAGTCGAGGATGGCGCGCCAGTTACTCTCGTCGTTGGCTCCGCCCCGATGGCACTCATCGATGACGATGAAGTCGAAGAAGTCCGGCGCGTAAGCGCCGAAGTAGGGGGAGGGTTGATCGTCCCGGGGCGGGCCGCTCATGAAGGTCTGGAAGATGGTGAAGAACAGGCTGCCGTTCTTCGGTACCTGGCCCTTCTTCCGGATATCGGACGGTTCGATTCGCACCAGGGCGTCCTCGGGGAAGGCAGAAAAGGCGTTGTAGGCCTGGTTGGCGAGAATGTTCCGGTCGGCCAGGAAGAGGATGCGCGGGCGGCGGGTTGGCTCCCGGCCGAGGTTCCAGCGGCTCTGGAAGAGCTTCCAGGCAATCTGGAAGGCAATGAAGGTCTTGCCCGTGCCGGTGGCGAGCGTGAGCAGGATGCGCGGCCGGTTGGCCGCAATGGCCTCCAGCACCCGCTCCACGGCGATGTCCTGGTAGTAGCGGCTGGGGTGGGAGCCGCCCTTGTCCTCGAAGGGCACGGCGGCGAACCTGTCGCGCCAGGCGTTGGCTTCCGCGAACGTGAGTGCCCAGACCTCCTCCGGGGTGGGGTACCGCGCCAGCGCGCCTTCCTTGCCGGTCTGCATGTCGATGCCATAGAGGCCCTGGCCGTTGGTGGCCCAGGCGAAGCGGAGGGCCAGCTTGGTGGCGTAGTCCTTGGCCTGCCCGACGCCCTCGGTCAGGGGTTTGTTCCAGGCCTTGGCCTCGATCACGGCGAGCTTGTGGTTGCGGTAGACGAGCACGTAGTCGGCGATGAGGGGCTTACCGCGCCGGCCCAGGCCCTCGATCCGGCCAGGGGTAATGGGGTGCTCGCGCAGGATCCTGCTGCCTTCGACGACGCCCCAGCCGGCGGCTGCCAGGGCGGGGTCGATGTGCTCGGCGCGGGTTTCGGCTTCGTTCATGGCTTAGAACAGCCCAGCTTGCCGTTCGTGGGGAATTGGCAGAACGCCGACGATCACCCAGGGATTCGGCGCGATGAAGTGAAACTGCTGGGTTGTCCCCAGGAAAAAATGCAGGTCTGTTTTCAGGAAAGCGTCGAGGTATTTCTGCCGAACTTTCTCCAGAGCCCGCGGCTCGTCGCCGTCCACCGAACGCAGGCAATTCCAGTAGAGAGCGCCAGCCTCCCAGTCCAGTACCTGTAGCTCGCTACTCTTGCCTGTCGCGTCTTCGAATCGGTACGAGAAGCTGTACGGGAGCTTGGGAATCACCTTGAAGGTGTCGCGCCAGCTGTTGTCGGCGAACAGTTCGCGCTGGTTGGTCCGCTCACGGATCTCCCGGACTTTGTCCGGATCCCACTCGCGTGTTTCCTGCTCGCAAATGAAGTCGGTGATCCGGGTGGGTTTGAAAATCGCTAGTGACATCTGGTTGGTCTTGGCACCGGCGACGATCTCGTCCAGCCGGTCATAGACGTGTGCCGTCTTCAGCAAGAGGCGGCGTCGTTCACGCCAGTTATCCGCGGTATCAACGTGGCCAACCGGCTGCAACTCGTTCTCGTCGATCGGTCGAAAGGTCTCCGGCCGAGGATCGGATGGGTTGCGACTGAGGTGACATTCGATCCAGTCGTACTTCTTGTACTGCTCAGTCTCGTCGAGACGGCGGAAAGGCACCGGGTAGATGCGCACCCACGAGCCGTCTTCGCGGACCCCGGCCGTGCACACAGTCTCGCCGTACTTCCGCGAGAGTGTTGGATAGGTCTTCACGGTGATGAGAACCCGCTCTTTGTTCATGCGTGTCTCACAAATGGCTGGCAGTGAATCCCTTACCTAACGCGCTATCGAGTGCCTCGGCTACGCAGTGCCGATGACACTGCTCTGGCAGTAGCTCGTAGCAGGTCAGAGCAACGTACTCCCCCGAGCGCACCCAGCCAACAATCCTTTCGATGGCCTCAGTCTGCTTCGGCAAGCTCTTTCTCTCGTACTCGGCGAAGAGTGCATCGTAGTCCGCCTGGGTATCGAGACTCTGACGCTTGTCGGAAGCAATCCCAAGCTCTGGCAGGTGCTCATACCGAATGCCCACGCCGTCGCAGCCTTTGGCGAGCGTGCTCTTCGAGAACCCGTACTTGCGGCTGATCGGGTTTCGACGAACATCGCAGAGCAAAGTAACTCCCGAGTGCAGAAGCTCATTGAGGTAGCGCTCAAGCGTACGACCCTCGTAGCCGATTGTGGCAACCGACGCACGTTTCGCCACTGGGCGCGACGCCTCAATGCGTTCCAGTGCGGAGGTGTCGCCACGCAACACTCGTGCCGCAATCTCGCTCCGGGTCGCGTAGTAGGGGAACCGCCGGTAAGTCTCGGCGACGAGTGCATCGCCCCGGGTGCCGTCAAGTCGTCGCGCGAAGGCAGTCAGCTGAAAGTCCTGAGTCCGGTCGATCGCTGTCCGGCCCTCGTCCGTCAGCTGCCAGTGGTCCTCATCGACTGCAAGGAGGCCCCGTTCGATGAGCTTCCGGCGGTCAGCGTAGGAGGTAAACGAGAATGCGCCGAATTTGTACGGAATGAACTCGTAGGGGCTGCCTGAGTCAGGTTCCTGACAGTAGAGAAACAGGAGCTTCTGGAAGTCGAGATTGCCAACCGGGCCGCCGAGCGCGTCAAGAAGGGTTAGAAGACGCCGTTGACGATCGAAAAGCATCGGCCTTGCCCTCCGTGGGTACCGTATAACCGTACCGTATCAGCAGCAGAGCCCGCAGGCAAAATCCAGCGACAGTCGGTCAGAGCCAAATCTTCTGGTAACAGCCGGCTTCCAAGAAGTGGATGTCCCGGATTTGCTCGAGCAGCACGTCGACGAAGTTCTTCTGGCCCCTTGGTGGCTGGGTTCTTGAGCCGCTCGTCGTCCCTGGTGAAGCCCTTCACCAGGGACTCGCTGAGGCGTGCCGTTGGCCATTGTCGGGACTGGGTGCCGCGGTGGCTGCGGACGCGGTAGCCGACGGCGAGGATGGCGGGGAGGTTGTAGTGCTCAACCTCCCGGGTGACCTGTCGCCGGCCTTCCGATCGAACTATTCGGAATTTCCGAATAGTTGCATCAGGGGCCAATTCGCCCTCGGCGAAGACGCCTTTCAGGTGTTCGTTGACGGTCGGAACGGATACCTGGAAGAGTTCGGCGATAAGCGCCTGTGTCAGCCAGATGGTCTCGTTCTCGAACCGGCACTGGATGCGCGTCCGGCCGTCCTCGGTCTGGTACAGGAGGATGCTGGATTCCGGGGGTGGGCTGTCCGGCATGGGTGATAGCTAAAGCTGGCCGGTGAAGGCTTGGTGGAGGAGGGATTTCTTCAGGGCGTCGAGGGCGGTGAGTTTGTGTTGATAGATTGAGGCGAGACGTCGGGTTTCTTCGGTTAACGAGTCGAGTGTGGTGACAATCTGACCCTGTTTCTTCAGAGACTTCGGAAAGGAAATCTCAATAGTCTTGAGGAGGCTCGCCTTGATACCTTTTACCGTTGCACCCGTACCTTTCGTGTGAATGCGCTCCTGGACCGGCTGTGAAAGCAGCAGGTACTTGAGGAGCGTGCTGTCGAGCGTGGAAGCCTGTGCCTGCATGATGATGACTCGCTGTGCGAAGACCACTTTTTCATCTGTGTCGAGCTGGGCGACATTAGCGAGCGGTGCTTCCGTGGTGAAAAGTACATCGCCATGCCGGGGTATACCGCGAGTCATCCAGCCATCGTATGACGATGGGGCAACAAACTCCCGAGGCGTCTCCTGGAGGTGGCCCATCTTCACATTCTTGGCGGTAATGAGCCGCAATCCTTCCTTGGTCTTCCTGGGTGTCTTGCCGCGATAGTCGATAAAACGAATACATGCGCCGATGGTCGTATCTGTCCACCCCTCACCTCGTTGGCTGAAGACGGACTGGAGGTGGCTCTCAAACAGTGCACGGGCATTCTGGAGATTCTGCTCGGCGTTGGCTTTGGCGGTGGCGATGCCCTCAAACGCCTTGTCGAGGATGCCGACGATGCGCTGCTGTTCGGGGAGCGGGGGCAGTGGGATCGGGACTTCCTTGAGCTTCCCGCCTGATAGCTCCTTGAAAGTGGCCCCGGTTCCAAGGTCATTTAGCAGCGGCACAATGCTTGTGAGGTAGTAGAGGAGAAACTTGTCGTTCAGGCAGTCGCCGGGGACCAAACCCTTGCAGCCTTGATTCGTCGCCATTGGCTCGGTGTTAATCACCAAGTGACCAATCGGCGCTCTGGAGGACAATATGACCGAGTGGACTGGAAGCGGACGTGCAGAGCTGTTCTGAAGTCCCTCATCAGTTAAGGTCCGCTCGGTCTCGCTGACGTAAGGGCTGCTGCGCCGACCCATCTCAGCAGGGGTAATCCACTGATGCGGTCCGCTCCAGTACGCGGCGGTCCCAGTCTTGGGAGTTCCCCCATTGACGACATCGCAAACCTGACCAATGGTCTTCATAGGCCATTTTGGCTTCATAGCAGCGCCCTGATGCCCTCCAGCACCTCGGCACTCTCCACGTCCAGCGCGACAATCTCGTCGATGATGTCCTGCGGCCTGCGGTGGATGACCTCCTCGCCACCATTCGGGTTCTTCACGGACAGGTCGAAGGTCGCCGGGTCAATGGACTTGGTGTCCACACTCCAGCTCTTAGGGGAGTCGGCCTTGGCCTTCTGGAGCTTGATGAACTCGGCAAGGTCATCATCATTGAGCGGGTTGGTCTTGCCCATGTTGCGACCCGGATCGAGCTGGTAGTACCAGACCTTCCGGGCGGGTGCGCCCTTCTCGAAGAACAGCACCACCGTCCTCACGCCTGCCCCCTGAAACGTGCCACCGGGGCAGTCGAGTACGGTGTGTAGGTTGCAGCTCTCCAGCAGCAGCTTGCGCAGGCTCACGGAGGCGTTGTCGGTGTTGGAGAGGAAGGTGTTCTTGATTACGACCCCGCCCCGCCCGCCAGCCTTGAGGCTCTTGATGAAGTGCTGGAGAAATAGGAAGGCCGTCTCGCCGGTTCGGATGGGGAAGTTCTGCTGGACCTCCTTGCGCTCCTTACCACCGAAGGGCGGATTGGCCAGCACCACGTCGAAGCGGTCCTTGTTCTGAATATCGGCGAGGTTCTCGGACAGGGTGTTGGTGTGAATGATGTTCGGCGCCTCGATGCCGTGCAGGATCATGTTCATGATCGCAATCACGTACGCGAGGGACTTTTTCTCCTTGCCGTAAAAGGTCCGCTCCTGCAGGGTGCGGTCCTGGGTCGTGGTGCGTTTGGGATACGCCGACTTCAGGTACTCGTACGCTTCGCACAGGAAGCCCGCCGAGCCGACCGCCCAGTCGTAGATGCGTTCGCCGATCTTCGGCGCGACCACCTGGACAATTGCACGGATCAGCGGGCGGGGGGTGTAGTACTCCCCGCCGTTCCGTCCGGCGTTACCCATGTTCTTGATCTTCGCCTCGTACAGGTGCGAGAGCTCGTGCTTCTCGGCCTGGGAGCGAAAGCGCAGCTCGTCGATGTGGTCGATGATCTCCCGCATGTTGTAGCCGCTGGAGATCCGGTTCTTGATCTCCCGGAAGATCTCCCCGATTTTGTACTCGATCGTGTTCGGACCACGGGCCTTCTGGGTGAAGCCCTGGAGGTAGGGGAAGAGCTGCTGGTTGACGAAGTCCCGGAGGTCGTCGCCGGTCAGAGCCTTGATGTGGTCGAGTTTGCCGTCTTTACCCTTGGGCGCAGCCCAGGACTCCCAGCGGTAGGGCTTGTCCAGGATGTAGCTGTACTTCCTGTCGTCCAGCTTGGCCTCATCAGCAAGGTCCTGTTCCAGACCGTCCAGGTACTTCAGGAAGAGCATCCAGGAGGTCTGTTCGGTGTAGTCTAGTTCGGTGGTGCAGCCCGCCTCTTTGCGGAGGACATCGTCGATGTTTTTGAAGGCTTGTTGGAACATTAATCGCAATCCAAGGGCTACCTGTTAACCGGACTACGAAACATGGCAATGGCACGGTCGGTCTTGTCGCACATAGCCAGTTGCGCACTTAGCGCATGCAGATAGTGCTCGATCTTGCGCTTCGCTTTGGGGTTTTCAGGATCCAAGTATTGCCGCACCTTCTCCATTGTGCTTAAGACGATTGTCCGCATGACGCCATTTGATCGCAGCTCTTTGCCGGGATCAAAGTCCTGGCCGAATCCAGAGATGATGAATGAATGGGCCAGTCGTGAAAATGGAAAAATGGCAGTCTCTCCGTCATCGCTCATGGTCATCCTCGAAAATATCTCCTTTACGCACGGATCGTCGCATCCCGCAATGTAGGTGCAAACGAAGGAATCAATGTCAACAAACGGAGTTCCCTCGTCGTCCATTGTTTTGCTGAAGATTGAAACTTTCTTCTCGGCCTCGACGGCACGGTTGTAGCCTGATCCGATTACTTGGTCTGACGTATGGTGCACTAGTCCCCGCGTTATTCGTCCGCGGCACAAATATCCTTCTTTTAGGAGTCTAAAGACGACTTTCCAGCAGTGATTGACGAGAGTCACTGCTCCGGCAGGTGAGACTTCGGCTGAAACTATTACGCAGTCGGAAATCTGCGTCAGTTGGAAATCGAGATGCCGGTCTACATACCGGCTACGCGGGCATATGGTCGGACCGTCTCTCGCAAGTTCGTCCCGTATGTCGGCGGAACCAAATGCCTCTAGTAGCTGGATTATCTCTGCCAGCGTCGGTGCATTGCCGGCTTCCGCGTTTTCTACAAGACCCTTGAAGCCGAGTATATCGATGAATCCGACAAACTTGTCTTTAAACTCACCCATTCAGATGTTCATCTTCTCCCAGTGGGAGAGGGAGGCCCTGCCGTTCACTGGATTAGTCGCGGCCATAATTCACTGATCAGAACGACGTAGGTTCTTCATCTGTGGGGCTATCGTCCGTTTGCGGGCCTATGGTGTCGTTCTCGAATACGTTTAGAACCCTGCCGGCAATGCGCGCAAGCTGATCGAAGGTGACGACCTCGATCCTGTGTAGGTGAGCGTTGAAAGTGCGAAGCGCCTCTTGGTGTTCGAAAGGTCCGTCTCGACCGACGATGACTCGCGCACGCATCTTTAAAGTGTCGCAGCCATCCTTAACGAGAATGGAGTCTCTATTCCGCTCTACCTCGGCGATGTAGCGCATCGCCTGGCCAATGACGGGAGATAACTTCGCTGATGGGTAGTAACTGCCGTGAGACTTGTCTTGGATAAAGAGCGGGTCTTTGAACGGTGTCTTTATCTCGACTATCTCCAGGTAATTGTCGGAGGTACGACGAAGCATGAAGTCTAAACTGTCATCGCGAGTCCATTTGCGCCTGTCAAGGAGTTCGCTGTATTCGCTTCCGAACATCCACGGATTCTCTGCGAGAAGTTCCTGGCACCTCTGCTCCTGTGTTTCCCCAGAATCAACTAGCACCTTGAGGCGCTTGTAGGCCTGCTTGTACCTAACGAGTTGTGCAGCTGCCGCAATGTACGCAACCGTTTGCGAATCGCTGTGTTCAAACGCTTCGATGAACTCCCTGAGATAGGAGCGGGCCTCGGTAATTCGAGGAATGATAAGTTTTACGAGCTCAATCATGTCCGGAGACGCGAGACTGGGGATCAGGTCGACCAACCGGGCCAGCTTGTCGTAATCCTCCGATCGGATTATGTGCAGATCCCCTGTCGCATCTGCCAACTTACCTTCGCTGTGCGCTCGGAGAAAGCGGAAAAGCCGATCGACTTCGTCTGGGTCGTTCCCCTCAAGCGATACTGACTTCTCGGGCTTGTAGAACCAGCCGCTCTTCTTCCGGTCAATGCTGTCGATCTTTAGTGTGTAGTGGTGCAAGGCCCCGGTTTTTGGATTCATAATTTCCATCAGGGTCGCGAGCCTGAAGGTACGGGGACCTTCCTTCAGGGCCACCTGTTCTACCTTGCCGACGTTGGGATTCCTGATCGACTCGCGTATGCGAACCTTTACGTCGTCAAGAGTTGAAGCTGGAGGCAGGCTCATCGCTTTTCCCAAAGTGCCTGAAATGCTGCGATCAATTAACCCGTCAGGCGGGCTAAATGCAAGGCTCGGAAGCGGCTATCTGCATGCTGTTAGTTCTTTGGCTACCGTCAGGACTATTATCATTGGCGGCTGAAGCAGTTCATGCGCCTTCAATAAGCATCCCCGCTGGAATAATTCGGCAGCGTCCCGATGTGGATGCCGCTGTCCACAATCAGCGTTTCGCCGGTAATCAGGTGGGCTGATTCGAGGAACCAGACCAGCACGGCCGCAATGTCTTCCGCTGTCGCCACTTTCTTCAGTGGCAGCAGCGCGCCCTGGGTCTTGATCATCGCCTCGTACTGCTCGTCGCCCATGCCGCCCTTCAGCCATCGGGTCTGGATCATGCCCGGCGCGACCGTGTTGATGTTGATCTCCGGCGCCAGCACGTGGGCCAGCGACTTGGTCATCAGGTTCAGCGCGGCTTTCGACGCGGCATAGGGAATGGAGGAGCCAATGCCGGTCACGCCGCCGATGGAGGAGTCGTTGACGATGGAGCCCTGGCCCTGTTTCTTCATCCAGGGGGTCACCGCCCGCACCATCTGGTAGGCGCCGACGACGTTGACGGCGTAGATGTCCAGGAAGTCCTGCTTGCTGACGCCATCCAGCTTCTTGTAGGGATTGAACTTGGTGCGCGCGGCGTTATTGATCAGGTAGTCGATGCGGCCCCACTGGTCGCCTGCAGCCTTGACCATGGCCTGGCAGGCATCGTCGTCCGACACATCGGCCTGGAAGACGATCGTCTCGGCGCCTTTGGCGCGACAGGTCGCTGCCGTTTCCTCGGCCTCGGTTTTGCTGCGGGTGTAGTTGATCACCACGTTGCAACCGTGCTCAGCCAGCAGGATCGCGGCGGCGGCGCCGACGCCAGTGGCGGACCCGGTGACGATGGCGACTTTCTTGGTGGAGGCGGGCATGGGTTGTTTTCCTGAGCAACGGGGGTTTGGGGTCCGCTAGCCTACTGCAAAGTCTGGAAAAATGGGGCATGGCCCCATTTCCCCATGCTATCGTTTGCAGCGTTTAAAACCAGCCGCACGAGAACTGGAGCAGGATTCGATGGCCTTTAAGGATATGCGCGAGTTTCTTGGGAAGCTCGACACTATGGGGCAGCTTAAGCACGTCAAGGCGCCGATCAATGTCGCCCACGGCAGCAATGAACTGCAGACCCTCATGCGCCTGCTCGCCGAGACCAGCGGACCCGGGCTGATTCTGGAGAACCTGGTGGGTTACAACACCCCGGGTGTTCCGGTGATCTTCAATCCCTTCGGCACCCGGGAACGCACGGCGCTCACGATCGATACCAGGGACCCCATCGAGGCCAAGCTGAAGCACGCGGCGATCCTTGCGGACCGCAGCACCTGGCACAAGCCGGTGATGGTTGACCGGGCGCAGGCCCCCTGCAAGGACGTGGTGATTCCCCGGGAGAAGATCTCTATCGACAAGCAGATCCCCCACGTGTGGCTGGGCAAGGAGGGGGCCTCCTACGTTTGCGGTGGTGTCGTGGTCACCAAGGACCCGGAGACCGGGATCCGGAATGTGGGCTGGTATCGCCTCACCAGCCTCTGGAACTGCCAGCACCCCCACGGCGGCAGCTACAGCGAGCACGAGCAGAAAAAGCAGCTGTCGATCTTCGCCTTCTGGAACCCGCCCATGAATCACGTGGGCCTGCATCTGGCGAAGGCGCAGCGCATGGGCAAGCCCCTCGAGATCGCCATTGCCTGCCAGTGTGATCCGGCCATTCATATGGCCGCAGCCACGGGCGTGCCCTACAGCCTCGACGAATACGACTATGCCGGCGGCCTGCGGGGCTCGCCCGTCGAACTCGTCAAGTGCGAGACCGTGGATCTGGAAGTGCCCGCGTCAGCGGAGTACGTCATCGAGGGCGTCTTCCAGCCGGACGTACCCCAGCAGATCATCGGCTGGCACTCCAACTCCGTGGGTTACTACGACAAGCACCAGGTCTTCCCGCTGTTTGATGTCACCACCATTACCCATCGGAAGAACCCGCTCTGGTACGCGACGATCGAGATGATGCCGCCCTTCGACCACAACTACCTGGGATTGATTCCTATCGAAGGCGAGATGCTCTCCGACCTGCAGCGCAAGATCCCGGAAGTGAAGGATTGCGTCGTCACGCCGAATATGACCTATATCGTTCAGCTGAGTGTGGACGGTGCGACCAAACCGCATCCGGAGTTTGGCAAGTACGTGCTGCATGCTCTCTGGGGGGCTGCCGGCCGCTGGCCCCGGACCGCCAAGATGGCGGTGGTCGTGGGTCCGGACGTCAATCCCTACGACCTCTCCGCGATCGAGTGGGCCATCCAGACGCGGGTCCAGCCCTACAGCGACATCATCATCAATCGTTCCGGCCAGGCCTTCATCCTGGACCCCTCCGCACCGAAGGGGCCCCAGGGCTTTCCGACCGTGGGTGAGCAGATGGGCATCGACGCCACGATCAAGATCCCGGAGCGCTTCACCGAGTACGCCGACGTGAGCCAGGCCGACCCCGCCGAGGTGGCGAAACTCGCTGAGCGGCTCAAAGGCCTCTGGTAGGAGCGCCTTCAGGCGCGATCCTGCGCCTCCTCGCCGAGAAACAGCGGGCGCAACCTGGTGATGGCTTCCCGGAAGTAGCTGTAAACAGCGGCGACGCGGGCCACCTCCCGGAGCTCCGGGTGGGAGAGGATCCACAGCTCTGTGCTGAGTTCCTCGATGACCGGACCCAGGCGCACGAGCCCGCCGAGTCGGGCGGCGGTGATGCACGACAACACCCCAAGGCCCACGCCGGCCTGCACCGCCAAGGCCATCGCCAGGGGTGAGTTGGCGCGCAGGACGACGTGGCCGGGCTGCACGTTGGCGCTCAGGTAGCGCTGGTAGGCGGCTACCCGTTCACTGCCTATGGAGCTGGTCAGCCCCACCCAGGGCAGGGTGGCCAGGCTGCCTCCCCGGGCCTTGCCCCGGGGCACCAGCCGCGCTGCCCCGTAGGTCGCATAGCGCAGCGTGGCGACGCGCTGGCCAATCAGGTTCCCGGGTGGCTGGTTGGTGGTCCGGATGGCGATGTCCGCATCGCGTCGTGAGATATCCAGCAGCCGATTGTCGACATTGAGGTCGATGGTGATGTTGGGGTGCTGCTTGTGCAGTTCCGGCATCAGTGGGGCCACGATGAAGGCACTGGGCGTGTCGGGTGCGGTAATCCGCACAGTGCCCTGCAACTCCTTGTCCCGGCGCCACAGCCGGCGCTCCAGAGCGCCCACGTCGTCCTCGATGCGCTCAGCCTGGTGAACGATTTCCAGGCCCGCTGACGTGACCACATAGCCCTTGCGGGTCCGGTCAAACAGCCGGACGCCCAGCTGCTTTTCGATCACTTTCAGGCGCCGGAAGACCGTGATGCTGCTGACGCCGAGCTGAGTCGCCGCTGCTGCCACGGATCCGGCGCAATGCACCGCCAGCACGTAACGCAGATCGTCCCATTGCATGGTCAGGATGATGACATGCGCGGACCTGACAGATTTGCAGGTCGAGCGGGCATATCTGTCTATACCCGTCCGCCGGGCCGCCGCCTAGGATCCTCCCCATCAGCGTCACGGAGCAGGGTCATGCAGAGCAGTTGGAGAAGGCGGTGGCGCGGACTGGCAGCGGCCACTCTGGTAGCGGCGGCGCTGGTCCCGGCTGGCGCCCTGTCGGCGGAAGCAGGGTCGGCGTACCGCGTGTCCCTGGCGGATCTGGATCTCGGCTCCCAGGAGGGCGTGACCACGCTCTACGGCCGGCTCGCGACCGCGTCTGCCGCAGTCTGCAGCCTGCCGGAAGCCCGGGGCTATACGGCACGCCATCGGGCCCGGCGCTGTGTCGCCATTACGCTGGCGGCTGAGCTGGCCGAACTCAGCCCGGGCCTCCGGGCCGCACTCAGGGGCGTGCCCGGATCACCATCGGGCACGCAGCTCGCAGAGCGGTCCTTTGTGGCCCGGTAAGCCCCGGATCAGGGCACGAATTCTCCGGGCTGTGAATCCGGCACCCGCTGCCCATCCGCTGCCCGATGGGGTCCCGATGCCATGGGCAGGGTGCGCAGGTTACGGATGATCGGCTGGCGCCAGGCGGCGATAGCCACGAGCAGGGCCATGGCGCCAGCAAAGGCCAGGGCCGAGCGCAGGCCCACGTGTTCCCCGAGCCAGCCACCCAGCAGGGCACCGGGCGCGGCTGGCAGCAGAATCAGCCAGCGCATCGTGCTCGTCATCCGCCCGAGGAGGGGCGCCGGGGTTGCTGCCTGGCGTAGCGCGAGGAAAGTGATGAACACGAGAGTGGCACCAGCACCGAAGGCCATCAGCATCAGGGCAAAGATGATGGCGCCCAGAGTCCCGGCAGGAGCGATGGCGCCCAGCAGCCACCCGCCGCCGCAGATCGCCAGCCCCAGCACCAGGGTCGGGCCCGGACCGATCCGGCCCGCGAGCCGGTGGCCCAGGGTGCTGGCGAGAATGGTGCCGACACCCAGGGCGATGTAGCACAGCCCGACGCCACCGGCAGACAGGCCGAGTTCCCGGGTGGCAAAGAGGATCTGCACCACCAGGGCGGCGTTGTGGCACAGCTGCCAGCCCCCGACGATGCAGGCCATCGTTACCAGCAGCCGGTTCTGCGCGACAAAGGAGAGGCCAGCAAGCAGCGCGGCGCGAAAGCGCTGGGTGGACGGGTGCAACACCTCGTTGAGGCGCAGGCCGCGGAGAATCAGTGCCGAGAACGTCAGCATCACCGCATCCGCCACGAGCGCCAGTGCGGGGCTCGTCAGGCTGATCAGCACGCCGGCGGCGCCGGGTCCCGCAACTTCAGCGGTGGAGTTGGCCAGGGCGTTCTTGGCGTGGGCCTCCACCAGCCGCTCCCGGGGCACGATCTGGGTCAGCACGATCTGGGCGGCGCTGCCGGCGATCGTGTACACCGCCCCAAAGGCGAAGGCTACGACGTACAGCCATTCCATGGATAACCACCCCAGCCACCAGGCCAGGGGCACACTCGCAACCGCCAGCGCCAGCAACGACTCACCGATGATGTAGACGGGCAGCTTGTAAACCCGGTCCAGCCAGACCCCGGCGGGGAGCGAGAGCAGCACGAAGGCGCTGATCTCGGTGGCGGTGAGGCGGGCCATCTGGAGCGGCGTGGCATGCAGCAGTACCACGGCTGTCAATGGCACGGCCAGCAGGGTGAGCTGGCCCCCGAGGGAGCTGATCAGGATGGACGTCCAGAGCCTCCGGTAGGTGGCGTCCCGCAGCAGGTCGTCCGGGGGCAGCATCCGCTGGATGGAGAAGGCCATGGCGCCAGTCTAGAACGACTGCTGTCCGGGGGTTCATACTGGCTTCCGGATCCACTGTCTGGAGTGCCCCGGTGTTCATCAATAACTGGTACGCGGCCTGTGTTGCCAGCGAGCTCACACAGGCACCCGTCAAGGTCCGCATGCTGGGCTGCGACCTGGTCCTTTTTCGAGACCAGGCAGGTGTCGCCCACTGCCTGAGTGATGTCTGTTGTCACCGGGGGGCCTCCCTGTCCGCCGGCAGGCGGCGCGCCGACCTCCTGATCTGTCCCCAGCACGGCTGGGAGTTCGAAGGCAGCGGCCGCTGTGTGCGGGTGCCGGCAGGCATCAAGGATCCGGCTGCCCCGCCTCGGAAGGCCCGGGTGCCGTCCTACCCGGTGGAGGAGCACTACGGGCTGGTGTTCGCCTTCCTTGGGGATCTGGACGACGCCCAGCGGCCCCGGCTGCGGAACATCCTGCCGGAGTACGACGATCCCGACGGCTGGCACGTGGGCATCCTGTCGCGGAAGAAGGATGTTAACTACGTGCGCCTGGCCGAAAACTACAACGACCCCTGTCACGTGCACTACGTGCACGAGTTCGCCAAGTGGCTGCCCAAGGGCGTGACCATCGAAACCCTTGAGCAGACCGACACCTACGTGAAGGCGTTCCATGCCGCCTGGGATGCCAAGGGCAACCTCAGTCCTGACCGGGGGCTGATGATGGAGTTCGACGTGATCGGCATGGTGTCCCGGAACACGAACAGGCAGCCGGGGTATCCCGCCACCGTGGTGGTCGCCACGGTGACGCCGATCGATGAGGACAATTCCCAGATTTTCATGCTGCTGCTGCAGCCGAAACCCGGGGCCGACGGCAAGGGTGGTCTCTCGGCCGCGGATCACCAGATGCTGGTGACGATGACCCGGGACCAGGTCATGGATGAGGACTACGCCGTGCTGAAGGGCACTCGGCCGCGCCAGGCCGCGTCGCCCGCTGAGGAGTTGCTGGTGGAGACCGACCTGACCCTGGCCCAGGCCCGCAAGATGACGCGGGACTACGCCGAGAAATTCGGCGAGGTCGATGCCTCGGCGCTGGCGGCCTTGCGGGCTACCCACGTCCGGGTGCTGCCCTGCCCCGGCCACCGGAGCGAGCCGGGCCAGTGGGTGCACAAGACCGTACCGCTCAAGACAGTTGCCCAGGATAACGCCCAGGATCTGTCCCAGGGCGTCAGCCGCGTGGCCTGAGCAGAGCAATGACCATCCAGCCCTTCGTCCAGCCGGAGCCGCGCCCCCGGCATGGCTATCTGGACGACTGGCTGGTGCGGAGTTTCGTTCGCCACCGGTTGCCCCCTGCGGTGGCAGCGGCCATCGCACCGGAGCTGGAGGAGCTCGGCACGCGGGCCGCCGGTCCGCTCTGGGATTTCCAGCGCGCCGATCGCCTGAATGAGCCGCAGCTCACGACCTTCGACGCCTGGGGCAACCGGGTCGACCGTATTGAACTGTCGCCCCTGTGGCACGAGGCCGAGCACCTTGCTGTCCGCTACGGACTCACCGCGCACCCCCAGGAGCGCCAGTACAGTCACTGGTCCCGGGTGCACCAGTTTCTGCTCGTGCATCTCTTTCATCCCGTCACGGATGTGTACACCTGCCCGCTGGCCATGACCGACGGTGCAGCGCGGACGCTGCTGGCCGCCGGGAATCAGGCACTGATCGACCGGGCCGTGCCCCGTCTTACCAGTCGCGACCCCGCCCGGTTCTGGACGAGCGGCCAGTGGATGACGGAAGCCACGGGCGGCTCCGACGTGGGCTTGTCCCAGACCAGTGCGGAGTGTCGCGACGGGGTGTGGCGCCTCCGGGGGAAGAAGTGGTTCACGTCGGCAGCGACGTCCCAGATGGCACTCACGCTCGCCCGTCCCGAGGGCAACGGTCCCGGCGGCAGCGGTCTGGCGCTGTTCTACCTGGAGACCCGGGACGCCGACGGCCGGCTGAACGGCATTCGCGTCGAGCGCCTCAAGGACAAGCTGGGCACCCGGAAGGTGCCTACCGCCGAACTCACGCTGGACGGTACCGTGGCCCACCTCGTGGCCGGGACGACGCACGGGACCCGGAGTATCGAGCCGATGCTGCGCGTCACGCGGACCTGGAACAGCGTGTGTGCCGCCTCCTTTCTGCGTCACGGCCTGGGCCTTGCCGAGGACTACGCCGCAAAGCGCCGGGCCTTTGGCGCCACCCTCGCTGCACAGCCATTGCATCGGGCAACGCTGGACGACCTGGACGCCGAGTCGGCCGGCGCGTTTCTGCTGGCCTTCCTCCTGGCTGAGCTGCTGGGCCGGGAGGAGGGCGGAGCGCTGGATGCCTCTGAGGCCGCTCTCCTGCGCCTGCTGACGCCGGTCGCCAAGGCGACCACCGGCAAGCAGGCAGCGGCGGGCGCGAGCGAACTTATCGAGGCCTTCGGGGGCGCCGGTTACGTGGAGGACACGGGCCTTCCGGTGCTGCTCCGGGACAGCCAGGTGCTGCCGATCTGGGAGGGGACGACCAATGTGCTCTCCCTCGACCTCCTGCTCCGGGCGGACCTGGACCAGGGCCTGGCAGGACTGCGGCACCGGGTGCTCCGGGCCGTCACCGGGGCGGCGGATGGGGAAGTGCGTGCCGCAGGGGCCGCGAGTGTCGCCGCCCTGGATCACGCTCTGGTCTGGCATCGGGAGACCCGGGACCCGGCTGAGCGCCAGCGGGGGGCGCGGCACTTCACCCTGACACTCGGGCGTGCCCTGGAGCTGGCGCTGCTGGTGGAGCACGCGACAGCCGTCGTCGGCTCCAGCGACGAACAACCTGCCCGGCAGGCGTGCCTGGGATTCCAGCGCCTCGGTATCGATCTCCTCAGGGCATGACCGGCAGCGGACCTTCATGCGCGACAACGTCCTAATCATCACCGGTGCGTCCCGGGGGATCGGTGCTGAGCTGGCCCGGCAGCTGGCCTCCTTGGGGGCGCAGCTGACCCTGGCCGCCCGGGACACCGCAGCGCTGGAAGCAGTGGCCACCGAGTGTCGCCAGCTCTGCGCCACGGTGCTCGTGGTGCCCACGGATGTTGCCCGGGAGAGTGACTGCCGGGCACTGATTGAGCAGACCGTCGCCCGCTTCGGTCGCCTGGACACCCTGGTCTGCAACGCGGGTGCCACCATGTGGGCTCGGGTCGACGAGATTCGTAATCTCGCCATGCTGGAGCGGATCATGGCGGTCAACTACATGGGCGCGGTCTATTGCACGGCCTATGCGCTTCCCCACCTGAAGGCGTCCCGGGGCCGGATCGTGGGGATTGCCAGCCTGACCGGCCTCACCGGCGTCCCGACGCGCTCCGGCTATGCGGCCTCGAAACACGCCATGCGCGGCTTCTTCGATTCCCTGCGCATCGAGCTGGACGGTTCCGGCGTGACCGTCACGATGATCTACCCGGGGTTTGTGGCGACGGGGATTCGGGAGAATGCGACCGGTCCGGATGGCGGGCCGATCCGGATCGACCCGCTGGACCCGGACCGGGTGATGAGTGTCGGCGAATGCGCGCGCCAGATCATTGTGGCCACCCGGCGCCGCTCCCGGGATCTCGTCATGACCCCGACGGGCAAGCTGGCACAATTGCTCAAGGTCATTGCCCCCGGCCTTGTGGACCGGCTGGCGCGACGCGCCATTGAAAGGGTCCGCTGAAATGCCCCGAACGCTGACTGAGAAGATCCTCGCCCGGGCCTCGGGCCAGCCGCGGGTGAGTCCCGGCGAGATCGTCACCTGCCGGGTGGACCTCGCTCTGCTGCTGGACTCCGGCGGCCCCCGGCGGATCTGGCCCCGGCTGAAAGAGCTCGGGGTCGGCGTCTGGGATCCGGACCGGATTGTCCTGTGCTCCGATCACTTCACCCCGGCGGTGGACGCGGAGTCGGCCGCGATCCTCAAGCTGACGCGGGAGTTCGCGGCCCACTTCAATATCACGCGCTTCTTCGACATGCGCGGTATCGGTCACGTGCTGCTGGCCGAGCAGGGCCTGCTGACGCCGGGCATGTTTGCCGTGGGTGGCGACTCCCACTCCAGCATGGGCGGCGCCTTCGGCTGTTTCATGGCGGGTTTCGGCGCGATAGAGCTGACGGGTGTGCTCGTTACCGGCGAGATCTGGATCCAGACGCCCGAGACTGTGCGGGTGAATTGGTCGGGGCACTTTGCCCGCGGCGTCGTCGCCAAAGACATCGCCCTGTTCCTGTGCCGGCAGCTCGGCATGGAGAACGGCGGGCGGGTTCTGGAGTACGGCGGCGAAACGGTGCGCAACATGTCCATCTGGGAGCGCATGGTGCTCACGAACATGGCCGCGGAGCTGGGTGCTGAAACCGGCCTCGTCGAGGCCGACGAGGTCACGCTCCAGGCGCTCCGGGCCGCGGGCCGCGCGCCGGCAACCGATGCCCTCGACTGGCGGAGCGATCCTGGCGCCCGCTACGCCGCCGTCCACGACTTCTCGGCGACGGACCTCGCGCCCCAGATTGCTGCCCCCCATTCACCGGCCAACTCGGGGCCCGTTGGGTCCTTCGACTCCGTGCGGGTCGACCAGGCCTACATTGGTGCCTGCGTGGGTGCGAAGCTCTCGGATCTCCACATGGTGGCGGAGGTGCTCAAGGGCCGAAGCGTGGCCCGGGGCACGCGCCTGCTGGTGGCGCCGGCCTCCGTCAGCGCCATGACGGCAGCAGCTGCCGACGGGACGCTGGCCACGCTCACCGCGGCAGGGGCGTACATCCTGCCCACAGGCTGCGGCGCGTGTGCCGCGCTTGGGGCTGGCGTACTGGCGGAGAACGAGGTGTGCATCTCATCGACCAACAGGAATTTCCGCGGCCGCATGGGCGCGAACTCAGCCCAGGTCTATCTGGCTTCGCCCTACACCGTGGCGGCGTCGGCTGTGGCGGGCCGCATTGCGGACCCCCGGGAGTTTCTCGCTTGAAGCTCATCGAGGGTCGCGCCTGGGTCTTCGGCGACGATATCAACACGGACGTGATGGCCCCGGGCCTGTACTTCAAGGCCAGCATGGAGGAGATGGCGCGCCATTGCCTGGAGGCGATCAATCCGGCTTTCGCCAGGGAGGTTCGTCCCGGGGACATCGTCGTAGGCGGGCGCAACTTTGGCGTCGGCTCGGCCCGGGAACAGGCGGCCATAGCCCTGACCCACCTCGGTGTAGGCGCTGTGCTCGCCGTGTCCTTTGGCCGGATCTTCTACCGCAACGCGCTCAACTTCGGTCTGCCCGCGCTGGTGTTCCCTGGCGCTGCCACCGTGCGGCCCGGTGACCGGCTCCGGGTCGATGCCGTGGCCGGACGGATCGAGCTTGCTGGATCTGGCGCGGTCCACACCGTGCCCGGAATTCCTGCACACCTCATGGCCATGGTCGAGGCCGGCGGCCTGATGCCCTGGCTGAAGCTTCGGGTTAACAAGGAAACGAACTGATGTCCCACGCCCAGCGGCTGCGAGAACTCCTCGCGGGCCAGCCCTTCGTCGCGCCGGGCTGCTACGACGCTTTCACTGCGCTGTTGATCGAGCAGGCCGGCTTTGCCTGCGCTTACGTCAGCGGGGCAAGTATCGCCTTCACCCGGCTGGGCCGGCCTGACATTGGCCTGACCACGCTCACGGAAGTGGCGGAGACGGTGGGCAACATCCGCGACCGCGTCGGGCTGCCGCTGATCGTGGACGGCGACAACGGCTTCGGCAATGCGCTGAACGTGCAGCGCACGGTGCAACTGCTGGAGAAGATGGGCGCGTCGGCGATTCAGCTGGAAGACCAGACGCTCCCCAAGCGCTGCGGCCACCTGGACGGGAAGACGCTGGTGAGCGTGGGCGAGATGCTCGGCAAGCTCAAGGCTGCTCAGGACGCGCGCCGGGATCCCGCCACGGTGATCGTGGCCCGCACTGATGCCATTGCCGTCGACGGCTTTGAGGCCGGCATGGCCCGGGCTCACGCCTATGCCGAGGCTGGCGCCGACGTGCTGTTCATCGAGGCGTTACGCAGTGTGGAGCAGTTTGAGCGGGTGGGCCGGGAGCTGGGCCACCGGATTCCCCTGCTGGCGAACATGGTGGAGGGGGGCAAGACGCCTCTGCTCTCCATTCAGGAGCTGGGCAGCCACGGCTTCCGGCTGGCAATTTACCCGGGGGCCATGGTGCGGGTGGTGGGGCAGGCGGCCACGAGTTATCTGGCCACGCTGAAGGCCGACGGTACGACGCGGGGCATGCTGGACCGGATGTTCGACTTTCAGCGCCTCAACAACGCGATAGGGACCGACGCCATGCTGCAGCAGGGCGAGCGCTACCGGGATCTGTAACACTTTGTAACGATTGAGTCTGGGCGCATCCGATCCCGGGCAGCCTCCGAAAACCACTCCACGTTGATCTTCTACACAGGGAGTTGGTGATGAAAGTCCTTAGTCGAATTACTGCTACTTCAGTCGGCCTCCTGCTGTTGTCTTTGGGTGCCAGCCCGAGCTTTGCTGCGGATGAGCCCGCCGAAGCGGGGTGGCGCCAGGTCGCCTACAGCTGCGAGTCCGGGCAGGCACTCACGGTCGCTTACCGGGATTCCGGCAGCGCGGCCCGGGTGACGGGGGCTGACAAGCCCGTCGTGAAACTGGTTTCCCGTCCTGCCAAGTCC
Source organism: Gammaproteobacteria bacterium (assembly GCA_031409515.1). Lineage (GTDB taxonomy): Bacteria > Pseudomonadota > Gammaproteobacteria > Steroidobacterales > SHZI01. The sequence continues at coordinate 9,694 of JANNXJ010000056.1, read as the reverse complement.
GGCTTCCGGTTTGGTGACTCCCGCTACGAACTGCGGGGCGACGGCGATGCGGTGACCTGGCAGGTTGGCTCCAAGACGCCAGTCAAGTGCACCACTACTACCCAGGCTGCGACCACCGTGGTTCCGGCTGGCAATTCTTAAAACCGAAGTCCTCCAGACTCCTGACGCTCCCCCCCGACGTCAGGGACTACCCGGCGCGAGTGTTCCCCCCCGAACCTCGCGCCGTTCTTTTTTCCGGCTTAGCCAGGCCGTGGCCTGGTGAACCAGGCCATCACCATGATCATCAGCACGAAGCTGACGAAGGCCGAGAAAATCATCATCCACTGGTAGCCCTGGGGGAAATCCGAGAACACGATGTCGGCCACCCGCGGGTAGGCCGAGTAGGCCAGCCCCACCGTGGTGCAGATCGCCACGTGGTTCCAGTACTTCGTCGTGTAGCGGTTCAGCATCAGCATGGCCACGCCGAGGGTCAGGCCGATCACCAGCCCCTGCACGACACCGAGGCTGATCTTGAGGGGCGAGGACATGGCCACGCCGTCCCGATCGATGTAGACCGTCGCCACCGGCCCGTTAGCCCGCATCTCGTTCCGGATCTCCTTGCCGCTCATGCGACCAGGGAGGATGTAGGTGCCAGTCTCGGGAAAGTGCTCCAGCAGTGCGGCACCTGCTGCCCGGTCATCCAGCGTCTGGGACATCGTCCAGTAGGGAACGGGACTGAGCACGTAGAAGCCCACGCTCCAGATCCAGGAAACGACCATCACGGCCAGGGCACCGAGGATTAATCGCATGAAGTCATTACTCCGGCTTGGTTGAGAGGGTTGGGGCGGGGGATCAGTGACCGTGCCGCCGCTCACCCAGGACCCGCTGGCGAATGGCAGCAGCGTGGGCGGCGGTGGCGTCCCGAGGCGATGGCAGGTTCAGGCGATCGCCGGGCTTGGCCACCCGCAATCCTGCCCGGGCCAGTTCCACCCCGTCTGCCTGGGAGGCGTAGTGATAGATGACCATCTGCCGGCGCAACTCCTCGTTGTACTCCCGGAGCAGGTCTGGCAGGCCCGTGTGGGACGGGTTGCCCTGCAGGTCGCAGTCGTGCACGAGGGGCATCAGGCCGTCGGCAAACTGGGCCACGGTCTCCGGGATGGGGCGTGTGTCCCCCGTGTACAGGAAGGCGCCGGTGAGGCAAATGCCATAGGCCGTGCCGGGCACGTGGTGACGAACCGGAAAGACGTCAAACCAGAGGCCCTGATGCCAGAAGCCGGCGCTGACGGGCACCAGTTCAAACGCATCCCAGAAATTGGCCTCTCCCTCGGCGACTACGTTCGGATAGTCGGCGACCCGGCCCTGGAGGAGGGGTACCAGCAGGGCGGGCACGAAGAGGCGGGTGCGGGGCAGGCCCGGCTTGCCAAAGTAGTTCGCGACGAACAGCCGTTCGAAGCCGGCGACGTGGTCCATGTGCACGTGCGTCACAAACACCGCCGGTGGCGGCCCGCCGTAGCGGGCGAGGCAGGCCGTGAGTGCTTCCTGGCCGCAATCCACCATCAGCAGAGGTGCGTCGTCCTTCTCCAGCATCACGCTCGCCGAGCCCAGTTGGGGCGAGGCTGCACCACCGACGCCAAGAAAGGTCAGGTTCCATGCGGTCATGCTGTTCGTGCCCCCTTGGCCAGCCTGGCTTCTGACTCTGCAACGGCCCGGGCATGGCCCAGGCGAATGCCGAGCCTGCCGGCCACCAGGTACAGCGACCCGTAGACCAGCATCGAGACGAGCAGGCCGAACAAGCCGTTCGCGATCCACGGGGGCGAGTAGAAGGCACTGCCTGCGCCGACGGCAAAGGCCAGCACCGCCGCGGGATTCCAGGTCGGCAGCCGGTCCAGCAGTTCAGTTCTGAAGCGCATCCGGTTGCAAAGGTAGTAGTCCACGATGACCGGGCCTATCAGCGGTGGCGCCAGGGTCGCCAGAATGGTGATGAAGTCCATGAAGCGCTGGTAGATGCCGAGGCCTATCAGCGTGCCCAGCAGGCCGCAGATGACCACCATCACGCGCTTTGGACGCCGGAATACGCTGGCGGTCTGGATGGCGGGCAGATACAGGTTGGCGTCACCCGTGGTCCACAGGGCAAAGCTCATGGCAACCAGCCCGAAGAGCGCCACGAGGGCGCCCGCGGAGCGCATGTAAACGGTGAAATCGAAGTTGCCGGAGACCACACCGCCCATGGCGCCGACAAACTGCAGGATCCACTGGGTCACGATCAGCACGATGAAGGGAATGGCAATAGCTACCCAGGCCCGGCGGGCAAAGCGGGTGTACTCGGCCATCACCACGGCGCCCACGATCCAGGAGCCGATCACGATGTTCATGGCCTGAACGTTGGTCAGCGGGTTCTTCGCTGCCGTGGTCCGGGAGAGGGCCAGGAAGGCGTCCCAGCCGCCCGCCGCGCTCACGTTGTACCAGCCGGCATACAGCAGCACGGCGACGAGAATCAGAGATGCGGGCAACGCCACTTTCTCCAGCCCCTGCACCCCGTAGTAGGTGGTCCAGGTATAGAGCAGGCCGGCGAAGACTGCCACGACGTAGAACCAGGGCGAAGCGAAATCCTGCACCCAGGCAAAACTGAAGGCCCCCACGGTGATGCCCTGCCAGAAGATGAGCAGGACGGTCAGGAACAGCACTGGGACTGCCGCGCCCACATTGCCGTACACCAGCCGGAACAGCAGGCCACTGTTGCAGCCCGTCCGGTAGCCCATATAGCCAACCAACGCGCCGACGATGAAGTTAACCCCGTTGCCGAGCAGGGAACTCCACACGAGTTCCGGCCAGAACGGCAGGCCCGCGCCGAGGAGACCACCGATGAACAGACCCGTGATCAGGAAGCCCCAGCCGAAGGCGAGGGCAAGCATCGGGCCCGAGTCCCGGCGCTGATGGGGGGTCAGAGGACCGAAGGGATTGTCGGCGCTCTGCTGTTCCGCCTGGGTATCCAGGGTCCACCACAGGCGGAGCTTCTCAAGCATCAGTTGGGCGCCTTGCTGCGGTGGATTCGATTATGCCCAAACGTCACGGACCAGCCATGGCCTTGGGCGGCGATGTGCCCAGATTATCAAATACGATGAAGAACATCAGCTTAGGTTGTATTTGCAAAAAACTCTGTCAGAATCACTCGCAGGTGGCCAGCGGCCAAGGAACAAAATGGAACACCGTCTCACGTTGACGGGCCTGCAGGATGCAGTGGGCGCCCGGAAAGCCGGGGGCCTGGACGTCGTTTACACCAAGCTGGCCGTCGATCTGCAGAACCTGGCGGGCGGCGCAGCCGATCCGGTCCTCGCCGCCGCCCTGGAGACGCTTCGGGACGAAACTGCCTGCGACGGGGTGGCCCTGATCCTGCTGGACGAGTCGGGCCAGCGGATTCGTCAGGTCCTGGCGGCCCGGAGTCCCTTTGCGGTCTGCAATCCGGAGGTCCTCACGGGACTCTCGCTTGATGAGTTGCCCTGGCTCGACAAGCACTTCGGGCACCTCCGGGTCCATGGCATCGCCAACACCGACACCCCGCAGCGCACCAGTCAGGCCACCGATGCCGCTCATCTTGCGGCGATGGGGTGCGGGGCGCTGCTGCTGATCGGCTTCCATATTCACGGCCAGCGCGCCGGCTGCCTGGCGCTGTTCTTTGGCCAGCCCCAGCCCGGCTGGAGCGTCGAGCACACGCTGTTGCTCAAGCTGATCGGGTCGAGTGTCGCCTCAGGCCTCGAGCGCTTCCGGACCACCTGGCGTCTGGCAGACATCAACGAGCGCGAGCAGCTGCTGGAGGGGACCGTCAACGACGGTACCTGGGATTTCGACGCACTGAACAATCGGGTCGAATACTCCCCCCGCTGGAAGCGGATGCTGGGGTATGCCGACGACGATCTCTCCCGCAATGCTCCCGACTGGCGGCGCATCGTGCACGTGGACGATTACGCCCGGTTGCAGGCCCGGCTCCGGGATCACATTGCCGGCCGCACGGAGATCTTCGAGAACACTCACCGCATGCGCCGCAAGGATGGCGAGTGGCGCTGGGTGATCTGCCGCGCCAAGGCGCTCCTGGATGAGCACGGCCGGCTGCGGCGCCTGGTGGGCGTAGAGACGGACATCACCGAGCAGAAGGTCTACGAGGAGGCTCTGTTCCGCGAGAAGGAGAGCGCCCAGATCACCCTGCAGTCCATGGGTGATGGCGTGGTCACCACCGATCAGCTGGGGGTCGTCGAGTACATCAACCCGGTGGCCGAAGAACTCACGGGCTGGAAGCTGGACGCAGCTGGCGGCCGGCATGTGGACGAGATTTTCCGCGGGTTCCACGAGGAAACCTGCGAGCCGCTGGAAAATCCCGTGATGAGCTCGATCAAACGCAACCGCTCGGTGAAGTCCGTGCGGCCGTCACTGCTGATTCGCCGGGACGGCAACGAGCTCTACATTGAGAGCACGGCCTCGCCGATCCGCAATGACCGTGGCGATGTGACGGGTGCGGTGCTGGTGTTTCACGATGTCAGTGAGTCCCGGGAGCTGAACCGGCGCTTGTCCTACCACGCGAGCCACGACCTGCTGACCGGGCTCGTGAATCGTAGGGAGTTCGAGAGCCGGCTGGAACGCTCCCTGAAAAGTGCCAAGGCCCGGGAGACGTCCTACGCGCTGCTCTACCTGGATCTGGACCAGTTCAAGATCATCAACGACTCCTGTGGTCACGGCGCTGGGGACACGCTGCTGACCCAGCTCGGGGCACTACTGACCGCCAAGATCCGCTGGCGGGACACGCTGGCCCGGCTGGGTGGCGACGAGTTTGGCTTGCTCCTGGAAGCCTGCAGCATCGAGGAGGCCATGCGCACAGCCGAGGTGCTGCGTGAGGCCATCAAGGAGCACAAGTTCACCTGGGACGAGCGGACCTTCCGACTGGGCGTCAGTATTGGCGTGGTACCCATCACCGGGGACAACGAGAACGTGGCAACCCTGATCGCCGCGGGTGACAGCGCCTGCCAGGCAGCGAAGGAGGCGGGGCGCAACCGCATCCACACCTTCAAGCAGAATGACATCGACCTCATGCGTCGCCGCCGGGAAATGCAGTGGGCCGCGCGGATCAGTAACGCGCTCGAAGATGACCGCTTCGAGCTGTACCGGATGACGATTCTCCCGCTCCAGGCCGAGGAACCGGGCTCCCACTACGAGATTCTCCTGCGGATGCGGGACGAACAGGGGGCACTGGTCTCACCAGACCTCTTTATTGCTGCTGCCGAGCGCTACGGCCAGATCTCGAACATCGACCGGTGGGTGGTGGAGCACGCCTTCCGCTGGCTGGTCTCCGAAGCCGATGAACGGGAGCGCCTGGCCCTGTGTTCCATCAACCTGTCCGGCGCCAGCCTGGCAGATAACGAGTTCCTGCCTTTCGTCATCCGGCAGTTCCAGCGCAGCGGCCTGGACGCCAGCAAGATCTGCTTTGAAATCACGGAAACGGCGGCCATCGCCAGCTTTGCCCAGGCCAGCCGCTTCATCAACGCGCTGAAGGAACTGGGCTGCAAGTTCGCCCTGGACGACTTTGGCACGGGCCTTTCGTCCTTCGGTTATCTGAAACACTTTCCCGTCGACTACCTGAAGATCGACGGCAGCTTCGTCAAGGAGATTCTGCATGATCCCATCGACCGCGAGATGGTCCGTTCCATCAACGAGATTGGCCACCTCACCGGCAAGAAGGTCATTGCCGAATGGGCGGAAAATCAGGAAATCATCACGATGCTCCGCGGTATGGGCGTGGATTACGCGCAGGGTTACGGCATTTCGGAACCAAAGCGCGTGGTCATGGCGGCGGTCGTGAACGGCAGCTGACGCCATGCCCTCACCCGTGCCCTATACGTCCTTCGCGGACTTCTACCCGGACTACCTTCGGGCCCACCAGAACCGGACGAACCGCCGGCTGCATTTCCTGGGCACTACTCTAGTGATTCTGATGCTGGTCACCATATTCGCAACGGGCGCCTGGATATGGCTGTTCCTGGTGCCGGTGGCTGGTTACGGACCCGCATGGGCTGGCCACTTCTACTTCGAGCGCAATCGTCCGGCGACCTTCAAGCACCCGCTCTACAGTCTCATCGGGGACTTCCGCATGTGCCTCGACATGTGGACGGGCAGGATTCCCTTCTAGCACTGGCGCGGAAGAGTTGGCGTGATTCTGAGTCTCGGGTTTGTCATCGTTGCTGAGGCGGGTCGGGGGTTCCGGGAGGAGCATCAAATCGCCTACTATCGTACTGTAAAATTTTCCCCCGTATCTTCGCGTATCCGGGGCCAGGACTGATCCTGTAGTTGCCGCTTATGCCCCAGCCCAGCAAAACCCTGCAGACCCGGCTCGATAGCGTGAGGACTGCCTTGTTGGCGGGTCGTCTCGACGAGGCGCGGAGGACAGTCTCGAGATTGATGATCTCCGAACCACCCACGCTGGAGATCTTCCTTTACGGAGGCGCCATCTGCCTCCGGCAGTTCGACTATCCGGGCGCACTGGGCTACTACGAGAAGGCGTTTCGGCTTCAATTCGGCACGTCCACGAAGAAGCCGAACAACCCCGCTTGTTCCCGTGCCCGCCTGCAGCATGACATCGAGCAGCTCAATTATCTCCAGGCGGGAAATCTGCTCGAACCGGCCCGGGCTGGCACCGTATCCGCGTACGAGGCACTGCTTGACCATGCCTTGCGCCACCCCGAGACAAACGGTCTTTTTGGTCTGTCGGAGCAACTGCTGAAGCAGGTCCCGGACTACAACAAGGCCATCCACATCTACGTTCCGAAGGAAGTTCACGGCCCAATCCTGAATCCGGAACTGGACTTCGACAGAATCGAGGAGGAGTACTTCGCGCGGCAGAACGAGTGCACATTCATTGATCACCTCCTGATGCCGGATGTGCTGCAGGAACTCAGACGGCAGTGCCTGGAGTCCAGATTCTGGTTCGACACGTACAAGAACGGCTACGTTGGCGTCAATCTGGAACGGGGGTTCTCATCAAAGCTGGTGTTCCGGATTGCCAGCGACCTGCAGGAGAAATTTCCGCGAATGATCGGCAGACTGCCGCTCACTGCGGCCTGGGCGCTGAAGTATCAGCAGCGCCTGCCGGGCACTGGATGCCATGCCGATAGTGCCCGAACCAACATCAATTTCTGGATCACCCCCGATGAAGCCAACCTCGACCCGGGTGGCGGTGGACTGGTGGTCTACAATTTGGAACCACCTCGGGAATGGCGGTATCAGGAATACAACGGGCCGGAACAGCAACTTCAGGAGTTCGCCAACCAGCATCCCAACACTGCTGTGCGGGTGCCCTACAAATGTAATCGTGGCGTTTTCTTCAACTCAAAATACATACACAAGACGGACGCTTTCGATTTCAGGCCGGGCTATGCAAATCGCCGGATAAACGTGACGTTCCTCTTTGGAGATCCGCTCGATCCGGGCGCCGGTTGACTACCCCACTGGAAAGTTCACCAACGAACGCTGTGGATCTCCTACCGGCTTGCCGCCTGCGCGTCACTTTCGGGAAGGGTGGGACTCCCTGACGGCCGCGTCACTAGCCACTGATGATCCCAAGTGCGCCCAGGATCGGCCCGGCAAACAGGCTGCCCTTCATGACCATGCAGTAGATGAGGATGTACAGCGTGATTACCAGGGCCAGCATGCCCCGGACCCCGCCGCTCATCAGTCCGTGCTTCGGGTCGGCCGCGTTGCGATTGCGGCCGTAGCGGATGACGTCGGGGACGACGCTGAAGCCCGCCATGAGCCAGAAGGCGAAGTAGGCATCCCAGGCCCAGGGCGTGTTCACGAGACCGCCCCAGTTCTCCATCAGCATGAGTCCAAACAAGGGCGTGATCACTGCGGTGGGTCCCGTCACGCCGAGGCAGAGCTTACGCAGCAGCGCGCGTGCCCAGACGCCAACTTCTGTGGGTTGGGTCTTGCGGATCAGCAGCGCCCAGATGTTGCTGAAGAAGGTGTGGCCGAAATACAGGAAGGCCGACAGTTCGTGGATGACCAGTGTCGTGGTGTAGTCAAAGAGAAGGGGAATCCGTAGAACCCCGAGCATGGGCAAGGCGGACACCACCATGATCAGGGTCCAGACGCCATACCAGAAGAAGCGTCCGGGATCTCTCTCAGCGGCCGGGTTTGCCAGGGTCGTCGTATTCATGACGCTATGCTAGCTTGATCCCTGGTCCGTTGCAGCAGCGTGCGGAGCAGTCGGCGCAGGCTTCCCCGGACCGCTTCAGGTTCCCCGAGTGCCGGCAGCACATCGCCGATCGCTTCCAGCGTCGAGACCCACTCCTTGCGGGGCTCCTTCCGCAGGCGACCATAAATCGATGGCTCCCGCGGCTTGAGGACAACCAGGGGCAGCTTCAGCAGCCAGGCGTTCCGCCACCAGAGGGTTTTGGCCTGGCTCCAGGTACCGTCCAACACGATGATGCCTTCAAGTCCGTGACGCTTGAGGTCCCGGACCCGGCCCTTGCGGTCAATCACCACTACCGCATCACCCCGGGCAGAATCCGGAATCGGCGCCGGCAACTTGGCGGCGGCGAGAACGGCCCAGCGCTCCCGGTTGGCATCCTTGCTGCCGATGGCGTGATCCAGAGACGCCCAGGACAGGCCGACGCGAATCTCCGCTTTGGGGAGCGTGACTTCAACCAGCTTCGCGGTACCCAGCAGGGCATCGTCCTCCTGCGGGTGCTGGAGAATGACGACTCGCAGTTTGGTGGCTATCTTCTCGACGCGATCGCAGATACACACGCCGGTTGGCTTGCCGCAGTCCGGGCAGGGGAGGGTCTCGACCGTCATGTGAAGCGAAAGCGCATTGAAAGGTCTACTGCACGGATGTTCTTGGTCAGTGCACCGATGGAGATGAAATCCACGCCCGTCTCTGCCACCGGCCGCAGGGTTTCGAAGTTGATGCCGCCCGAGGCTTCCAGGGTGGTGCGCGGTGCCTGCCGGTCGCGGAGGTCAACCGCCTCTCGCATCAGCCCAACGCTGAAGTTGTCGAGCAGCAGGCGATCGGCGCCAGCGGCCATGGCTTCCTCAGCCTGGGCGAGGTTCTCGACTTCAACTTCCAGCAAAACGCCCGAGCTCTGCTCACGGGCCCTGCTGACCGCATTGGCGATGCCGCCCGCAGCAACGATGTGATTTTCCTTGACGAGAATGCCGTCGTAGAGTCCCATCCGGTGATTGGTGCCACCACCGATACGAACGGCGTACTTCTGGGCCAGCCGGAGCCCGGGAATGGTCTTGCGGGTATCCAGAATCCGCGCCCGGGTGCCCGCGACAGCCTCTGCACAGGCCCGGGACGCTGAGGCCACCGCGGACAGTGTCTGCAGGAAGTTGAGCGCCGTGCGCTCGCCCGTGAGCAGGGGGCGGGCAGGGCCGTTGAGCGTACAGAGGGTCTGGTCCTTGGTGGCGTCGTCGCCTTCCTCAAGGTGCCATTCGAGCACGATCCCGGCGTCCAGCTGGCGGAACACTTCCTTGACCCAGGGCTGGCCGCAGATGACCGCGCCGTCCCGGGTAATGATCGTCGCCGTTGCTCTTTGGTTAGCGGGGACGAGCGCAGTAGTGAGGTCCCCGCTGCCGACATCTTCGGCCAGAGCCCCACGGACACCGGCGGAGATGTGGGTAATGAGCTCGGGTGACATCCGTGTGGGCATGGGAAAAAGGTACCGGACCTTAG
>JANNXJ010000055.1:0-13082 GCA_031409515.1 Gammaproteobacteria bacterium | reverse complement strand
CCCCCCCCACCCCCCCCCCCCCCGCTGCCCCGTTTTTGCAATCAGTCCATGTGCCCCCCAATATGCCACCTTCCCAAACCCGGTACCTCTGAGTAATGCAACGAGTACAGCTGCGGATACTCGACCCTCGCCTGGGCAAGGAATTTCCGTTGCCCGACTATGCCACTGCGGGTTCAGCGGGCGTGGACCTGCGGGCCTGCGTGGACGAGGCCCTCACGATTCTGCCTGGGCAGACAGTGCTGGTGCCCACGGGCATGGCCATCCACATTGCCGATCCGGGTCTCGCTGCGGTGATCGTCCCGCGGTCCGGCCTTGGCCACAAGCACGGGATCGTCCTCGGTAATCTGGTGGGACTCATCGACTCGGACTACCAGGGACAGCTGATGGTGTCCTGCTGGAACCGGGGCACCGCGGCGTTCGAGCTGGAGCCCGGCGTGCGCCTGGCCCAGATGGTGTTTGTGCCGGTTGTACAGGTGGGCTTCGAGGTCGTGGAGGAGTTTGGGGCCAGCGACAGGGGTGCCGGCGGTTTCGGCCACACCGGTCTGTAGCGGCGCTCCTACAGGCCCTTCAGTTCCTTGAAGCGGGTAATGTCCGCGTCGAAGGCCATGACCACCCGGTTCTGGCGGGAGCGGGTGTCCACCAGGGTTTTCTCGTAGAGCGCAACGGAATCCGCGAGGTCCGAGAGTTCCTTGGCGAGCTTGCCGTCAATGGGTTCCGCTTCCGGATCTGTACTGTAGGGTTTGAAGTTTCCCGCTTCCACCTGCAGCTGGTTGAGCCGGTCCTTGAGGCTCTGCAGATAGGTCCTGGTCACGGAGAACTGGCCGTTGATCAGCTCCATGCGCCGATCGCGCAGGGCCTCAATCTCCTCGACAGACAGGTAAGTGCTCAGCAGCACCTCGTCCCTTCGCGCAGCGACCAGGGCGGCCTTCTTCTCGGCCGCTGCCTTCTTCTCCGCCGCGAGTTCCTCTTCCGTCATGGCGCCCTGCTCGGTGCGCAGGGGAACGCCGTACTGATTCAGTACCTGGCGGTCGATGGGAGCGTACTCGGCCGGAATCTGGTCGCCGAAGTGGACGACGCCTTCGTTGTCGACCCAGCGATAGACCTCGCCGGTCGTTGCACCAGACTGCCGGGACTTCTTGGTGGCCGCCGCCGCCGGCTGCAAGGCCATCAAAGCCAGCAGCACTGGGAGCACTACGGCCAGTGGCCCACTGCCCCGGTACGCCCTGCTGATGCCCGACAACCCCATATCTGAATCCATGCTTGGCGAGCCCTGGAGGACCGCCCGGGGGCAGATTATCCCGCTCTCATTTAACCAAAAACAGTGACCCGGATCGCAATTGGCGCCCTTGGAGGCTGGTCAGGCGGCGACTCCGTACCGCTCCCGATAGTCCTGCACCAGGGGCAGAAATTGCCGATGGGCCGAGTTGCCCTCCAGATGCTCCACGAGGTCGTCCAGCCGGATGATGCTGATGACGGGAATCCCGAAGGTCTGCTCCAGCTCCTGAACAGCCGACAGTTCGCCGTTGCCCCGCTCCTGACGATCGAGGGCGAGCACCACCCCGGCGGCTTCCGCGCCAGCCTTGCCGCCACTCTGCCCACCCGCCTCCCGGATGAGGGTGATGGTTTCCCGGATGGCAGTGCCGGCGGTGATCACGTCGTCCAGAATCAGCACACGCCCGGACACCGGTGCCCCGACGATAGCGCCGCCTTCGCCATGGTCCTTGACCTCCTTGCGGTTGAAGCAGAAAGGTAAATCCCTGCCATGATGCTCCGCCAGCGCTGCCGCGGTGAGTGCCACGAGGGGGATGCCCTTGTAGGCCGGCCCGAACAGCATGTCGAACCCAATGCCGGATTCCGCCACCGCCGCGGCGTAAGTGCGCCCGAGTTTGGCGGCAGCGTAGCCGGTATTGAACAGGCCGGAGTTAAAGAAGTACGGGCTGTTGCGCCCGGACTTCAGCTTGAACTGGCCGAAGCGGAGCACGCCGACCTGAAGGGCGAGCTCGATGAAGTCCTGCTTGTACGCCCGCATGCGGGTCATCCTCCTGAGTGAGCGATATCGTACACTCAACTCTTCCATGCGCATCGTTACTCTCAACGTGAACGGCATCCGTGCGGCTGCCCGCAAAGGCCTGTTCGACTGGCTGGCGCGGGAGCGCGCCGACGTCGTCTGCCTCCAGGAAGTGCGGGCCCAGGCCGATCAGATCACGGCGCCGCTGTTCTCCCCGCGCAACCTGCACTGCTACTACGAGCCGGCGGAACGGAAGGGCTACAGTGGCGTGGCCCTGTTCAGCCGGCGGGAACCCGACGCCATCCTGCGGGGCTTTGGTTCTGCGGAGTTCGATCCCGAGGGCCGCTATCTGGAGGCCCGCTTTGGTCCCCTCAGTATCGTCTCCGTGTACCTGCCATCAGGCTCCTCAAGCCCGGAGCGCCAGCAGGCCAAGTTGCGCTTCATGACGGAGTTCAGGGTGCATTTGGCCAGGCTCAGGGATGATGGGCGCCAGTACCTGCTCTGCGGCGACTGGAACATCGCCCACAAGGAAATCGATCTGAAAAACTGGCGTGGCAATCAGAAGAACTCGGGCTTCTTGCCCGAAGAGCGGGCCTGGCTCGACGAGCTGTTTGGTCCGGCCGGATTCACCGACACCTTCCGGGAGGTCAACGAGTTGCCTGACCAATACACCTGGTGGTCCAACCGCGGCCAGGCCTGGGCCAAGAACGTCGGTTGGCGGATTGACTACCAGATTGGCACACCGGGACTGAAAGGCGCGGCCCGGCGCGCGGCGATTCACAAGGAGAACCGCTTCTCGGACCACGCGCCGCTCTCCATGGACTTCGACCTTGACCTGGGCGACCTGCGCTAGACCATGGCGCGCACCCGTATCCGCGATCTCATCGCCAACCCGCGCGTGGCCGCGGCCCTGACCCTGGGCTTTGCCTCGGGCCTGCCCTACAACCTTTCGGACAGCACCCTGCAGGCGTGGCTCGCCACGCTGAACATGGATATCAAGACGATCGGGTGGCTCACCCTGGTCGGCGCGCCCTATGCCTTCAAGTTTCTCTGGGCGCCGATCCTCGATCGCTACGCACTGCCGTTTCTGGGCCGACGGCGCGGCTGGATGCTGGTGTTGCAGCTGGTGCTCGCGGGGCTCATCGCCCTGCTCGGCCTGCAGGCCCCCAGCGAAGCCATCTATGCGGTTGCAGCCATAGGCCTGCTCATCGCCTTTTTCTCCGCCACCCAGGACATCGTGATCGATGCCTATCGGGCCGATACCCTGCGACCGGAGGAGCGGGGGGTCGGGTCCACCGCTACCCAGGTAGGCTACCGGGTTGCCACCTGGATTGCGGGCGCACTGGCGCTGATTTTTTCGGACGTCATCGGCTGGCGAAACACCTACCTGCTGATGGCAGCCCTGATGGGCGCCACCGTCCTGCTGACCTGGTCGGCGCCCGAGCCAGAGCGGGTCGCGCAGCCGCCCCGCACGCTGGTGGCCGCCGTCGTGGACCCGCTGAGGGAGTTCCTGAGCCGTCCCGGCGCCTGGTCACTGCTGGGGCTGATCGTCCTCTACAAGTTCGGTGACGCCTTCGCGCTGAAACTGGTCACCGCCTTTCTGATCAAGGGGGTCGGGTTCACAGCGCTGGAAGTCGGGGCGATCTCAAAGACGGTCGTCATCACCCTGACGCTGCTCGGCACCTTCGCCGGCGGCGTGCTTCTGGCCCGGCTCGGCCTCTACCGCTCGCTGTTGTTCTTCGGCATCCTCCAGGCGCTGACCAACCTCCTCTACGCCCTGCTGGCGGCTACCGGCAAGAGCACCCTCCTGATGGTGATCGCGCTGGGCTTCGACAACTTTGCCGGGGGCATGGGTGCCGCGGCCTTTGTGGCCTTTCTCATGGCGCTCTGCGATGCCCGCTTCAGCGCATTCCAGTACGCGCTGCTGTCGGCGCTGGCCAGCGTGGCGCGCAACTTTCTCGGCCCGCCGGCGGCTTACCTGGTGGACGCGGTGGGCTGGAGTACCTTCTTCACGGTCACGTTCTTTACGGCCATCCCCGGGCTGCTCGTCCTCGTGCTGCTAAGGCGACAGGTGGACCGGCTGGATGAGGAGGATGCGCGGGGTAAAGCAGGATGAGCGGGCAGCGATGAAGGAGGGCGGCACGGTTGTGGCCCGCCTCACTGACCTCACCGATCCGGGCGCCAGGGAATTCTTTGTCGGCGAGGGCGACTGGCCCTTCCGCGGCCTTCTCGTGCAGGTGTCTGGCCGTCTGATGGCCTACGCCAACGTTTGCCCCCACAAGCAACACCCGCTCAACCTGGCCGACGACGAGTTTTTTGTCCCCGGGCAGACGCTACTGCGCTGCGCGTCCCATGGGGCGCTATTCGAACCGGAGTCCGGGCTGTGCGTGTATGGACCCTGTGCGGGCCGCAAGTTGCGCGCCCTGGAGTGCTGGGTCGAGAGCGGTGAGATTTGGGTAAGAAATGGGGACATGCCTCATTAGGGGAAATAGGGCAACGCCCTATTTCCCCTAATGAGGCATGTCCCCATTTCTCACGACTCGTAGCCGTCCACGAAATTCAGCGGGTCCGCAAAGTCCTGATGCTTTTCTTCGGATTCCGGCAGGTCCAGAGTGTCCACGTCCAGGGAGCCGGACCAGTCTTCCGGCGCCTCAACGGGCTCCGCGCTCATCTGCCGCCAGCTGTCCACATCCAGTTCTTCAACGGTGCCGTCGAAGTGCTGGATCTCCACGGTAAGGTCCTTCTCGTCAACGGCGACCACCTCAAAGGTCTTGCCTTCGCCGAGGCGGAACCAGGCGCCGATTTCCGGCAGGCCGAAGGCGATGGCAAGGGCCCGTTCGTTCATGGTGTTTTTATAGACCTTTTGGACCCGGATGGGTACAGGGGGAAACTACCTGTAATGTTCACTAACTGCGCAGGTATACCGCCTCCCAGATCGGATGGCCCAGGCGCTGGCCCCGGGCCTCGAAGCGGGTGCGGGGCCGGCCGCCGATCGCCCCGGACGGGCCTGTATCCAGGAGTTCAAACGCCGGACTCGCGCTCAGCATGGCCTGAATGTGTTCCGCGTAGTCCGGCCAGTCCGTCGCGGCGTGGAAATACCCGCCGGTTGCCAGCCGGGCCGCGAGCAGGGCAACGAACTCCGGCTGCACCAGCCGCCGTTTGTGGTGGCGCTTCTTGTGCCAGGGGTCGGGAAAGTAGAGGTGGACCCCCAGGAGGGACTGGTCCGGCAGCCGGTCCCTGAGGACTTCCATCGCGTCCTGCATCAGGACTCGGACGTTGGCCAGCCCGAGTTGTTCAATAGCCAGCAGGCAGTGGCCGACGCCGGGCACGTGGACCTCGACCCCCAGGAAGTTCCGGTCGGGTGACTCTGCCGCCATCGTCACCAGGGCATCCCCGTTGCCAAAGCCGATTTCGAGCACACAGGGCGCGACGCGCCCGAATTCCGCAGCCAGATCCAGCAGCGCCGAGTGGGTGGGCCCGGCCCCAGGCCCGCGTATTGGCGTGGGCAGGCCGAACCGGGGCCAGAGTTCAGCCATGGCCCGGTCCTGGGCTTTGGTCTGGCGGCCGGCGCGGCGCACAAAACTGCGTATATGCCGGGGCTCCGCCGGGGCAGTCATCGCGGTGCACCCGCCCGCAGCATGAACCGGCGGAGCCCCTCGGGATCGGGCTCCGCAAAGCCCCGCCTGGGCACGGAGCCACTGGCGAGGCCGCAGCGGTAGCGGGTGTAGCCCGTGTCGATCCAGACCTCGTGGCCTTCTGCGACCAAGGCGCCGGTCGCGTCAGCGATGGCCTGGTACCGGTCCGCCGTAATCGTGGTCCAGTAGCCGGACTCCACCGTGCGGCGCCGGACCTGCAGGCTGACCCCGCCCGTTCCGGTGGGGCCTTCGGCGGCGAACCAGGGCTCCGCCAGGGCGGCGCACTGGGGTTTGAGATGCGTGGCCGCCGACCAGTCCCAGCTCAAGCGCAGGAATAGGCTGGCCACCGCCAGGGTTCCCAGGGCAGCGGCCACCTTAAAGCCCCGGTCACCCAGCCGGGCTTCGAGGCGGGTGCGCCACTGGGCAGACTCGAGGATGCCAGCCACAGCCAGCACCGTCAGGGCGGCCGGGATCACCGCGATGATCAGGACCACCGCCGCCAGGCCCAGATCAGTGAAACTCGGTAGCGTCATGTTCTAGAATCGCGCTCCGAAGCGGGTGTAGTTCAATGGTAGAACTGCAGCTTCCCAAGCTGCTAACGTGGGTTCGATTCCCATCACCCGCTCCATTGTTCCTGACGCCGGCTAGTGGCTATCCAGCAGCGACAGAAACTCCTCGAACTTGCCGGTGGGGCCCCGGGGGATCGACTCGACCGGGACGACCACAACCTCGAAGGGGTAGCCCAGGGCCCGGTGCGTCTTGGCCACTGCCTCGGCAATATCTGCGGGGCTTAAGGCGCGGGCGCAGACCACCCGCACTTCCACCGTATCGAGGGCAGTTTGCACGAACTGTGCCTGGATGATCGCTGTCACCGACCGGATCCCCATGAGCTGGCTGGGCCAGAAGTACCGGCCATCGGGCGTGCGCACCAGGTTGCGCACCCGGCCCTCAACCCCCGGGTCGAGCGGCTCCGAGATCAGGCGGATCTCCGCCAGGAAGGCCGGCCAGCCTGGCGCTGCTCCCTTGTGTTTCTTCTGGCCCTGCATACTGCGGAGAGAAGCCTAAGGTGGTTGCGGTTGGAAAGCCAACGATGAGCGCTGTGCTGACGCTCCAGGAAACGGACTGCCGCCTGGTCGCCGGACTGCTCGCCAGCTTCGGCCTGGAGCTCATCCTGCTGACCGACGGCGACGAGATTCCCGGTACCTACTGGGGCGCTCCGGAGGCCGGGCTGTCCGGCGCGCAGCTCTACGCCAGGCCCGACACGCCCCTGCACTCTGTGCTGCACGAAGCGGCGCACTTCATCTGCATGCCACCGGAGCGCCGGGCCAGCCTCCACCGGGACGCGGGCGGGGACGTGGCCGAAGAGGACGCTGTGTGCTACCTGCAGATCCTCCTGGGGACCCGGCTCACCGGCGGCGGCTGGAGTCGCGAGCGGCTGTTTGCCGACATGGACGCCTGGGGCTACAGCTTTCGCCTCGGATCCGCCCGGCGCTGGTTCGAGGAAGACGCGGACGAAGCCCGGGCCTGGTTGCGGCAACGCGGACTGCTGGTATAAAGCGACGATGCAACTCGCGAACCAGACAGCACTGATTACGGGCGGCGCCCGGGGCATGGGCCGCGTGACGGCCCTCGAACTCGCCAGGCTGGGCGCCCGCGTGATCATCGTCGACTGGGAGGGAGAGGCGGGCACCCGCACCCGGGACGAGATCAATCGCCTGACGGGGCGGCAGGCGGCGGAATTCGTCTACTGCGACCTGTCTTCCCTGGCAGAAGTCCGGGCTCTCGCCGGCCACGTGCAGGCCCGTTATCCCGCGTTGCACATCCTGGTCTGCAATGCCGGCATCACCGACCCGGTGCGCCGGGTCAGCGTGGATGGCTGGGAACTCCATGTGGCCACGTGTCACCTGGCGCATTTCCTGCTGACGCACCTGCTGCTCGATCTCCTGAAGAAGAGCGCGCCCGCGCGCATCGTCTCGATCTCCTCCGACGCCCACAAGGCGGGACCTGGCCTCGACTTTGACGACCTGAACAACGAGAAGATCTGGAAGGGCAGCACCTTCTCCAACGGCGCGTCCTTTGCTGCTTACCACCGGGCCAAGCTCTGTAATGTCTACTTTACCCTCGAGCTCGCCGAGCGCCTGAAGGGCAGTGGCGTCACGGTCAATGCCGTGTCCCCGGGTTATTTCGTCAACACGACGATCTACCGGAATCTGACGGGTAGCGTTAAATGGGGTTCCTGGTTTGTCTTTGGTATCGGGTCCCTGTTGCGCCTGAACACGCCGGAAAAGGGCGCCCGGACCCATATCCATGTCGCTTCCTCGCCGGACATTCAGGGCGTCACGGGCAAGTACTTCGCCTACTGCAAGGAGGCGCAGCCCTCGCCCCTGGCCCTGGATCCCACAAACCGCAAGCGGATCTGGGCCTGGACGGCCCAGGTGACTGGCGTGGGCGAATAGGCGAAGATTGCAGCGACTGTTGACCGGAGACAAAGCCGTGAAAAGTATGTCTGCACTGACTCTCAGCCTTGCCTTGGCGCTCGCGCCAGGGCTGGCCCCTGCTCAGGACTCTGATGGCGAGGGCGGTGCGTCCCGCGCCACGTTTGATGCGGAGATCTGCAAGGTCGACGGGTTGACCGCGACCCAGTGTGACTGCGCCTGGAAGTTCGTCTCCGGCAAGCTCTCTGCCAGCGACCTCAAGCTCGCCATGCTGCTGACGGCCTCAAGCTCGGACGATGCCGAGGTGGCGAAGAAGGCCGATGCGGCCCTGGACAAAAGCAAACCGTCGGAGAAGCGTCAGGATGCCGTCTCGTCAGAGATCAGCGCGCTGGTGATCGAGGCGGAAGACTCCTGCGGCAAGTAGGAGCGCCTTGGGGGGAAAGGGGGACATGCCTAATTACCCATCGGAAATTAGGCATGTCCCCATTTCCCCCCCGGTCGCGCCTGAAGGCGCTCCTACAGCACGCCCCGGGAATCCGGGTGCCGCACGTATTCCCGGCGATCGTCTTTGCCGACGGCCTTATGCACGCCCGTAGACCGAGGGAATTCGACGACCCGCCAGTAGTTGTCCACGAGTTCCACGGCCTTCACAAAGCTGTTGCCCACGTCGGATTTCAGCATATAGCCGGCGACGTTCAGGTTGAATGCATCGATCTTGTCCCCGTCGTCGTTGGACGTGGTCAGCATGAAGACGATGGAATCGTGAAGTTCAGCGTCGTCCCGGATGCGCTCCAGCAGTTCGAGCCCGTTCATGCGCGGCATGTTGATGTCGAGCACCAGCAGGTTGGGGCGGGGCAGGGGCGGTTTGCCCCGGTTCCCCTTCAGGATATCCCAGGCCTCGACGCCATCGCGGGCCACAGTGACCGGATTGGTGATGCGGAGTTTCTGGATCGCGCGAAGGAACGCCTTCTCGTCGATCAGGTCATCCTCAGCCAGCAAGATATGTACGGTTTTGTTCATGTCGCTCATCGATCACCTCATTCCGGGTCACACTGGCCCCGTCGCGGGCCATTTTCTTCCACGTAAACTTGAACACCGTGCCGCAGCCCGCTGGCCCGCCATGGAACCAGATGCGGCCGCCCTGCCACTCGACGATTCGTTTCACGATCGCGAGGCCCATGCCGCTGCCCTCAATCTCGTCCCGGGGCTTCAGCGTCTGGAACATCTGGAAAACCTTCTCTGCGAATTCCTGGGGAATTCCGCAGCCGTCGTCCTCCACGGCGAACAGGATCTCGTCGCCCTTGTCCTGGGCGTAGACCCGGATGCTGCCCTGCCTGGTGGGGTGGTGCTTGATGGCGTTGTTGATCAGGTTCCGCAGCACCTGCTCAAGCGGGGCGTGGTGTGCGTTGAGGACGGGCAGGGAGGGATCAGCCTCGAGCTGCATCGTCGCCGGAGGAGCGAGCAGGATAAACAGGTCCTCCACGAGCAGTCGGGTGTCCAGATCCACGATTTCGCCGGGTTTGCGGCCCGCGCGGGAGTAAGCCAGGAGGTCGTCCAGTAGCCGGTGGAGCCGGGCCGTTCGCTGTTTGAGGAGGTCGAGGTTCTGCGTCACTTCCCCGCCGGTGTAGCTTTTCAGGTCCTCCTGCAGCCAGTCCACGAGGATATCGATCGCCCGCAGTGGGGCCTTGAGATCGTGGGAGGCCACATAGGCAAACTGTTCCAGCTCCTGGTTCGAGCGCTCCAGTTCCTCGGACTTTCGTTCCAGCGCCTGCTGGGCCCCCCGCTGATCGGTGACATCCATGGCCAGAGACAGGATTCCCACCACTTCACCAGCGGCAGAGCGGTGGGGCTGATAGGTCACGGAGTAGTAGCGCTCCTCGCCGTTCGCCATCCGCCGCGCTTCCTGGTACTGGATCACCTCGCCGGCCAGGCAGCGCTCGTACATGGAGCCCCGCTCGGCGAAGGACTCCGTCGAGATCACCGTGGAGATGTGCTGGTTCAGGTGGCGCACCCGGGGGTAGCCGTAGAACCGGTCGTACTGGGCGCTGAGAAACCGGATCATCAGGTCGCGATCGAGGTAGGCGAAGAGGCCCGGCACGCCGTCGGCCAGCTCTTGCATCCGGGACTCGCTGGCCAGCAACTGCGTCTCCAGGCCCCTGAGCGTTGTGACGTCGACACACACGCCCTGCAGGCGGGGTGGTGCTCCCGGGGCCCCGGGCTGCAGGTGCCCACGGCTGCTCACAAAGCGGATGGCCCCGTTCTGGTGCACTACGCGGTAGTCGCAGGCAAAGGTGCCGGTCTTCATGCTGTCAGCGGCCGCTGCCCAGTAGCGCTGCAGGTCGTCGGGGTGAATACGGGTGGCCATGATCGCCGGCGAGAGCTGAATCGACTCGTCGATGTCGAACAGCCGCCGGCAGGTCGCGTCGATGACGAAGCGGCCGCTGGCGGCATCGAAAGAGTAGACACCAACGCCACTGGACTCGAGAGTGCGCTGCAGTTCCGGGCTCAGTTCCGCATAGGCCTGCGCGTGGGTGGTCATCCGACACCCTTCAGCACGCGGCGCACGGCGGTTGAATCGGTGTCGCCAGCGTCGAGCGCCGCCAGCAGCGGCTCGATCAGGCTCCCATCCATGGGCTTGCCGAACAGGAAGCCCTGGACGACATGACAGCCGTGATCCAGGAGGTAGTTCAGTTGGGCCGGGGTCTCCACGCCCTCGGCGACGGTCTCGAGCCGCAGGCTCTTCGCCAGGGAGATGATGGCGTCGATGATGCTCTCGCCGTCACGACTGCTGCCGATTTCCTGGACAAAGGACCGGTCGATCTTGAGCACGTCGATAGGAAAGCGTCGCAGGTAGCTGAGGCAGGAGTAGCCCGTCCCGAAATCGTCGATGGAGATGCGCAACCCGATCTTCTTGAGCTCCGCCAGCTCTCTCTGGGCCGTCTCCGTGTCTTCCATCACGAGGCCTTCGGTCAGCTCAATCTCGATCAGGCCCGCATCAATGCCGTACCTGCCGAGAACCTCTGCCACCCGTTTGTGGAAGTCGGGCTGCTGGAACTGCCGCGCGGAGACGTTCACTGAAACCGGCACCACCGTGAGTCCCTTGTCCTGCCAGGACCGGACCGTCCTGCAGACCTCGTCCAGCACCCAGTAGCCCAGGGGAATGATGTGCCCGCTCTCTTCTGCCACCGGGATGAACTCGCTGGGCCCGACATTGCCGCGGGTTGGGCTTTTCCAGCGCAGCAGAGCCTCCAGGCCCTGCAGCTGGTTGATGTGGACGTTTACCTTGGGCTGGTAGGCCAGGTGGAACTGGCCGAGCTGCAGCGCCTCGCGGATGTCATGCTCGAGTGCGTGGTACTCCATCAGATCGGCATGCATCTTCTGGTGAAAGAACGTGAAGTTGTTCTTCCCGTTCTCCTTGGCCTGATACATCGCGATGTCGGCATTCTTCAGCAGCATCTGGGTATCAGCGTTGTCGTTGGGGTACATGGTGATCCCGATGCTCGTCGTGATCATCAGCTGGCGCTCGGCGATGTGGTAAGGACGGGAGACGACATCGAGCAACCCCGTGGCCACGGCCTCGACCTCTCGCGGTCCCGAGAGGCCTTCCAGCAATACGGCGAACTCGTCCCCGCCCAGGCGCGCCACCACGTCGCCGGTGCGGACGGTGCGCCGGATGCGGTCTGCCACCTCCTTCAACAGCCGGTCCCCTATATCGTGGCCGAGGGTGTCGTTCACGACCTTGAACTCGTCCAGATCCAGGAACAGCAGCGTCACCTTCCGGCCATCGCGACGGGCCCGGGCCGTGGCGCGGGTGAGCTGGTCGTTGAAGAACTGGCGGTTCGGGATGCCGGTCAGGGGATCGTACTGGGCCAGATAGTTGAGCCGGATATCCGACTTCTTGCGCTGAATGGCGTAGCGGATCGAGCGGAGGATGGTCCGTCCCTGGCCTTCCCACTTGACCAGGTAATCCTGGGCGCCCTTGTTCAGGATGCTGACGGCGAACTCCTCGTCGTCCTGGCCACTCAGCACCACAATCGGGATTTCGTTATCCACGGCCTGGATCGCGTCCAGGCACTGCAGGCCCGAGCCGTCCGGCAGGTGCAGGTCGAGCAGCACCACATCGAATTTGTCCAGGCTCAGCTGGTCTGCGGCCTCCGCCAGGGTCTGGACGTTGACGAGCTCGATATCGCCCGCACGCTGGCGGCGCAGCGACGCGGCGAGAAAGTCCGCGTCCGCAGGATTGTCTTCGACCAGAAGCAGTTTCATCGATGCCGGAACCCACGCCAGACCCACGCCGACCGGCCCGCTGAAGCAACTGGCCGCAGACCCCACTCCGCAGAGGGGTATGGCGGGTAATCTACGGCCGGACTATGTGAAGTCCCTGAGAACGCGCTCACAGTTGCAGGGCGGGCAGTAATGCGGTGGTGCACAGTTCGGGCTGAAACGCCCGCCCCCATCGCTCCGGCACCCGGGCGGGCCTGGTCCTGCCGCTCTGGGAGTCCCGTCACAGACGCTGCGGCGCTATTCCCCGACATTGGTCAAATGATCAGTCGGCTGGATGTGGCGATCCTTATCGCGGTGCTCGGCGCCGCCGCCGTCGTGGCCGTGCCCCGCCATGCCGGAATCGCCACGGACGCGCGGTTGGCGCAGGTGACGGCCCTGGCCCGGAGCGCCACGACCGCCGCAGAACTCGGCCACTCCCGCTGGCTCGCCGGGAACCGGCCGCCAGTGATCGAGGGTGCCCGGGGGGTCGTGGCGATGACCTACGGCTATCCCTCGGCAGCCACACTACCCCTCATGCTCGGCGATGCCGAGACGGCCAGCTTCATCTACGCAGACGGAGTCTGGCGCCACGCCGCTGCGGGTTCAGGCAAGCCCTGCGGAGTCGCCTATTCGCCCCCCGCGACTGCGGGCCAGAACCCGGCCATCAGTCCCCGGACCAGCGGCTGCTAGCCGACCAGAGGTACCGGGTTTGGGGGAAGTATAATGGAGTGAGAAATAATT
>JANNXJ010000054.1:0-48899 GCA_031409515.1 Gammaproteobacteria bacterium | reverse complement strand
CTGCACACACGGGGCAGGCGGGATTCTTGCGAATAGCCACCATGCGGGTGGCGCCGCTGAGGCCATCGTACAGCCACAAGCGGTTACGCAGACCGGACTCGAGGCCGACGAGCAGCTTCAGCACCTCGGTCGCGAGCAGGGCGCCGATCAAGCCGGCGACGGAGGCGAGGATGCCCTGGCCGGCGCAGTTGCCGAAGTTCTCATCGTCATCCGAGTAGAGGCACCGGTAGCAGGGGCTCGTGACGTCGTCATTCAGGAACAGCGCCACCTGGCCTTCGAGGCGAATGGCGGCCCCGGTCACGAGGGGCTTGCGGACGGCCACGCAGGCGGCGTTCAGCCGCAGGCGGGTTGGAAAGTTGTCGGTACAGTCGAGGACGACGCTGCAGGCGCTGGCCGCATCCCGCAGTTCATCCTCATCGAGCCGGCGATTCAGCACGCTGACCCGGAGCGCTGGGTTGGCAGCCCGCAGTCGCTCGGCAGTCGCGTGGGTCTTGTATTCCCCCACGTCGCTGTCCCGGAACAGGATCTGCCGGGGCAGGTTGGTGGCGTCGACGGTGTCGAAGTCGTTGATCACGAGATGCCCGACACCGGCATTGGCGAGGTAGAGGCTCGCAACCGAGCCCAGCCCGCCGAGTCCGACCACCAGCACGCTGGCCTGCTCGAGCCGCTGTTGCCCGCTCGCGCCGATCTGGGGAAGCGCCAGATGTCGGCTGTAGCGGATGGGATCCACGGGACTCATTGCTGGCGGGTCACGGCGGCGGAGCGCCGATCTGCCCCTCAGAAACTCGCGGTCGTCCGGCCAGATCGGCCGTGGTGGTCACATTGCCGAAGCCGGCCTCCTTCAACAGTCCGCGCACTTCGTCGCCCTGACGGAACCCGTGCTCCAGCATGAGCCAGCCGCCGGGTCGCAGATAGCGCGGGGCACCCGCCGCGAGCACCCGGTACGCATCCAGACCATCCCGGCCACCATCCAGCGCGATGCGGGGCTCGAAGCCGAGTTCCGGATCCGTGTCTGCCCACTCGTCCAAGCCGATATAGGGCGGGTTCGAGACCAGCAGGTGGCAGCGCCACTTCAGGGAGTCAGGCTTGGGCAGGGGCTGGAACCAGTCACCCTGCCTGAAGCTCACATTGGGCAGTCCGAGGGCCTTGCCATTGCGGCGGGCCACGGCGAGCGCCGGTTTGCTCAGGTCTGTCGCCAGCACCTTGCACTGGGGCCGTTCCCGGGCGATGGCCAGCGCAATGGCACCCGTGCCCGTGCCCAGGTCCACCACGGACCAGGGCACGTCGGCCGGAATTCGCGCCAGGGCCCGCTCCACCAGCAGTTCCGTTTCCGGCCGGGGGACCAGGGTGGCGGCGGTCACGGCGAGGGTGAAGGTCCAGAACTCCCGTTTGCCCACCAGCTGGGCCACGGGCCGGCGCTTCTCCCGTTCGGCGAGGAGCAGCCCGTAACTTTCCTCCGTCTCGGGCGCCACGGCGCTGAACAGCGCCCGGTACAGCGACTCCCGGGTCTGACCAAGAGCGTGGCCGAGCAGCAGCTCCGCATCCAGGCGTGGTGAGTCCCCGAGGCCGCCCAGGCGCCGGGTACCCTCCCGCAACAGCTGATCTACAGTGCCCATCAGCCCTATGTTAGCCTGCCGCCCCCGCGCCTCCCCAGAAAACACGAGACCAGGGCCTTCTCGATGTCAGCAAAAGACTCCCAGTTCGCCACCAAAGTCATCCACGCGGGCCAGACCACCGACGCCGCCACTGGCGCCGTCATGCCGCCCATCGTCACCAGCACGACCTTCGAGTGGGAAGCGCTGGGTCAGCCCCGGGAGCACATCTACACCCGCTCGTCGAATCCCACCCGGGACGCGCTCGAGCGCTGTGTCGCGGAGCTGGAGTCCGGCGTGCGGGGCCTGGCCTATGCTTCCGGCCAGGCAGCCACCGCTGGCGTACTCGATCTGCTCGACGCGGGCAGCCACGTGATTGCGCCCCTGGATTTCTACGGCGGCACCCGCCGGCTTTTCGACCAGGTGCGCCGGCGGACGAGCGCACTGGATTTTTCCTGGGTGGACATGACCGACCCCGCGGCGGTGGCCGCCGCAGTCCGGCCCACGACCAAACTGATCTGGATCGAGACGCCCACCAACCCGCTGCTCAAGGTCACCGACCTTGCTGCCATCGTGGCGCTTGCCCGGCAGCACAAGCTGCTGACCTGCGCCGACAACACCTTCGCTACGCCCTGCTACCAGCGGCCCCTCGAACTCGGCGTCGACATCGTGATGCACTCGGCTACCAAGTACTTCGGCGGGCATTCCGACGTGCTGGGCGGTATCAATGTGGTGGCCGACGCGGAACTGGGCAAGCAGCTCCACATGGTGCGCAGCGCCTCGGGCGGAGTCCTTGGGCCCTTCGATGCCTATCTGGTCCTTCGTGGTATCAAGACCCTCGCGCTGCGCATGGAGCGGCACTGCGCGAATGCCCTCGCCGTGGCCCAGTACCTGGAAAAACACCCCCGTGTCGCCCGGGTCTATTACCCGGGACTACCGGCCCATCCTCAGCACGCGCTGGCGAAACGCCAGATGGCGGGCGGCTTCGGTGGCATCGTGTGCTTCGAGATCAAGGGAGACGCCGGCGCCATCGGTGGCTTCATGAACCGCCTGCAGGTGTTCACCGTCGCGGAGAGCCTCGGCGCTGTGGAAAGCCTGGTGGGCCAGCCTGCCACCATGAGCCACTCCAGCGTACCGGCCGAGGAGCGCCGGAAAATGGGCATCGCTGACAACCTGGTGCGGCTGTCGGTCGGTATCGAGGGCCTTGACGACCTGCTGGCCGACCTGGACCAGGCCTTGCAGGCCGGCTAATCCCTGGCCGACAGCCACCGGTGCACGAGACCGGCGAGCACGCCGCCCGCGATCGGCGCCACCCAGAACACCCAGAGCTGCTGGATCGCCCAGCCACCGCCATTCAGCGCCAGAAACAGCGCCTGGCTGGTGCTGCGGGCCGGGTTCACCGACGTGTTGGTCACCGGGATGCTGATCAGGTGGATCAGGGTCAGGCCCAGGCCGATGGCGATGGGGGCGAAGCCCGCCGGTGCCCGGCCATCAGTCGCGCCGAGAATGATCATCAGGAAGAAGAAGGTCAGCACCACTTCGCAGATCAGCGCGGCCTGCAGGCTGTAGCCGCCGGGGGAATGCTCGCCGAAGCCATTGGCGGCGAAGCCGCTCTGCACGAGGTTGAAGTCCGCCTTGCCGGTGGCGATGGCCGCCAGGATGGCGGCGCCGGCGATGCCGCCGATCACCTGGGCGATGATGTAGGGAAACACATCCGTCCCAGGGACCTTGCCGGCGGACCAGAGCCCCAGCGTCACAGCCGGGTTCAGGTGGCAGCCCGAGATGTGGCCGATGGCGTAGGCCATCGTGAGCACCGTGAGGCCGAAGGCCAGCGCGACGCCGACAAAGCCGATGCCGAGCTCGGGAAAGCCCGCAGCCAGCACGGCGCTGCCGCAGCCGCCCAGCACGAGCCAGGCCGTTCCCAGAAATTCTGCACTGAGTTTCTTGAGCATGATGGTCCCCCTGTAGGAGCGGCTTTAGCCGCGAACAGCGCCTGTAGGAGCGGCTTTAGCCGCGATCAGCGTTTCAGTTCCGTCGGCACAAACTCATCCTGTACTGCCTTCGCAAGCAGAGCCGGCGGCAGCACGCCCTGAGCCAGCACGAAGTCGTGGAAGCGCTGGCGGTTGAACTTGCTGCCCAAGGTTAGCTCGGTCTGGGCGCGCAACTCCAGCAGGCGCTGGTAACCGTAGAAGTAGCTGGTGGCCTGACCGGGGTCCCGAAAGGTGTAGCGCTCCAGTTCCTGCTCGGCGAAGGCGTCGGTCAGCACGACCTCCTGGGTGAGCACCCGCCGGGCTTCAGCCAGCGAGATCGTACCGTCCTGCAGGCCGGGATCGAGAAACGCCCGCGCCGCCCGGAGCAGCCGGAACTGCAGGGCGATCAATTGACCCTCCAGGGGCAGGTAGGGCTGCATCTCGGCTTCAGCGTAGAGGGCCCAGCCTTCCACGTTGACGCTGTTAAAGGCGAAGAGGGCCCGGGCCAGGGACACGCCGTTTTCCACCATGCTGGCGAACTGCAGTTCGTGACCCGGACGGGCCTCGTGGGCCGTCAGCGTCCAGGCGACGGCGTCGAAGCTGAAGTCCTCGAGGCGCTGGCCCGGTGCCGCCCCAGCCACCGGTGGCGGGCTGAACGGCAGCACGAACTCGCCCTGCTCACCCCGGTTGTTGACGAACGGCGGTGGGTGCATCGCGGGGGCCGGCTGCGCCGCGCTTTCCGCCGCCGTGGCCAGGCGGATAAGGGCCTCGCTCTCCGGCAGTGTCACGAGCTTCTCGCGGCGGATGATCTCTTCAATGGCGGCGAGCCGCTCCCGGTAGAGGGTCAGCGTCGCGTCACCTTCCACCTGGCGGGAGCGCAGCACCCGGATGGCGCCCCGGTAATCCGTGCTCTCCATTTGCAGGTCCTGGCCCACTAACGGGGCCACGAGCGGCGCCAGGGCGACCATCTGGTTGCGAATGTCGATGAACGCCGTCCGGGCCCGGGCGGCGAGCTCCGCTGGCGGGATGTCCATGCCGACTTCCCGGAGCCGCAGGGCGTAGAGATCCGCCGGCAACCGGAAATCTTCCCGGGCCTTTGGCAGGACTTCCCGCCTCAGGAAGTCATTCCAGGCGGCGACCTGCACCCGGAGTTCCTTCAGCGCCTTGTCGCCGCCCCGGACCTGATACTGGTCCAGCAGTTGCTGGATGCCGTCCAGGTATTGGCTGCTGTTGGCAATCTGCTGCTCGAGCTCACCCTTGTAGGGAAAGAGCAGGCCGAGGGTGCCCAGCTGCTCCCGGGTCTGGGCCTCGGCGAGCACGGCCAGGGGAATATAGCCTTCCTCGAGTCCGGCGTAGCGGGTGAGGCGCACCGCGGCCGAGGGGTAGCGTTCCTTCGCAACCTGATCCGTCAGTAGTGCACGGACCCCACCATAGATGTGCTCCGCCACGTCGAAGTTCGGCAGCAGGTAGCGCTGGTCTGCTTCTGCGCTGGCGGCGCGGAGCAGCGCGTCCTGGCGGAGGATTTCCAGATCCTGACGAACCCGCGGGTCCTGCTCCTGGGGGAGGCGCGCCTCGAGCAACCCGGCGGTGGATTTAAAGGCTGCCTGGACCCGCTCCGTGAGTGCCGGCCCGAGATCGACGACCCGGTTGTCGACGCCCGTCACGCCGATCTCGCCGGCCTGTTCCGGGTAAAAGCGCGCGTAAACATCGAGCAGCAGCTGGGCAGCGATATCGCTCCGGGTAATCCACTGGGGGGCGTTGCGGGCGGGCTCGGCCGATTCCTGGGCATTGGCAGCACCCAGGGTCAGGCACAGGACAGGCAGGAGCAGGCCTGCAAGGGTGAGGTTTTTCATGCGTCCAGCTTAAGCCATTCGGGCATTGTCAGGCCGCGCCCCGCAAGAAATTCCCGGTTGAAGAGTCGCTGCCGGTAGCGTAATCCAGAGTCGCAGAGGATCGTCACGAGCACGTGGCCGGGACCCAGAGCGCGGGCCAGGCGCACGGCGCCCGCCACATTGATGCCGCTGGAGCCGCCCAGGAGGAGGCCGTCGCTGCGGATCAGGTCGTACACCAGGGGAATCGCCTCGCTGTCCGGGATCTGGAACGGGTGGTCGATAGGCGTGTCCGCAAAGTTGGCCGTGATGCGGCTGGTGCCGATGCCTTCGCTGATGGAACTGCCTTCGGCCCGCAGCTCGCCGCTCCTGTAGTAATTAAAGAGTGCCGAACCCTCTGGATCCGCCAGGCCGATCTGCACGGTCGGCTTGCGCGCCCGCAGGCCCCGCGCGGTGCCGGCAAGCGTGCCACCGGTGCCCACCGAACAGATGAAGCCGTCGACCCGCCCGTCCGTCTGCTCCCAGATCTCGGCCGCGGTGGTCTGGGTGTGGAAGTCCCGGTTGGCGACGTTGTCGAACTGGTTGGCCCACACGGCGCCGTGGGGAGAGGAAGCGGCGAGTTCTTCGGCCAGCCGCCGGGACGTGTGCACGAAGTGGTTCGGGTCCTTGAAGGGCACTGCCGGCACCAGCCGGACCTCCGCGCCGTAGGCCCGCAACGTGTCCACCTTGTCCCTGCTCTGGTTGTCCGGCATCACGATGACCGTGGGATACCCAAGGCAGTTGCCCACCACTGCGAGGCCGATGCCGGTGTTGCCCGCGGTGCCTTCCACGATGATCCCGCCAGGGCGCAGCTGACCCCGGCGCTCGGCGTCCCGGACGATGCCGAGCGCGGCCCGGTCTTTCACGGAGCCCCCGGGGTTCATGAACTCGGCCTTGCCGAGAATCTCGCAGCCGGTCGCGTCGGAGAGCCGGTTGAGGCGGATCAGCGGGGTGTTACCAATCCGGTCAATCAGTGAGGGGAAAGGCGTCTGCATGGGAAATCAACCTTCGAGGGCGGCCAACTGCTCGGCCTGGTATTCGTTGATGAGGGGCTCGATGACGCCATCCAGCTTGCCGGCAAGAACGTCGTCCAGTTTGTAGAGCGTGAGATTGATGCGGTGGTCGGTGACCCTGCTCTGGGCAAAGTTGTAGGTGCGGATGCGCTCGGAACGGTCGCCGGTGCCCACCTGACTCTTGCGCCGGGCCGCCTGTTCGTTGTGCTGCTTCTGCCGGGCCTGGTCCAGTAACTTCGCCTTGAGCAGGGCGAGGGCCCGCGCCCGGTTCTTGTGCTGGGAGCGCTCGTCCTGGCACTCCACGACCAGCCCCGTCGGGAGGTGGGTGATGCGCACGGCAGAGTCCGTCTTGTTGACGTGCTGGCCGCCGGCCCCGGACGCCCGGTAGGTGTCCGTGCGCAGCTCTGCCGGATTGATCGTGATGCCGTCGATCTCCTCCGGTTCGGGCAGGACAGCCACGGTGCAGGTTGAGGTGTGGACGCGACCCTGCGCTTCCGTGGCCGGGACCCGCTGCACCCGGTGGGCGCCGGACTCGAACTTGAGGCGCGAGAAGGCGCCGCGGCCGACGATCCGGCTGATGATTTCCTTGAAGCCACCGTGCTCGCCGCTTTGCGAGTTCACGACCTCGATTTGCCAGCCCCGGTCATCCGCGTAGCGGGAGTACATGCGGAACAGGTCGCCGGCAAAGAGACCGGCCTCGTCGCCACCGGCGGCGGCGCGGATCTCCAGATAGATGTTGCTGTCATCGAGAGGATCCTTGGGGATCAGCTGCAGGCGGACCTGCGCTTCCAGGGCCTCGAGTTCGCTGCGGATGCGGCCGGTTTCTTCCTGGCCCAGGCGCCGGATCTCGGCGTCGCTGTCGTTCAGCATGTCGGCGGCGGCCGTCTGGTCTGCTTCCGTCCTGCGCCATTCCCGAAACAGCCGGACCACGGCGGTGAGTTGCGAGTATTCCCGGGACAGATCCCGAAACCGGGCCTGGTCGCCGATGATCTTCGGGTCATTCAGGAGCTCGCCGAGTTCCTCGGAACGGTCGACGAGTTTCTCGAGCTTTTCAACAATGGAGGCCTGCATTCCCGCTATTATCCCTGATGTGAATCCCGACGCTAACCGCGCACCTTACCCCACATGCTTCCGTCCCCTGGCCCGGCTCCCAGTGCTGCTGGCTGTTCTGCTGGCCGTTCTGCTGGCGGTTGGGGGCCCGCTGCCGAACGCCAGCGCTGCTGCTGCCCCCCGGGTGCTGAGTGCTGAAGAGCTGATCAGTGCTGGCGAACTGGCGCTGGAAGAGCGGGATTTGCTGGCCGCGGCCAGGGCCTTCACCGCGGCGGCTGACGCCTCGCCGGATGTGGCGGTGGCAGAACGGGCCACCCAGTTTACGTTCGGCGCCGGATTCGACGCGCTGGCCGAGCAGACGGCCGCGCGCTGGGCAGCGCTGGCGCCGGAGAATCCGCTCCCCCGGGAGGTCCTGGGACGCCTGAAGCTGCGCCGGCATGCGGTCGATGATGCCGTCCCCGATTTCCTCGCCGCCCTCGGGCCCGGGGAGCCCCGCCGGGACGAGGTGTACCTGGCACTGGCTTCCGACCTGGCGGCCGAAGATGACGCCGCGCTGGTCACCCGTTTGCTCGCCCGCCTCACCGCGCTGGACCCGCTGGCTCCCGGACTGCAACTGGCGCTGGGCACCGCCGCGCTGCGTTCCCGGGATTACCCCCTGGCGCTGGGTGCCGGGGCCATCGCTGCCCAGGACGATCCGGGCTGGAAAGAACCCCAGTTGCTGGTCGCCCGGGCCCTCGCCGCGAGCGGCCGGGAGGAGGAAGCCCTGGCGCAACTGGCGGCGCTCATGCCGGACCCCAAGGCGGCAAAAAGTGACGAGTCCCCCGCGGAAAAAATCCCCGGCGACGAGGGTTCTGAACCCCTCGTGGCCATCGAAGCAGCCCGGCTGCTGGCGGACGCCGGCCAGACGGCCGAGGCGCGGGAGGAGCTGGCAGCGCTCGCGGTGCGGTACGGTGACCGGCCGGAAATCGAGCGCACCCTGGCCTTTCTGGACCTCGCCGGCGGTGATCTCGAGTCTGCCGACCGGCGCCTTGACCGCCTCGACGATGCCGGCCCCCTGCGCTTTGAGGCCTTTTACTTCCGTGCTCAGATCGCCGCCCAGCGGGGGGATGCCGAGTCTGCCCAGCGCTTCTACGAGCGCATCAGCTCCGGGACCTACCTGCTGCCCGCCCAGCTCGCGATCGCCGACACCCTGGCCCGGTCCGACTCCCCCGAGCGGGCCATCGAGCACCTCGCCCGCTTTGCGGAGGACCGCCCCGGGCAGGTCTTCGAGGTGCTGGAATACCAGGCCCAGCTGTTCCAGCTCCTTGATCGGCCCGCTGATGCGCTGGCGATCTATGGCAAGGCTCTGCAGTACAAGCCCGCCTCCCTCTCGGTGCTGCTCTCCCGGGGCGCACTCCTCGAGCAGCAGGGCCGCCTGACTGAGGCCGTGGCAGACCTCAAGGCCGCCGCTGATCTGGCGCCGGAGGATCCCCTGGCTGCCAATGCCTACGGTTACCTGCTGGCCTCCCGCACGAGCCAGGCCCGGAAAGCCTGGGGTTACGTGCGGCGTGCTTACGAGATCCTGCCGGAGAGCCCGGCCATTCAGGACAGCGTGGGCTGGACCCTCTTCAAGCTGGGTCGTACTGAGGAGGCCCGCAGTCATCTTGAAGACGCTCTGGAGCGGCTGCCAGATCCAGAGATCGCCAGTCATCTCGCTGAGGTGCTCTGGCGACTCGGTGACCGGGCCGCTGCTACCGATCTCCTCTGGTCCGCAGCGGTCGCGTACCCGGACAGCAAGCCGGTGCGGGATACCGCCGAACGCCTGCTGTACTAGTCCGTGTTCCGACCCTGTCCCTCAGCGACGCGACACCTGCTGGTCGCGCTGGCCTGCGGCTTGCTCGCCAGTTGTGCGACCACGCCGAGACCCGGCGAACCCCTCATGAGTCCGGCCGGGCGCCGGGCCGCTATCGAGGCTGTCGACACCTGGGAAGCGCGGGGCCGGATTGCCCTGAAGACAGCCGGGACCAGCGGGCAGGGCAGCTTCACCTGGATCCAGACCGGCGACCGCACGGTGTTGCGGGTGGCTGGTCCTTTCGGGGCCGAGGCCCGGGAAATCCGCTGGGATCCCGAGCGCCTCACGGTGCTGTCCGGCCAGGGCGAAGTGGCCGTCGACTACGCCGGGCCGGATGCCGCCGAGCGCTTTCTTGAGGCGCAGCTGGGCTGGTCCCTGCCCGTGGCCAATGCCCGGCGCTGGCTCGTCGGTCTGGCGGGCCCGGATTCGCCAGCCAGTGAAACCCTGGACAGTACCGGCCTGCTTGCCAGTCTGACCCAGGACGGCTGGGTGGTCAGTTTCGAGGAGTACCGGACGGAGGGCAGAATTGCCCTGCCCCGCAAGCTCGTCCTGCAGAGTGCGGTGGGGCGGATCCGTCTCGTGATTGACCAGTGGCGATTCTGACAGCGTAAGATTGCAGCTCTGAACAGATGCACTTGGGGCGTAGCCAAGTGGTTAGGCAGCGGGTTTTGATCCCGCCATACGTAGGTTCGAATCCTACCGCCCCAGCTACTTTTACGAGGACCAGCCACTTGTCGATGGACGTACCTAACCTGGCAATCCTGGCCGGGAATGCGAACCCTGAACTGGCGCAGCGCATAGCCAAGCACCTGATGCAGCCCCTCGGGCGTGCCCAGGTGGGCCGCTTCAGCGACGGCGAAGTGCTGGTGGAAGTTCACGAGAACGTCCGGGGCCGGGATGTCTTCATCGTGCAGTCCACCTGCCCACCGGTGAACGACAACCTCATGGAGCTGCTGGTGCTGGCGGATGCCTGCCGCCGGGCCTCGGCTGCCAGCATCACGGCGGTGATTCCCTACTTTGGCTACGCCCGGCAGGATCGCCGGCCGCGGGCCGCCCGGGTGCCGATCACGGCCAGCATGGTGGCCCGCATGATCTCCGAGGCCGGCATCAACCACGTGCTCACGGTGGATCTCCACGCCGACCAGATCCAGGGCTTCTTCTCGATTCCCGTGGACAACGTCTACTCGTCGCCGGTCCTGCTCGGCGATCTGTGGCGGCAGAAGTACCAGGAAATGGTGGTGGTCTCGCCGGACGTCGGTGGCGTCGTCCGCGCCCGGGCGATCGCGAAGCGCATGGACGACGCGGATCTGGCCATCATCGACAAACGCCGGGCCCGGGCCAACGTCTCCGAGGTGATGAACATCATCGGTGAGGTCGAGGGCAAGGTCTGCGTGCTGGTCGACGACATGGTGGATACGGCGGGCACCCTGTGCCAGGCCGCTGTGGCGCTGAAGGAGCACGGTGCCGAGAAGGTGCTGGCCTATGTCACCCACGCCGTCCTCTCGGGACCAGCCGTGGACCGCATCGGGGCTTCCCAGCTCGACGAGCTGGTGGTGACGGACACCATCCCCCTGTCCGCGGCCGCCCTGGCCACCGGCCGGATCCGGCAGCTGAGCGTGGCGGAACTGCTGGGCGAAACCATGCGGCGCATCAGTTCGGCGGAGTCGGTCAGCTCGCTGTATCTGGACTGACCGGACAGCACTCCGTAGACCGCGTCCCACCGGCGGGAAATCCTGTCCGGCTACCGGGAGTACCCGGTGAGCGCCGGACAGGACACCCGCCGTCGGTCCGCTGCATGGCGGGCGGAGGCCGGGGTCTCCAGCCGACGGCCGCGGGATGCCCCACGGCTATCACCCCGGCCCGTGGTATCCTGCGCGCCCCGTTCGGGACGGACCCCTGGTCGCAGGGGGTCCGGAACACCAAAAATCCAAGGAGTATTTCAATGGCACATCAGTTCAGTCTCGCCGCGGAAACCCGGCGCGATGCAGGGAAAGGTGCGAGCCGCCGCCTGCGTCGTGAAGGCAAGATCCCCGGCATTATGTATGGTGGCGGTCAGGCCCCCACGGGCGTGGCGTTCGACACCAACGCCGTGCACAAAAACATGGCCCAGGAGGCCTTCCTCTCCAGCATTCTCACCGTAACCCTCGATGGCAAGAAACTGCAGGCCATCGTGCGTGACTACCAGGCCCACCCGGCCAAGCGCGCCATCCTGCATCTCGATCTACAGCGGGTCGTGGCTACCGAGAAGCTGCGCATGACCATCCCGTTGCACTTCATCAACGAGGAGCTTTCAGTCGGCGTGAAGCTGGGCGGTGCCTCCGTCTCGCATCTGCTGACGGAACTCGAAGTCAGCTGCTTGCCCCAGGATCTGCCGGAATACATCGAGGTCGACATTGCCCCCATGCTGCTGAACGACATGCTGCATATCCGGGACCTCAAGCTGCCCAAGGGCGTCGACGTGCCGGGCTTCGTGGCCAACTCCGATAGCGATCTGCCAGTCGTGCACGTGCACGTCCTGCGCGCCGTCGAGGAAGTCGCGGCAGTGCCGGGCGCCACGGCCGAAGGGGCTGCGGCTCCGGCGGCGGGCGACAAGGCTGCTGCGGGTGCCGAGAAAGCCGGCGACAAGGCAGGTGGCGACAAGGCCAAGGCTGGCGCCAAGCCGGCGGCGGCCAAGCCGGCCGCCAAGGGCGACAAGAAGTAGGCGCAGCTCCGGCTGCCACCAACGGAAAAAGGCCGCGCAGTGCGCGGCCTTTTTCTTTGCGGCGGTGCTATCGTCGTCGCCGTGGCCAGCAGCCCTGACACCCTGATTATCGTCGGTCTCGGTAACCCGGGGCCGAAACACGCCGGCGACCGGCACAACGTCGGCTTCTGGTTACTCGATCAGCTGGCGGCCCATATCGGCAGCCGTTTTTCGCCGGAGTCCAAGCTCCATGGGGATGAGGGCCGGGGTGTCCTTGAGGGCCGGGCGGTCCGCCTGATCAAGCCCGACACCTTCATGAATCGCAGCGGGCTCTGCGTGCGCAAGGTGCTGGACTACTACAACCTTTCCATCGAGCAGTTGCTCGTGATCCACGACGAGCTGGACCTCCCCCCGGGCGGGGCCCGCCTGAAGAAGGGTGGTGGTCACGGGGGCCACAACGGCCTCCGGGATATCCTGGCCACCTGTGGCGCGGACTTTCTGCGGCTGCGCATCGGCATCGGGCATCCCGGTCACCGGGACCTGGTCACCGGCTACGTGCTCCACGCGCCGGGCAAGGATGAGCGCCTCCAGATCCTCGACGCCATGGCGGCCGGCATCAGTGCGGTGGAGGTGCTGGCGCGACCGGTCGTGGAACGGTCGGGCCTGGAGCCGTCGCGGCTCGAGCGCGCCATGCACCAGCTGCATTCGGCCACGCCCCGCTCCGAGGCTACCGGCGAGTTTGGTCCGGCGGGCTAGTCGTTGTGCAGGGCCAGGGTGCTGGTGGTGAGCCGCCAGAAGCCCGTGCTGCCGGAGCGGCAGAGTTCAAAGATCCCATCATCGCTGCCCGCGTCCGCATCGACGCTGACCCGCAGTTTCCGGCACACCCGGTCGCCCTCTGTCACGGTGCTGACCACCCGCACACTGCCCGAGTGCCCGGACTGGGGTTCGGTCCAGCCGACGGACTCACCATCGGTCAGTTCATAGAGCGCGAGGTTGATGTTCTGCCGCAGCAGAGCCCAGTCCGCCGGGACCAGGTCCCCGGCACCGAGGCGGTCGAGGAACCAGTAACGGGGACCGGTTGCTGGCGCCTGCTCAGTATCCGGCTCCTGCGCGGGACCCTGGGCCTGCCCGGGGCTGCAGAGTCCTGCCGCAAGCAGCAGTAGAGTCAGCGTCTGCCCGGGGACGCGTCCCATCGCCTTTAGCTCCGCCGTCCCTGCCGGAGCAGCTCGGCCCCGGCACCCAGCGCCTGCAGTTTGCCCAGCGCAGCGTCGTAGGCAATGGGCGCCATGCCGCAGTTGGTACAGGGCAGGATGCGTTCCAGTTCCACGTGCTCGGCAGCCGCGCGCAGGGTGGCGACCACTTCTGCCGGCGACTCGACCCGGTCGCCCGTGACCTGGATCGCGCCCACCATGAGTTGCTTGTCCGGCAGCAGCCGGAGCAGCGACAGGGGCACGTTCGAGCCGGCGCACTCGAGGGAGATCTGGTCGATGCGGCTGCCATTGAGCGCCGGAAAAATCTCCTCGTACTGGCGCCACTCGCTGCCCAGGGACTTTTTCCAGTCCAGGTTGGCCTGGATGCCGTAGCCGTAGCAGATGTGCACGGCCGTCGTGCACTTGAGCCCGTCGATGGCCCGGTGCAGGGCTTCGATGCCCCAGTCCTTGACCTCGGTCATGAACACGTTGAACGCGGGTTCATCGAACTGGATGACGTCGACGCCCGCCGCCTCCAGCTCCTTGGCCTCCGCATTGAGAATGTCGGCGAAGGCCAGCGCCATCTTTGGCCGGCTGCCGTAGTAGCCGTCGGCGATCGTGTCGCAGATGGTCATGGGGCCGGGGAGAGTGAACTTGAACTGGGCCTTGGTCTGGGCGCGGCTGAAGCGCACCTCGTCGAGATGCACCGCCGCCGGCCGGGACAGGGGCCCGACGACGGTGGGCACGTCGAGTTCGTAGCGGTTGTTGCGGATGCCCATGCGGGTCATCTTCTGCCAGTCGATGCCCGTCAGCCCTTCCAGGAAGCCGTGGACGAAGTGGGTCCGAAACACCTCGCCGTTGGTGACGATCTGGATGCCCGCATCCTCCTGGTGCCGCAGCCAGTCGGCGGCCGCCCTGCGCTTGCCGTCCTCCAGGGCCTGGCCGGAGAGCTTCCAGGCGCCTTTGAGGGTTTCCGGTTCGGCCAGCCAGTCGGGGCG
Source organism: Gammaproteobacteria bacterium (assembly GCA_031409515.1). Lineage (GTDB taxonomy): Bacteria > Pseudomonadota > Gammaproteobacteria > Steroidobacterales > SHZI01. Next base: position 34,707 of record JANNXJ010000054.1, on the reverse strand, counting down.
GGGGAGGCTGCCGGCAATCGAGGTCTGGAGCATGGACGGGCCTTTGGTTCTGGTTCGGTGGCAATCCTAACAAAGCTTCGCCCCGGGCCAGTGCCTTCCGCGACCGTGCAGCAGTGCCGGGACCAAGTATCATGGCGGCCCGATTCAGTCCCGGTTCACTGCCATGGCCATCCAATGCGGCATCGTCGGCTTGCCCAACGTCGGCAAGTCCACTCTGTTTAATGCGCTGACGGCAGCAGGTATCGCTGCCGAGAACTACCCCTTCTGCACCATCGACCCCAACGTGGGCGTGGTCGCCGTGCCGGACCTGCGGCTGCAGCCGCTGGCCGCCATCGCGAAGTCCGAGAAAATCCTGCCGGCCACCGTGGAGTTCGTCGATATCGCCGGGCTCGTGGCCGGGGCCTCGAAGGGCGAGGGTCTCGGCAACAAGTTCCTCGCCAACATCCGGGAGACCCACGCGATTGCCCATGTGGTGCGCTGCTTCGAGAACGACGACGTGATCCACGTGGCAGGCCGCATCGATCCGATCCATGACATCGAGGTGATCAATACCGAGTTGTTGCTGGCGGATCTGGCCGGGGTGGAGAAGGCCGCCGAGAAGTCCGAGAAGGCGGCCCGGGCCGGCAAGAAGGAAGACGTGGCGCGGCGGGACCTCCTTCAGCAGCTGCGCAGTCACCTGGATGCGGGGCAGCCTGCAAGAACCTTCCCGATTCCGGAGGAACACCGGCAGGCCATTGCCGAAATGTTCCTGCTCACGGCCAAGCCCGTGATGTACGTGGCGAACGTGGACGAGAGCGGCCTGGGCGGCAACGCCTTTGTGGACAAGGTCCGCGCCCACGCGCTGACGGACGGCGCCGAGGTGGTGATCGTCTGTGCGGCGATCGAGGCGGAGATTGCCCAGCTCGATGAGGCAGACAAAAAAGCCTTTCTCGACGATCTCAATCTCAAGGAGCCGGGCCTGAACCGGGTGATCCTGGCGGGCTATCGGCTGCTGGGCCTGCAAACCTACTTCACCGTGGGCCCCAAGGAGACCCGGGCCTGGACGATCCACGTGGGCGACACGGCGCCCCAGGCCGCCGGGGTGATCCACACGGACTTTGAAAAGGGCTTCATCCGGGCCGAAGTGATTGCCTACCCGGACTACATCGCCGGGAAGGGGGAGCAGGGGGCCAAAGAGGCAGGCCGGCTGCGCCTCGAAGGCAAGGAATACGTGATGCACGAGGGCGACGTCGTCCACTTCCGCTTCAACGTCTGACCCGTAGGAGCGCCTTCAGGCGCGATCCCGCCGCGCTCCCGCTTCTGCCACTATCTGCCGGTGCCCACCCCCGAACACAACCCGACCACCCTGGTCGTCTTCGGTGCCGAGACCGACACCGGGTACCGGCTCGTGCAGCTCGCTCGCCGGGACGGCCGGACCGTCCTGGGCGTGATCCATCGGGAGCAGGACCGAGGTGTGGTGGAGCGCCTCGGCGCCGAAGTGCTCCTCGCCGATCCCAGCCGCCGGGAGGATGCGGAGGCGATCTTTGCTGGCCGCCAGGCCACCCGGCTCGAAGTCGTGTGCTTCATCGGTGGCACCCCCCAGCTCAACAGCCAGGGGAATATCAACGTCATCGATGCCGCCCAGGCAGCGGGGGTTGCACGCTTTGTGCTCACCACCTCCATCGGCTGCGGCGACAGCGCCGTCGTCCTGGATCCCTTCGTGAAGGCCTTTGCGGGCAAGTCGATTCGCGCCAAGGACTGGGCGGAAAAGCAGCTGCGGGCCACGTCCATGGCCTGGACCATCGTGCGCTCCGGCGGCATGACGATGCGGCCCGGCAAGAGCGGCCCTATTCTGGTGGAGAGCCCCTTCGTGGTGGGCTATATCAACCGGACGGACCTGGGTGACATGGTCTACCAGGCCCTCACCAGCCCCAAGGCCATTGGCCGGGTCTTTGCGGCCGTGGACCGGGGCAAAGCCATGGATATCCACGGCGACCCCCTGATCCCGGCGGACCTGTAGGAGCGGCTTTAGCCGCGACCCGCCCGTTTTCTTGACAGCCCCCCGGCCCCCCCAGACAATGCGCCCCCCGCGTGGTGATGTAGCTCAGTTGGTTAGAGCGCGGCACTCATAATGCTGAGGTCGGTAGTTCAACTCTACCCATCACCACCATCTAATCGCTTACTAAACAGCAACTTCTGGCTTTCGCAGTGCCCGATAACTTTTGGCACTGTGGGGATTTTGTGGGGAATCACCCCACAATTCTCAGCACGGGTTCGTGTCTCATGGCGACGACTTTCTCGGCTTCGTGCAGTAGCCGGCTGATGTCGGGTGCGATGTAACGTCGCGTCACACTGCTGGTGGCATGTCCCAGCATCTCGGCAACGTCCGATCGCGACACACCCGCGGCTTCCAGCCGCGTGGCAAATGTGTGCCGCAGATCGTGCACTCGCACTCGACTCAACCCTGCATGGCTGCGTGCCTGTTTCCAGGCCCGGCCGTAAAACGTCCGCACCGGCTTGCTGTGATGTGTGAATACGAACTCGGCGTGCCGTCCCCGGGCTTCCTCAATGACAGCCCACGCGACGGAGTTACAGACCAGCAGGCGACTGCCAATCGATGCCCCCGTCTTGTGGAACTGTGGCGGAATCAGGAATGCCGAATGGTTCTGCACTTCCCAACCCCACCGTAGTTCCAGGACTTCACCTCGCCGAGCTCCCGTATTCACCGCGAAGAGCGTCATGGTTGCCAAATAGGCGGGCAGTGCCTGACTCAGCCGGCGCTGCTCGTCCCATGTGATAGCCCGCTCCTCGGTCGCGGTACAACGCAACTTGTAGCGCGGAACCTCCGGCACGGCGGTAAGCCAGGGCTGGCCGTTCTCGTGAAACCACCGTGCGGCGGCTTTGAGAACCTGTTTTACGGCAGCCATATCCCGATTTACCGTCGATTTGGAGACTCCGTTTGCAAGGCGCGCATCCGCGAACGTCTGCAACTTGCCGTAATGTATGTCGCCAAGTTCCTGGTGGCCCAAGTGTGGCATTGCCAGGCGGAGAGCCTGATCGTCACGGTCCAGCGATCGCTTGTCAGCGTTCTCGCGAAGGTATCGCGCCGCAGCTTGTTCGAAGCTGCGCAGCGGTCGCTCTCCGTAGATCGTGACGCGGCGGATCTCGTTCAGGCGAAAGGCTAGGTACCTTTTCGCCTCGGCAAGATCACCTGTTCCCGTGCTCTCTCGTACTCTCCGTCCGTCAATGAGTTTCTCGAGCCACCAAACCCCACCTCGCTTGGTGAGGCCAACGCCCTTTCCCGCCATAGCGTCCTCCTTTCCGGCGGACGCCCGTTGGCCTGCTTATGTTGATCCGCCCAGGCATCCAGATCAACCCGGTCGAAGGCAACCCCGTTGTTCCCAATAGGAATTTCGGTCAGGCGGGGGCGCACTTCACGGTCGAACAGGAACACGCTCATGCCCAAGTACTTGGCGGCATGAGCCCTGCGGTACAGCCTGGCGATCTCGGCCACGTTTTGTCGCCGTCGATTTCGACTACCTGATGTCAGCCAAGCTGGGCGACGTAGCGTTCTAGTTCTGCCGCCGTGATGTAACTTCGCCGGCCATCCTTCTGCGACGTGATCGCTCCTTGCCGAATGCGCTCATAGAGCGTCGCTCGGCTCATTCGGAGGATTGCAGTCGCCTCGACCAGGTCGAATCGAAACTGTGGGAGTGTTTCCTTTGGTTGGGACATGGACGCCTCTCAATCAGAGCAATGGAGCACCCAGTTGCTGGGTGCGGGCGTCCATTTAGATACTGCCCTGAATGAGTCAGTGCAAGTCTGTAAGCGCCAATAGAGTGCCGCCATACGCGTGAGTCTTCCCGACCACGCTCAGGCTCTCCGATCGAGCCCGCCGCCGGGGACGTCGCCGCGACATTTGCGCAAAAAGCAGCATCGCTAAGGCGTGTTCGGGACTCGTGATGGATCGGGCGAAGGCGGCTCGGACGCTTCAGCCATGTCGAGCCGTACCATCGACAGTACCGCAGGAATAGCCAGGGCGTCTCTCGTCTACCGGACTAGATCGGGCGCAATGATCCAGCATTAGTCCATCCCCCCTATGTCAGGGTTTCATGAAATCATGAACTCATGATAACATCTGGCAAATGCCTCCGAAGCGGCCCAACATACCGATCGAAGCGGACGAGTATCTCCAGATTCAGTTGCCGGCCAGCACCAAGCGCTATCTAGGGATTCATGCAGCCGAGAATGGCGAGCCGATCCGTGTCGTTGTCCTGAGAGCGCTGAAAGCGTACGGAGTGCCCGTTCCCACGGAGGCAATTGCGGATCGGCGCGGTCGCAGGAGGTAGCATGAGTGACAGTTTCTCGCCGCTGACTGTTGAGGAGTACGCCGCCCAGGCTTTGAAGACCGATCAGCGCAGTGACGCTGGCTCGCTCACGTTCCTGCTCCTGGGCTTGTTCGGGGAGTCGGGTAGCCTCCTTACCGAGGTCAAGAAAAAGCAGCGCGATAAGGCGTCTTACCGTGGATATGCTCGTGCCGTCCTCGAGGAGCTTGGTGACGTGCTGTGGTATCTCACGGTCGTCGCCGCGCGAGCAGAGCTGACCCTCTCTGATGTCGCCGCTGGGACCAATCTGGTTATCCGTCGCGGATCACCGGCTAACGGACCGTTGACCTTTGCCGACATTCAGCCGGCGATCATGCAGTTGAACACGGAGCCCAGCCCTGAGTTCGAGAAGACACTACTGCAGCTTGCCGGGAAAGTGGGTCTACTAATCTCCGATCACGAGTGTGGGCGCCTAACGGAAAACCCATTAGTCCTCGCAGAGCATTTGATCGCCATTATGCGCAACCTCGTCGAGGCGGCAAATCAGGCCGGAGTGACACTGGAAGGTGCCGCCGTCAGTAATCTGGCCAAGATTTTTGATCGGTGGCCGGACAGTCGCATATACCCTGAGCCGTTCGATGAGAAGTTAGATCCGGAAGAGCGCCTACCCCGATCACTGATTGTCGACGTTTTTGAGCGCGACGTGCGAGGCCAGAAACTTGTGTATCAACATTGCAACGGCATCAACATCGGCGACCGCTTGACAGACAATGCCATTGTGGCCGACGACTACCGTTTCCATGATGTTCTTCACTTCGCCTACGTGGCCGTCCTGGGTTGGTCGCCCGTGGTTCGAACACTTCTCCGCGTGAAGCGTAAGAGCGATCCTAGGATCGACGAGGTTGAAGATGGCGCCCGTGCAGCACTAATCGAAGAGGGAGTTACTACCTGGATCTTCGGCCAAGCGATGGAGCTGGATCTATTTGCCGGAATGGAGCGGGGAGATCTGCCCTTCGATTTACTCAAGCACGTCAAGCAGTTTGTAACTGGCTACGAGGTCGAATATCAGCCCTTATGGCTCTGGGAGGAGGCGATCCTGGCTGGATATGAAGCCTTTCGGTTCCTACGCCAGCATCGTCGAGCCCGCATTCATATCGACATGAACAAACACCGAATGAGCGTCAAGCCACTGCCATGAAAGCCAATCCCAGAGCTTTTGTGGAAGCCCTCTCCCGGATTCACCTTCCCTCCGTGTTCAATCCTTACTCTGAGCGCTGCCCCGAGCACGACCGAGTCGACGCAGCGCAACGGAGAAGGCGCAATCTTGTACTTTGCTTGGAAGCGGCACTGGCGGCGCGTGTCGACACGATGTGGATCGCGCGAGACCTTGGTTATCGCGGTGGCCGGCGCACGGGTGTGCCGCTGACTGACGAAATCCATTTGAATCGGGCCGGTGCATTGTTTGGCAGTAGCGCGCTGCAGCGTGCAACGCGCGGTCCCGCGGTGGCCGAGCGCACTGCCGCCATCATCTGGAGGGTCCTGGCGCAGATCGGTGAGCCGGCGGTTCTCTGGAATGTATTCCCGCTGCACCCGCACGAGTCAGGCGATCCATTCTCGAATCGCTGCCACACCCGCGCCGAACGGGACGTCGCGTGGCCTTTCCTCAAGGCTCTGGTCAGTATGGTCCGGCCGAAGCGGCTCATAGCCATCGGCCGCGATGCACGCATCGCACTCGCTGGCATTGACGACGTCCCGGTACAGCTGGTTCGCCACCCAAGCTACGGCGGCCAGGCGGAATTCATCGCCGGGATTCAAGAATCCTACGGAATTCTCCCCGCGCTCTCAGGTAGTGCCAACCTGCAACTGCCATTGGACGAACGTCAAGCTGAGGGTAGCTGCGCTGCGTGATCAAATGTCGTAAGCATGGCAGCGATCTCCGAGCGCGAGCACCCACCTGGGTGGTCGATTTCGGCGTGCGTGGAGATGACGGTTAGCGAGCCGACCTCGAGTTCGGACTCGCGTGCCACGAAGGCCATGAGGCGACCGAGGCCGATCAGGTTCCCAAGCAGCTTCTCGACGTAGAAGTGGTTGCGATACATAGCTGTTAGCGTGAGGGTCTTGGGCGCGCCCGGATGCAGTTTGAAACTAAGGAAGCTCAGGCACTGCCCCCCGTAGGGCGATTCGTCCACGTCACGGAGAGGGTCGAATAGACTGAGCTCGTATTTGTTTCGAGCCCTTACCTTAGGGTTTCGCATGCGCGCGACAATGTCCCAGAGTTGATTCGTGTCGGCACCTGGCGGGTCACGATACTGCATCATCCGTTCGAAGTAATAGCCCGACCAACGGTGGTTGCGCCGCACCTTTCCTAGTACGCGCTCACGAAACACATCGAAGAATGCGGGCGCACCGTACCTATGGTAAAGCGCGGCTGGAAAGATCGTGTTCGCGATAGTCTCGACAGACTTCTCGAACGATTGCAGAAAATTGTCAACAGCGGCAATGCGCGGGTCCTGGCGCGTCACGTTGGCCACTGGATCTGCAACGTCGATGATGACGTTGTAGCCTGCATGGCCGCTTTTCGAGTCAACGACATGCACCGCCTCGCGCCAAGCGCTCGCACAGTCGGGCTTCGCCGGAATGGGGATGTACATCGAATGTCCCTACATCAACTAAGCTTTGCGGCACTCAAGAGACCGGGTGCGAGGAACGTCTCGGTGAGCCAAGCATGGCCGCCGACACCCCAGCCAAGACCCCAGCTGTTGCGCACAAGCACAGCGCGGTGACCGTCAACCGTTCCATGGCCGACCGCGAGAACGGCATGGCGTAGCTTTGGGTCCGGTACTTCCCCGGCGCTTGGGCTTACTACGCCGTCAACTGTCGGTTGATAGAAGGCAGGAGATAGCTGAGTGACGACGATGACGGGGCGACCTAACGCTATCTCGAGGATGATACTGCTCATAGTCGCCGTCCCATAGGTACTTGCACGTCGGTGAACGACCCCAACGTTTGCCGGCGGAGACCACGCCGTAGACATGGGATCGGCTGGTAGGTATGGCCATCCAGCCTCGACTGGCTGACCGTCCTGTAATAGTGCTGTGCAGATCGCTGGCAGCGATGCGCCTTGCGTCGGTTTGCGGCCGGCTCGTCGCTGCGCGTGGAAGAAGATGAACTCGCATGAGAGCGGGATCCAAGGTCCCCGAATCGTAGCATGGCCATCGCTGACCGCGAACGCGAGGCAAGTTGGGCGTGGGCCTTGGTCGCGAGCTGGACCAAGGTGTGGTCTCAAATCGATCGAGGGAGAAATTAGGGCCATTCAGATTCCAAGAGACTCCGGCGCTCGGCTCGCGAAAGGCCCTCCTCCTCTGGACCAGTCAAGTCGAAGTCAGCAGTAAAGGTGGACAAGGACAAAGTCGGTTGCCAAGGCCGTCGCTCGTCTATGCTTATTCGACCACGGTGCGACTCAGGCGACGCGGCTGTAACTCTCCGAAGGACAGGATCGCCGATGCCCTCGGAATCCAGCGACTCTCGTTCATCACGAACCACAGCGAAGCCGCTCTCATTGAGTTCGTCCAGGTTCCAGACATATCCGCTGCCGCTGTGTTCCTCAAGTCGCAGCACGAAAACGTCATCGCGACTGCCATCGATCTGTGTCCCCGCATCGCTATTCGTCAGCAGCCATACGTCTCCGCGGTAATTGCTCGGCCGGTAAGTCCTGAGCAGCGCAACCTTGATCTCGCGAGGTTGAGTCTGCAATAGCTCGCGGGCGAACTCTTCGGTGATTAAGTTTCCTCGCGCCAGTGTCCAGCACGTTGATGCATAGCTGACGCCAAGACGCAGGGATAGCTGATAGATCACATCTGGCCGGCGGAAGGTTTGTTCAGTCCAGCCATGTCGCTTGCAATGCCAGGCGATCAGCCAACGCGGCAGGAGGAACTCCGCCGCAAAGGCGTTTGCCTCTACTTCCTGGAAGCCCGTCGCAGACGGTGCTTCTGGCGCCAGACGACGCAAGATACTTGCGCCGTCTAGGCTCGGCTGATGTCTGAGCTCGTAGTGCCCAAGCTCGTGGGCGGCAGTGAATCTTTGAACGCTCAATCGCCGCTCAGTCGTCACCAGAATTCCTGGATACGGCTGATTCAAGTAGACACCGAGCAGGCCATCCAGTGGACGAAGCAATAAGGGAAGGTCGGTGCCAAGTATTGCGCCAAAGACGTCGACGCTACCTCCTTTGGCTTCCAGTTTGCGGCGCAGGTCCAGTCTCAGGTGGAGACGGGCCGCGGCCATCGTCCCAGTTCGGACGGCAGAAGCGTAGTCGGTCGCCACGTCAGCTCCCTGTCGGCCGCGACCGGGTGCGTAGGTATTCCGCGAAGCGAGTCAGTTCATCGCGGTCCTGCTGAGATAGTTTCGCAACTTGTCGTGCGAGATGGGCAACATCAATCGGAAGGTTCGATGAGGATTCATCCTCACCGGTGAAGTACGCGGCGGGCTGGCGATAAAGCCTTGCAAGCCGAGTCAGTTCGATTGCCTCGACACGGCGCTGACCGGATTCAATGTCAGTCAGCGCCGTCCGTGGGATCTTCAGATAGGTCGCAACTTCTTCCTGCTTAAGACCGAGGTACTTCCGCGCCTCCTTCAGTCGATCCCCCAACCGCTGCCGGGCGACCCCGTCGTCATCGCTTGTCGACGTTGTGGAATTCATTACACACCTCCTTTGTGCTTGATCCACTCGCTTTCGATTCGCGGAAGCAAGTGCTCAATGGCGGCATCAACAGACCCGTATCCACCGGTGCGCACCACGCTTTGCGGAAGCTCAAATCCCAAGTTTGGTTCAACTGTGCAGAGAATCGACACAACTACTAGAGAGTCGATATCGACCGCAGCCTGGGCAACGTCAGCCGATCCGCTTGGGAGACTGATGCCCTTAATAGACGCTTCGGACTTCACCGACTCGATCAGCTCAGTCCTTAAAGCTGACCGAATGGCTGTGGCCGGAAATTGGAGACTTGTCGTGGTGATCATTTGCGCGTCTGCTAAAGGAACGCGAGGCAATCATAATGTCTGATTTGCAGACGCGCAACTCCCTTGTGCTGCGGCGCGTTAATCGAGTAGTGAGCGTTCCTTTTTGTTCCGCCCACGTATGGAGTTCCAGGCGTGCGGAAAGCGCGACTGCTGACCGCCAGGGCTATCGAAGACGAAAGAAACGACAAGAAGCCCCGGCGACGGCCGTCGCCAGGCTAAGGGGAGGACCGTTCGCTAAGAAGCTAGCGGAGCCTCAATGCTTGTTGTCTCGTGGCGGGTTCGGATCGTTGCCGTAGCTATCGCTGTCGCGGACTGCGCGTTCTCGACTTCCCGCGCCTTCAGGCGCTTCGCGTCCGACACCTCCATCCCGCCGAACTTGCCCCGCCAGAGGTAGTGGCTGGCCTCAGAGAACCCGTGCTTGCGGCACAGCTCCTTCACGGCCATGCCTTTATCGGCCTCCCGCAGGACCCGATAATCTGCTCTTCCGTAAACCGCATACTCACGTCCAAGCTTCTGAACCGGGGTTAGACTCCAATGCCTCGTGCTACCCAAAAGCGGGGGACGTCGGGTTGGCAATCAGGAGTCTTTGTCTCGTGCCAGAGCCTCCATCTCCGCCGCGCATTCCGCAACCGTGCCGATGATATGCTTCATGGAAGCACCCCCGTCTATATAGATGCGAGTAGCTTTGACAAGACGCATGCTCATTCCGACCTGTCGCAATCTTCTCGACATCTCCGGGCCCAGTGAACTCAGATCGTAGAACGAGAGTTGGACCAATTGTGTCCCCATGGTTCCGACTTTAGACTGAAGTTCTTCGACATTTCCAGAACTAACTATCTGTTGTGCACGGTCGGCAAGGTCGTTTAGTTTTCGGGAAGTCTCCTTTACGACGGCTTTTGCCTTGGCAACAAATGCCGCTCTTAGGGGTATAGCGTCAACAGTCTCTCGCTTCAATGCAGCTGAAAGTTCGGTTACAGAAGTTGCAACTGCCTCCAGCCGATCTCCACATCCAAGAGACATACGGAACGTCGCCACCTCGTTGACGGCGTCAGCAACTTCATGAAGTCGACCCACCAGCCTCCTGCGAACAGCGACGTCCCTCGCTGCAAGTTCCCTGAGGACGGATGCCGCATACTTAGAGTCGGCCCGCCATTCCTCAAGCCACGGATTGACGTGCCGCTCCCGCGCTGGCGTGTCTCCCCACAGTAAAATCGAGACAAGTATCGATGCAAGGTCGGAGTAGAAAGCGGACTCCTCGCTTTGATCAGAGCCGTCGAATTCGAGCCGACTTGCCAAGTACCGCCTCAGAAGATCGACAACCTCGTGCGGTTCAGCCGGGCGGGAAGTCGTGATGTGACGAAGGTACGGCTTTCCCTGAGAATAGTAGATGGGTTCACTCCCTTTGGGCACGTTCACCGCGAGCACAATCCGGCCGGATTCGATTGCCCAGCTTACACTAGGTGTAACAGCGGGCTTGATCGACCCATTACAGATGCCCTCCAAGCGTCTCAGGAGCGCATCTCTCTGCTGCGGGCCCTCCATGCTCTCAAGGCCAACGATATCTCCGTTATCCTCTACCCCGAGCAGGACTGTCCCAGTGTTCGACGTTGCAAACGCCGCGATCTCCTTGGCGAGATCGCTCACTTGCTCCGGGAACTCCCGCTTGAACTCCATATTCTGGCCTTCACCGCGCGCTCTAATCTCCGGGAGATCCTGCGAGAGTTGCTGGTCAGCCCACGGAGGAATGCTCATACAAGAATCCACAACAGGCAATGAACGCGTAAAGTCAGCATATTTCAAGAAGGCTACTACTGACGAACTGCTAATGGTCCAACTTCGTATCTTTGACGACTATTAGCGAATCCGGCGTTAGTCCCGCCTCTGGCCCGAGAAGCGCGGCTTTGCACCTGGGGATGAAACGTTTGAGTGACAGTATACTGATATTTAATACAATGACTTACGGAAGTTTTCGTAGGTCACGGAGCCTATGAGTTACCAATGAGCGGCCGTTAGGGAATAGGCGTTAAGAGAGCAACAAGGCGCCCGTAGCTCAGCTGGATAGAGCACCGCGCTTCGAACGCGGGGGCCGGCGGTTCGAATCCGTCCGGACGCGCCACTTCTCCTCAGTTAATTCATGAACTTATTTGCCAGGTCTGAAAGGCTGCTGTTTTTGGCAGGGTCGGTTGGCAGGGCGCCTCCAATCGTGGCCTTGAAATCATCGCCTCCGCCCATACGATGGGCTGGTGGCCCTTTGTGGGGAGGGCATTCTCTTGTTGCCTGTCGCTAACCGGGGGACTCAATGGCCAAGGCTGAATCAATTGCCAAGATCAAGACACTCGCAACTGCCATTCTCCAGTTCGAAAAGGGTGAGTCGCTAGTCACCCGGAGCCCGTGGGGAAGCATAGATTTTAAGGCAGCGGAAGCAGACATTAAGCAGGCCTACTCTCTCGCCGCAGATTTGGGCACTTTGCCGCTCGAATTCCTTTCAGATACAGCTAGTGAACAAATTGCGCGGCACATGGAGAATATTCCGCCGATTCTCAAACAGATCGATGACTTCAAGCTTGAGGGTGACGCTGCTTCAACCCGCAATAACCTTGTAATCAATTTCCATAGCCACATCGATGCCTTGATGAATGTGGCCGGACCGCCCCTACCCTACCTCCTCTACAAGCGCGGTGATATCGCGACAAACATCTCCAATCTGGAGAACTCAATCCAGAAGACCCAGGGTCTGTATGCTGGAGCAGAGAAGTGGGTTGCAGACAAGAAGCTTGACATTGATACCGTCCTCAATGCCGCCAGGGATCTTGCCTCAAAGAGTGGCGCGGCTGTGTTCGGATCGGCATTCAAAGCTCAAGCTGATGCACTTGAGATGAGCGCGACAACGTGGCTCAAGGCAACCGGGGCGCTTGCCGCAATCACATTGACAACGGCGTTATTCATCTTCTTTGGCACCGGACTGGAATCGGCTTGGCCGGAGGCAGTCCAAAAAATGTCGACTAAGCTGATCATCCTGGGCGCTTTGGGCGGGGCTGCTATTTGGTGCGGCCGAATCTATCGCGCGCTCAAGCATCAGGCGGCGCTGAATAGACACCGCGAACTTAGCATTCAGACACTAGAGGCTTTTCGACAAGCGGCAGTTGACGATCATGTCAAGGATGCTGTGGTGCTGGAGGCAACTCGCTCAGTGTTTGGCGCCGGGGCAACAGGTTACATCGAGGGCTCCGATGCCAATCCAGTGGGGCTTAATGTTGTCGATATGACCAAGAACATGGGTAAGAGCGCGAAGTAATTTTGCGCCTGCGTGACTTTGAGACCCCTGGCACAGTTAGGGTCAGCCCCGTTGATGGCCGGGTCCACCTCGCGCAGGGAGCATCCTGCTGCGCGCGTTCGTTGAGCACAGGCCTTCGCCGGGCTGCTAACGCCCCTTGGTCACCGCGAGCCTTTCTTGTCATCAACTCGGTGCATGACCAGCGAGAAGGGCGGCCATCCGACTCTGTCAAGTTGTGGCCCTTTGAACACCTTCTGAACATGCAGGATCAGTCCAAAGTTCTTACCAATCCATTCTATATGGAGCGGTTCAGTTAGCTGATGGGGATGGATCGGTGGCGAAACTGTGCTCCCAATTCGCGCAACCCAGAATTGAATGAAGAACGCATCTTCCTCTGGCCGCAGATTGATTACGACATCTCTCGCAGGGTCGGCGGCAGTCTTGATTGGATACGTAGATGGGTCTCGCGGCGCCACAAGCAAGTAAGCCTGCTGATGCTTAATCTGGTCGAACGGAGCACCACCTGCCGCATCGCTGACCTTCTTGCCGTCGCGACCGGTTGAGTGGATACGCCCAGTTTCGTGCACTGAAACCTTATTTCTATACAAGTCGACCTGTCGGAAATCCGCAAACGTTATGGTCGATCGATTCCCAGGCTGCTTCGCAATTGACCCAACCATCATCGGCCGATCTAGTTCGCCTGCAATATGGAAGTAGAACGAATTGTCCTTACGACCGCAGATAATGCTCATGAAGTCATGCAGCTTCCCCCGGTAGTTAAAAACCAAATGCATGGAGGACTTCTTCGCCATAACGAGGCTCGTTGGGGTGTACGGGCAAGAAGCGTCTCATAACACTCATTGGGTGGCCATGGGCGACGCAGTAAGTAACCCAGCTCGTCGCTAATGAAAGTCCGGCACCGCCACCATTGACCGCACCAGCCGCTGGAGCTTGGCCTGCGTCTGCAACAGCCCTGATTCTGCCCGCTCGTCACCCTGCGTCTTGTCGAGCGAGTATGCGAGGGGCTGCTCCAGGTCGAGCCGATGCAACCCGGTGACCGAAATGCTCGTTGGGAATACCTCGGGTGTGGTCAACGCCTACGGGAGCTTGGCATTTCAGTCCCCATCCCCCTGCCGTCTGGCTATTTGGTTCCGCCCTCGGCCTGGTGGGCGTGCTAAGGCGAAAACAGGCGACTGTCTAACCCACGTCATTAACCGGGGGATGGAAGAATCCCCGGCTCTCGGCTACCCTCAGTGGCAGGCTAACCGTCCGGTGCGACATCGGACACTCTTGGCCTGTTTCTGCAACGCCATGTGAGTCCTCGAAGTGTACTTCTCCGCAGGAGTACGTAATGCCGCAGAAGGAATGGGTTGCTGAACATCAAGGGCACTCGATACGTGTGACGAATGCTTGGTTTGGAGGAGCAAAGCTGTACATCGACGGCGAGTGCCGGGACACAGACAACAGGATGCTCGCGAGTGCAAGTACGCCCTCGTTGAGTGCACGACTTGAGCAAGGAAAGCCGGAAAGCCCCTTGGTTGAAGTATTTGTGGAGGGCGGCGTCACCGTAAAAGCAAAAATCTGCATTGATGGAAGGCAGATTTCAGGTGACGTTCTTTCGTCTTCGAAGTGAAAGAGAGACCCCGATGAACATTCAAAAACTGCGGCGGTGCATCCTATATCGTGTTCGCGTGCGTCCAGTGGCTCGCACCATCCCGCGTCGTCACTCATCCCTTCCAAGGGACGATGTGTGGATTGTTGCCGCGATTCGACCAACCGGCGTGGTTGAGCTGAACAACCCTAGTACAGGTCATGTTGCTCTGCTTGGACCGGACCATATTCACCATTTCGACAGTGACCCAATGAGTGAATCGGATGGCTTCCGGCACGGTTTTCTTACCCTCACGATCCAAATATCTATGAGTGGATGCCACCTATGGGCCGAGCCATTGTCGTCGCAGCTGCGCCGAGGGCTAAGCCGGCGCCCCAAGCGACGTTCCCAAAGCCGGATTCCTCCGCCCACTCCGCGCCCTTGAGGTTCCAAATTGGGTTACTTAAGGAGGCTAGATGAAACGTCTCTATGCATTCGCATTTTTGCTGCTACTGTCGGCTTCGGCTCAAGCTGTCGAGTGCCTCAAAGAGGCGGAAGACGTCTCCTTTACGGGGAAGGTTTCGCGAGAAACGTTTCCTGGCCCGCCCAATTACGAGAGCATTGACGACGGCGATACGCCAGAGACAGTGTGGATATTGACGATTGATAGCCCTCGCTGTGTTGTGGCTACGTCAATGGAAGATGGTTCGCCTTACGAAGTTTCCAAGTCTACAACCCGTTTCCAGTTAGCTTTCGAATCCTCGTCTGTGTACCAGACGCAAAAGTCTCTAGTCGAAAATGAGGCAACTGTGACAGGGAAATTGTTTGTAGGTCAGACAGGGCACCATCATACAAAGGCGCTCATTGCCGTGAAGACGATGACACCTGGAGTACCAATTCCGGAGCGGCGCTAAGGCGAAGCTGGTCGTATTCAGCGAAACGCTAGAACTATGAGCCTCGCTCACACAGACGTCAGCCTGTGTCGTTAGTCCGACAGCGAAACCACCGCCTTCCAGTGCCCAGATTCAACCTTCAGGGCGCGCCATCTACAGTCCAGCGCGAAGAGCTCGCCAGACGGCCCGTGGAACCTTTGGGGCCCTCTGGTCTTGGAGCCGATACTTCACTGGCTGCGTGATCGGGAAGCATCGAGGGTACTGATCGTGGCGCTAATCTGAAGCTTCAGGCAGTCTGCAGAGAATCGACAGACTCCCGGGGAATTGGCGCCTATGGCGATCAAGCGGAATACCGTCATGAGGAGTCCTGCACCTTGCGCGGTCGCGCTGCTGCTTCTGCCCGGTTTGGCGGGCGCAGCAAGGTTCATGCCTCTCGGCGATTTGCCCGGTGGCCAGTTTTCCAGTTATGCCGGCGCCGTATCCGCCGATGGATCGGTGGTTGTAGGTTCCGCAACCAGTGCCGCAGGCCAAGAAGCCTTCCGTTGGACGCAGGCTGAGGGCATGGTCGGGCTTGGTGACCTACCCGGTGGAACCTTCCGGAGCACTGCGGGCGGTATTTCCGCCGACGGCTCGGTCGTCGTGGGGGACTCGGATACCGACGTTGGTTCTCAAGCTTTCCGGTGGACTGCCGTTACCGGCATGGTAAGTCTTGGTAATCCACCGATTGTGGGTGGGAGCAGCGTTGCGCGAGCGACTTCTGCCGACGGCTCAATCGTCGTGGGGTACGCGGCCAGCGGCTTGTTTAAGGAAGGATTCCGCTGGACGAGTTCTGAGGGAATGGTCGGGCTTGGATATCTGCCAGGTGGCGGCATCTATAGTGACGCCATTGCCCTGGCGGCTGACGGCGCGGCCATCGTGGGGTACTCGGATGGCCTTTTGGGGCAGGAGGCGTTCCGGTGGACCAGCGCCGGCGGCATGGTCGGACTCGGTGATCTACCCGGCGGCGCCACGCTGAGCGGCGCAACTGCCATCTCCGTTGATGGCTCGCTGGTGTTCGGGTATTCCGAAGTGGCCTCGGGCTACCAGGCCTTTCGCTGGACTAATACTGGTGGCATGGCCGAGCTCGGCAATCCACCAGTCGAGGGTGGCAAAATTGTCCTCACCGGCGTCTCGGCCGACGGCGCCATCGCGGTAGGACTTTCTGAAACTGCCACGGGCGAGCAAAGCGCCGTCATTTGGACCAGCGAAGGGGGTGTACTGCAGTTGACCGATATGCTGGCCTCAAACGGCGCCACGGGCCTCGCTGGTTGGACGTTGACTGAGGCCAGCGGCATTTCTGCCAACGGCGATTGGGTGGTCGGCTATGGATTAAACCCGGACGGCTTCAACGAAGCGTTCCGCGCAAACATTTCTCCTTCGAGCACGTCCGGCGGTGGTGGGGCATTGGATGTACTGTCCCTGCTCGCTCTCGGCCTGATAGGCTGGTGGCGGCGAGGAAGTTCTGGAGCGTGTAGTGCGCCTGAGTCTCCAGCGCAGAGAGCTACGGTTGCAGCGACACTGTCGCTTCCCAGTGCCCAGATTCATCCTCCCTGGCGCGCCATATCCTATGCGGCAGGGCTTATGCTCCGCGCCCTTATCTAATTGGGACCCAGGCAATGATTCCTCGCCCGTTAGTTGAATGGACCTCGTGCGTGCACCGTGTAGCAGCTTTAGCCCTACTCGCCCTCGTTCTTGGCTGCGGACCCAAAAACACTTATCGCTCTCCAGCAATGACCGCGAGGGTTACCGACGAAGCAGGAGTCCCCGTAGACGGTGCCATCGTTGTTGCAATGTGGGACCTCAAGAAGCGCGGCAATTGGAGCATTCACGAAGCGAACCCCTACCTATCCAGTGGGTTGCTTCAGATCATCGAAGTCCAGACAGATCTGAACGGAAGATTCGATTTGCCCGCGTGGGGTCCGCGAGATACGGCAGATCTACGGCTTTCAGCTGCCGCGCCTACTTTGGTGGTTTACAAACGCGGCTTCGCGCTGGGTGTGTTTTCGAATGAGGTCGGAAATGACTCCGGCATGATGGTTGCGGCATCTGGCTTGATCGCTTCTGATTTGAATGGAAGAGTGCTCGTCCTCCATGGTCCGACCGAGCGGACCAGCCTGGAAGAAAGTCGCGGCGTCGCCAACTTTTCGCGACAGGTGTGGGAGGGCGCACAGGCTGGCGAGCTTTGTGGTTGGGAGCAGGTGCCCAGATTTGTTGCGACTCTTCTCAATGCAAGTGAAGGTGTTAGATCGGATACTCAGGAGTTTCCAACGCTTCCGCGCCTGTACCACGGTGGGAGCTGTAAAGATCCCCGCTCGCTAGTCGCTTACGGCCTAAAGCCCGAAGTTATTGACCAATATGACCCCGACCTGTTTGAGCCACTCTACGTGTGGTCGCGGACGGGCTCAAAAACGTTTTCTCTGGAGTTTCTCGGCTCAAAGCGGACCGAGGACTATGTTTCTGCGGAATTGAATGCGCCGGCCTCGGGCGAGGTCACAGTTTTTGGACGATCTAGGAGTATTGCTAACCACCGGGATCTCGAAGTGATCAATATGAGATCGTCACAATCCGTATATCCGCTAATCAAAGGTGATCGAAGTTTCTCAACCACTATCGACGTAGTAAAAGGAGACCGGTTGGTGCTACAGGCCTCTCGCTAGTGACCTGCTTAGTAATTTTCGGGCCAGCCGATTCCTGACAGAACGCTCCCTGCGGCGATCTCGTCATCGGTCAACATCTCCGAATGGCGCTGTGTAGAGTCTCGAACTCTGGACCCCGGCGCGGCACGCGCAAGCCCCTCTCGCGGCATAAGACGGGTCCGCCTACGGCCTGCCTCCATCTATTCCACGGTGGGCTTGCGCGTGCCGCTCGTAACCGGGGTCCTTTTGAGTCTCGCGCACATCGCGCATAACAGGAGACTCGATCATGACCGACCAAGCCAAGAAAACGCCTGCCTTCCGCATCTTTCAGATCTCGCCCCGCGGGGACAACAGTCGCGCCTACTGGCGGGAAGTCGGCGTTGCCTGGCCGAACAGCGACGGCAGCTTCAACCTGCGGTTGGAGGCGGTCCCGACGGACTGGAGCAACACCCTGCAGCTGCGGGCCTACGACGAGGCCGCTAACGGCGACCGCGTCGCGAAGGACCAGACGCGCCGCCAGTAACCTCCGGCGTCTCGCTTTCAGAGCCCCCTCACGGGGGCTCTTTTTTGTCCTGCGAGGTTAGAAGCTTCCCATAGCTGCTCCTCGCATCACGTCGCTGACCCCGAGCCGGTCGTGGGAACTGTGGGGCCATGGTCCTTTCTGGGTCGCTCCGCGGATCCCTCAAGACCTGGCAGGCCGCCGCTTGCCGTCAACCCCGGCCCGCCCCACCGCCGTGTGGGGGTGTGACGGCTGCGCTGTGCGCGTCCTGCCCTGGGGAACGGGCTCCGCTGGGGAGCGACCCACAAAGGAAACGGCCATGTCACTCATCCCTGAATCCCTTCGGTCTCAGTTGCTCGCCAACGGCGAACGTCAGTCCGCCGGCGACAGCCGGGATCCCCGGCCCGTGGTGAAACTCTTTACCCCGGACGCCAATGCCACCTGGCTGCTGACGGAGCTGGATCCGGCCGATCCGGATCTGGCCTTCGGTCTCTGCGACCTCGGCCTCGGTTGCCCGGAACTCGGGTACGTCCGGCTGTCCGAGCTGGAAACCGCGCGCGGTCCACTCGGCCTGAAGATCGAGCGCGACTACCACTTCACCGCCAACCGAACGCTCTCTGACTACGCGGCGGACGCCCAGGTGAACCGCCGGATCCGGGCTTAAGCCCGATTGCGGGCCGCCAGCTTCGGCTGGCGGCCCGTTTTCCTGTGGAAGGCCTTTTACGAATCTGCCGATTTCGTGGAGAAATTCCCAATGAAGGACTTTCTGCTGATTCGCGCGGCATTTGTCGCTGCCGCGGGGAGAAGAAGTGCGGGACGCTGGGAGGGAAGGGAGCGGTGGGCTTGCCGAGAAGTTTCAGACTAGCACGCCGTTCTCGCCGTCAAGGGCTGCGCGACCTGGCGGTCGCTGGCGTCCTGCGGCCGTCTCCGACCCCTGACCGCTTGCGCTGCGCCGTGCCCCTCCGGTCGCGGGCAATCCCGCCCGCACAGGAGACTTCCATGAGCGACATCAATCAAATGAACAAGGGCTCAGAGCCGGAACTGGCCATCCGGGACGACAACGGGGAGTGGCGGCCGGCCACGGCCCCGGAGATTCTCTCAGCCGCCCGGCGGGCGCTGCGGGTTCGGCGGGGGACGGCGTTCACGTCACCGGCTGTTACGGGGGACTTTCTGAGGCTGAAGCTGGGAACGCTGGAGCACGAAGTGTTCGCGGTGGTCTTCCTGGACAACCGGCACCGCCTGATCGAGTACCGGGAGCTGTTCCGGGGCACGATCGATAACACCACGGTGTACCCGCGGGAAGTGGCCAAGGAGGCCCTGGCGCTGAACGCAGCAGCCGTCATCCTGGCGCACAACCACCCGTCCGGGGTGGCGGAGCCGAGTGAAGCAGACCGACTGATCACCCGGCGGGTCCGGGACGCACTGGAGCTTCTCGACGTGCGCCTGCTCGATCACCTGGTCGTGGGCGGGGAGGATGTGGTGTCACTGGCCTCTCGCGGGTTGCTGTAACTCAGGGAGACCGGGCGCTCCGCTGCCGAAGGGCGGGGCGCCCTTACCTTTTGCGGCCTCGGCTACCCTTATGTCAAACCGAGAATCTGGTGTCTTTGTGCAGATTTGACGGTGGCCGGCATTTCTCGGCGCTGGGCGGAGTTTCACGGTGTCGTGGTGGGGGCGCGAGCTCGCGATGCTCGGGTGCCAACCCCAACGCAGGACAACTCCCCATGACACTCACACACGGCGACCACCCGTGGCAGGCCACGGCGGCCTATCTGTACACCCTCGCGCTGCCGCCCGCGGGGCTGGCTTGGGAATACCTGCGGCGGAACGCGCGCTACCGGGATGACTGGCGCGCCCGCCGCGTGTCCGACGGCGTCGGACAACTCTGGGGGTTGCATCGACCTGGTCGACCCTAACCGGGACGCCCGCCAAGCGCGGCCTCAGTGGCTATCGCCAGCGACCGCGCTGGCCATCGTGCCGGCGGGGGTGGTGAGCGCAACGGCACCGCCGTTCAGTCTCTGGCGGTTGCCGGGCCCCAAGATCCTGTCCGTGCAGGCTCGGCACGACCTGGTGCTGGCCACCGGAGTCGGCGCCGGCGCGCTTGTACTAACGTTGGATGCCGGGCTGCTGCTCGGCGACGCGTACGCCTTTCGCGTGCCGGCGGCGACCGAGCCTGAGGAGGCGGTGCGGGTCATGGTCGGCGTGCGCTCGGCCATGCAGGGCGCTGCATCGTCAGCGGCCGAATCCTCATCGCCAGTCAGCCGAACAGCGCTCGTCCATCTGCGTGCACTGCAGGCGCTGGATGGGATTACTGTCGGGGCCTCGCACCGGACGCTTGCGCGCGTGCTGTTCGGCGCGGAGGAGGTGACCCGCCGTTGGACCGCAGACGGCGAGCTGCGTGCCCAGGTGCGCTACCTGGTGCGTCGTGCGCGAGAACTCCGCGATGGCGGCTATCGGTCCCTGCTCACGCCGTCCGCCTGACAGGGAGACTTTGCCACACGCACCGATTCTCCCTGCCCAGTGCGCCGGCGTCGTCTGAGACTCCACCGCGTTGGCGGCACTTGCGCCGCCCCCGCTGGAGTCCCGACCCGTGCGCACGACCGAACCCACGTCCAACCCGCACTACCTGAACAACACTCAGGCGGCGGCCTATCTCAACCTCTCGCCCCGCACGCTGGAGAAGCAGCGCGTGATCGGCGGCGGCCCGCGGTTTCGGAAGTTCGGCCGCCGGGTGGTCTACGCCCCGGCCGACCTGGACGCGTGGGCCGACGAGCGGCGCTGCGCGAGCACGTCGGACTTGCCGTACGAACGTGCCGTCGGACGCGAGGGCGCCTGACTCGTGCCATCGCCCGGTCAACCCCATTCGCTGTGGCCGTTCCGGCCGTTGACGCGTCCGCCACCGCCCTGTGACCTGCAGATGCTCATGGCCTACCCGTTCTTTTCGCTCGCCAAGACGCCGCGGGTAACGCCGATCCGGTTCCAGTCCGGGACCGTCACGACGCGGGTGGCGGGCACGCTGGCTCACGGTATGGCCACCATCTGGGATGCCGACATCCTGATCTGGGTGACCTCGCAGATTGTCGGGGCCCGGAACGCGGGTTTGCCGACTTCCCGTCTGGTGGTTGCCACGCCCTACGACATCCTGACGTACATCGGGCGGGGCACCTCCCGGCACGATTACGAACGGCTGCGCGGCGCCCTGGACCGCCTGCAGTCAACCAGCGTGGCGACGTCTCTGCGACAGCCGGACGCGCAGCGGCTGCACCGGTTCTCCTGGCTGAACGAGTGGCGGGGCGGCAGTGATCGGCACGGCAAGCCGCTGGGCGTGGAGTTGATCCTGCCGGACTGGTTGTACCAGACACTGCTTGAGCCCCACCAGGCGCTGCGCATCGACCCGCGGTACTTCCACCTCACCGGCGGCATTGAGCGCTGGCTGTATCGCCTGGTGCGCAAACACGGGGGCCGTCAGCCCGCCGGCTGGCGCTTCGACTTTGAGTACCTGTACCGGAAGTCCGGCAGCAGTGCGCAGTACGCCGACTTCGCGGGCGACTTGCGGCGGATTGCCCGGCAGGGCCGCCTGCCCGGGTACACGCTCGCGGTCAGTCGCAGCGGAGCGGGTCGGGAATCGCTGGCGTTTGCCCCGGTGCCAACCGCGTTCCGCACCCGGATGCAGGACCTCGTCCAGGCGCTGCGATCTGTGGATAAGTTGTGAATAGCTTCGTGCTATCAGGCGTGGCAACTATCGTGCTATCAGGCGTGCGACTATCGTGCTATCAGGCGTGCGGAGGGGGTTTAAACCATTGTTCTGAAAGCGCAATTCGCGCCCGTAAATCTTCTAAATATCTTGAACCCCTAAAGAGATCTCTGGGCGGCAGGATTCCACTCCGGCCGGACACCGGGACCGCCAGAACTCAGAACTCGGAAGAGTTATTCGAAAGGGAACCGGAAGGACCCCCGAGCAGCGTAAAGCCGGCAACGACGCACCCAGGTGAGCCCACACGGAGCGAGGGACTCATGCCGTGGGCACCCTGACCCGAGTGCGTCTGGTGTTTGTGGCGGAGCGTGTGAACGTCCGGCTGCGCTTCGGGAGACCCGTCCAGGAGCGCCGAATCGATCGATTCCGGCGCGAGGTCTGGTTCACGCCGCAGGCGGCTCTGGCGCTCGTGCACTGGCAGGCCAACCGCTATGGCACCGTGGTCTGGTGGCTCGCCGTCCTGCGCACCGTCCGTCCGGGTGACGTCGCCCAAACCATTCCCCACGTGACGCCCGGCGCCGAGATCCTGCTCAAGGCGGACGGTCGGGAGCGTGTGCAAGCGATGCTCCAGCTCATCCGTCGAATCGAGCAGCAGGGTATCGTTCCCCTTGCTGTCAGCCCGCACTACTGGCGCACGGTCCACAACCGGCTGGCCGCTCGGCAGCCGTTGCCGGAGTACGAACCGGCCCAGCACGAGGCGTACCGGCAATGGCACGACATCCAGCCATGACCGTGACAGCGTTACGGACGGCCATCTGCGCTGCCTTGGGCGTTGCCGTGATCGCATTGCCGGTGGCAATGACCTTGCCAGTACGCCTGGTCTACAACGCCACGGCCAGTGCGCCCCTGGGTTGGTACGTGGTGGTGCCGGTGCAAGAGGCAGGCGTCGGCGACGTGGTGTTGGCCCACCTGCCGAGCAGCGCTGCCAGGATTGCCGACGAACGCCACTACCTGCCCGAGTCCGTACCCATCCTGAAGCGTGTCGGAGCGGTGGCCGGGCAGAAAGTATGCGTGCGGGACAGGGTCCTCAGGGTCGATCGTGAGCTGCCAGTCCGACTGCTGGAGCGGGACGGCCTGGGTCGTCCGCTGACACCTTGGCGAGGCTGTCGGGAACTCGACCTCGACGAGCTGTTCCTGCTCAGTTACGACAGTCCCGCGTCCTTCGACAGTCGGTATTTCGGACCGATCAAAAAGCGGCTGATCATCGGTCGGGCGGTGGCGCTGTGGACGTGGTGATGGGCAGCGCGACGACGGGGAGGATGACACGTCATGGCACCGTGGCTGTGCAGCTCGCCGACAGATTGGTGATAGGTTCTCGTGCCGTGATCGGCCGAGTGGCTGCCGGGAGCGACGGGCGAATCGGCGCCGGGCCAACGGGGGCTGGTCTTGCCTTAATTCTTGCCTTAATTCTTGCCTTAACACCGACCAGGACGCGGGCGGTAGCCGGTCGCTCGATGGCACCCTATGACGCCAGCCCGGGGTTCGCGGCGTGTCGGGGAACTGTCGACTCGGCTGGCGCCCGCGAGGCCGGCCCGGGCGCCAACGGGACGTCACCGTGCCTTAATTCGTCCCTTAATTCGGGCGCGAACCGGCCGCCCGGCGGGAGACGCGCACGCGGCAGTACCGGCCAGTCTTGGGTCGGTGGCGGGAGCCGGGGCTGGCGCCTGAGCGAGCCGAAGCGACGGACGGGAAGCCGATGAGCGGCTGCGCACTCGGACGCGGGCAACCCGCTGCCACTCAGCGCCTCGACGCGCATCAACCAGGACGCGGTGAAGGCTTTGCAGCGGCTCGCTGGCAGGTTTCTGAACGGCTGGCCGACCGCCTTTCCTTCCGGGTGCCGAGGCTTCAGGAGCAGCGTCTCGAACATCGCCAGCCACCGCTTCATGGTTGCCCGTGTGAGCGGGTGCGCGTCGCAATACGCCTGTGTGTTCAGCCTGCTGCACAACCACGCTTCGATGCGTGCCGACCAGGATCCCTGACGGGGTTTGCACTCGAACCGCTGTCACTTGCCAACCCCTGGCGCGTACAGCCCCTTCGCCCTCTCGCCACAGCCGTCACTGACGCCCTGGCAGTGAATAAGTGGCGCGTACTTCAACCGGACCGCCAGTGTGCAGGGACCGAACGCTTTTGGAGCGAAGAGCGAAACGGCGAGGAGCGGGCGGAGAGCAAGATAAAAGGCGGCGACTCACATCGCGCCACATTCCTCGGTCTGCACATCGGGTGGCGCAGCACGCGCCAGAACACTCGCGTTGCCGCGCCTTCTTGGAATTGTGAGTCCTCGCAGACACTTGCCGCGTGCCGTCTGCGCCGGTCTGCGACTGACCACGCGGGAGCAACACCATGAGCGAGCGCGACGACGACCCCTTTCGCCCCCGAGTCGGGCGGTCACGGACGCGTGGCACGGGTGCCTCGAGCCGCTTTGTGAACCGCGTGCTGAAGGCCACGACCACCGCCGGGCCGGTGGGACGCGCGAGGGCGCTGGGCGTCCCGGCAGCCCACGGTGCCAAGTTTGGCCGGGGCGTGGTGGCGGCCCGTCTGGCCGCTGCCCGGCAGGGGCCGCGCAGCCGGCGGGTGACGGTCAAGATCCGTCTGGTCAAAGTTGGCGCGAGCGGCCGCCCCGCGCTCCGTGCCCACCTGCGCTACCTCGAGCGGGCGGGGGTCTCGCCGGAGGGTTCCCCGGGTCAAGCCTACGGGGCAACCACGGACAGCGCCGACCCGGAAGCGTTTGCCGATCGCTGCGGGGGCGACCGCCATCAGTTTCGGTGCATCGTTGCCCCGGAAGAGGCGACCGACCTCGGTGATCTCAAGACCTACACCCGGGGGCTGCTCGGGCGCATTGAGCAGGACCTGGCGACGCGACTGGAGTGGGTGGCGGTGGATCACTGGGACACGGACAACCCGCACACCCACGTCGTGATCCGGGGCACCGACGAGGCCGGCCGTGACCTGATCATTGCCCGGGATTACATTAGCCACGGGATGCGGGCCCGGGCGTCGGAACTGGCCACCGAGTGGCTCGGGCCGCGCTCCGACCGGGAGATTCGGGCGGGTCTCGACCGGGAGGTCACTGCCGACCGCTGGACCGGCCTCGATCGCACCCTGCAGGGTCTGGCCACGGACGGTCGCGTGGATCTCCACCGCATCGCTGGCGAGACGAGGGATCCGTATCGGCGGTCCCTGCTGGTCGGTCGGCTCCAACGGCTCACGGCCCTGAACGTGGCGCAGGCCGCCGGGCCAACTGCCTGGCAGTTGGCGCCGGACGCGGAGCGGACGCTGCGCGCCCTGGGTGAACGCGGGGACATCGTGCGCACGATGCAGCGCGCCCTCGGTGTGGGCAGGACGACCTACGCGGTCTTCGACCCCACCACGGCCACCCACCCGGTGATCGGTCGACTGGCCGCCCAGGGACTGGCCGATGCCCACCACGACCATCCCTACCTCGTCGTCGACGGCGTGGACGGGCGGGCGCACTACGTGCGGCTGCCGCCGACGGCCGACGGGAGCCAGTTCCCGCTCGGCGGTATCGTGTCGGTGAGTGGGCGCACGGGACCGCGCCCGGCGGATCAGACGATTGCCGCCCTGGCCAGGGAAGGGATCTATCGGCCGGCCGAACACCTCGCGAGGGCCCGCGCAGACGGGCGTGCGGGCCAGGACCCGACGGAGTTTGTGGCGGCGCACGTGCGGCGGTTGGAGGCGCTGCGACGGGCCGGCATTGTCGAACGTCTGCCTGATGGCAACTGGCGCGTGCCGCCGGACCTGGCGGTGCAGGGCGAACGCGTTGACCAGCGGCGAGGCCGGGTGGCGGTGGAGGTGCAGTCCACATTGCCCCTGGAGGGACAGGTTCGGGTCGTTGGGGCCACCTGGTTGGACCGGGAGTTGATCGCCGACAAGCCCGTGATGGCGGTGCAGGGGTTTGGGGGCGAGGTGCGGCAGGCGCTGGACGCCCGGGCTGACTTCCTGGTGGAGGAGCGGCTCGCGGCGCGGCGCGGGTCACGGCTGGTCTTGGCCCGCGATCTGCTCAAGACATTGCGTGACCGGGAGCTGGCCAGTGTGGGGGCCACGCTGGCGGCCCAGACCGGCCGACTCTTCCGCCCGTTAGGTGATTCCCGGGCGGTCCGGGGCACCTACCGCCAGCGACTGCAGCTGGCCAGCGGGCAGTTTGCGGTGCTCGACGACGGCCAGGGGTTTTCGCTGGTGCCGTGGCGCCCGGTCTTGGCGTCTCGCCTGGGTCAGGCCGTCAGCGCCGTGGTGCGCGGCAACGATGTCACTTGGCGGGTTGGCCGATCGCGGGGCCTCGGGCCGTAGGGGGTTTCCGTCGGCGCCGCCGCCGGACCGCCCGCACCGGCGTCGGGCCCGTGGCCCGGTGACCGTCCCACTTCTAATCGGCGGCGAGTGTCGGCATAGTCGCCAACGGAGATTCAGGCTGAGGTGATGGTGTGCGTGCCCGGGGTACCGCGATTGTCTTGCTGGTGTTCGCCATCGGCCCTGCTCAGGGCGCGTCCGACGACCTCCACATCCCCCTTCACTGCCTCGATACGCTCCCCCTGCCCACGGCGGCAGCCGACGAACGCACCCGAGCCGTGGCCTTGCAGGCGCTGTCGCCCGAGCGCTTCGCGCGCCTCACGGCCACTGACTTGGACGGTTTCCCGGAATCGGTACGGAAGCTGCTCACGGCGGGCTTGGACTACACCGAGTTCCGGTCCGCCGTTCGCGCCTCACCGCTACTTGCTGGGCGGCGGCTGGCGCCGGAGCCGGCGGCTTGGTACGTGGCGAATCGCCTCCCCGTGGCCGAGACGAGGGACTTCTGGCCGTGCGTCAACGCGGGCTCGTTCACCCTCCAGCCTGCCGCGCCCCTGGTCGGCTATGGTGACTTCTCCCTGGTCCTGCGCTGGTCCAATCTGCCCGTGGACGACGCGCCGCCACTGCGGTGGGCCGGGGTCAACATCGACCCCATTGCGCCCCCGCCGGATCGGGTCGCCGGCTCGGGCGAAGTGCTTGCCACCTTCTCCCGCGCACCCGGGCAGTCGGTAACGCTGCTGGTTGAGTTGGGGACCCGGGACGGCCCGGTCCGGGCCCAGTTCCTGGACCCGGTGCCCCCGGAGTCCACCCCCAGCAGCGACCCTCCACCGGGACCCTAGCGGGTGGTTGGTCGGTCCTGAGTGTGCGCCGTTTTCAGGCGCGGACGGGTCCTTGTGGGGGGCGGTCCGGAAGGGTTGGCAACCGCGGCACCTGCAGGCGCCGGGCATACGTCTCATCGCCACGAAGATGGAACGTCTCGTGCGACGGCAGTCTGCATCGCTAGACCGGGGTCGTCGACAAGCTCTGATTTCCAAGACTCATTGGACAGTCCCCGCGTTTCGCAGGGGTCAATCGGTCCGCGCTGTGGTGCCGGGCAATCACGATTCCAGGCAGGTTGGCCGTTCGCGAAGGCTGTCGCCGTAGTCGTAACTCAGCGCCATCGGGCCACTTGTTACACGATCGTGGCTCAGAAACTAAATTGTTCCGCACCGGATGCGGCCTTCCCGCCGTGTCAGAGGGGCGGCACCGGAGTCGCGGAGTACTAGCGGCGACGCCCTACTGAAAGTGAGGGACGACGCGCTCGCCGATGATCCGGATCGACCGCGCCGGATCGTCGTGAAGGCGCAGGGCTAATTCGTCGAGCCCCGTGGCGGCAAAGTCACGGATGCGCGCCAAAACGGGCTCGAAGTTGTCAGTTGTTCCCGAGATCGTCAAGCCCTCAATCAGCTTGCGCACCAGGTCGTCGGGAATACCGTCCAGTACGGGAGACTTTTTGCGGTAGGCCGCGACGAAAACGCGCTTGTGCGCCTGGACGAAGGCGTTCTCGTCCGGCGTGAGGAAGGGGCGCAACCAGTCTGGCGAGAGCCACGCACGGATGATCAGCTCTCGGCGTCCCTCCGCGGCGCTCGCGTCGGCATCGGTTTTGACGTGCCAGCCGACGAAGTTGCTAAGGCGGAGCTGGTCCCGGGGTCTGGCCGCTTCGATTCGGGCGACTTCGACGACCGTGAGCCGCTCGGCGACCACCCGCGGGAGACCGAGATCCGCGAGCAGGATGCCGTCGCCCGTTTGCGCGGCCATGGCGAGCATGCGGTTCTTGGTGACCCCGGCGTAGACCAGGGCTGGGCCCCGCTCGGTCCGCCAGGGCGTGCGGTAGAAGCGTGCTTGGTAGTGAGTCCCTTCATAGCCCATCGGCCGGTTGGAACCGCCACCCTGGGCTGCCTGCCGGACGATGGCCAGCGCATCCTTCAACGCCGCCACCCGCGGCGTAAAGTCGCCGCGCATGACCCCCAACCACTCGCCGCCGCGCCCGATGACGACCGAGGCCCGTCCCTTGGAGAATTCGTGCAGAGTCAGCAGCGACGTGGCCAGCTTGAGCGGGTGCAGTTCCTGCGGACTGACGACCACGACCCCGAGCCGTATGCGGCGAGAGGCGCGTGCCAGCGGCACCAAGGTCATGAAGGGGTCCGGTCCCGTCGCGTAGTTTTGGATCCAGACCGCGTCGATGCCCTGGGCTTCGGCCAGCAGGCCCAGTTCGACCACCTCGTCGGGCGTGAGGTTGGGTTCGAGGATGACCTGGATGCGCATGGTGAGTTCCTAAACTGCAGATCTGTTGGACAGTCCGGGATACGGCTGCTGCCCGATCGTGAGTGGGCGTCATCACGACCTGACAATACCTCAACCCAGCCCTCTTGCTCCCCGATCTAGACGCGCCCACCGGATGCGGTTGGCAGTCTGCGGAGCAGCGACGCCGGGCGGCGCAGAAGTGCCGTCGCCATGGCGATGTCCTCGCCCACAGAGCTGGGCTCGGCTGACACCGGGCGGCGAAACCCGTCTTAAACGGTGCGCCCACTGCTCTACGCGGGTGCAGCCGGCCCTTGGCGCGAGATCAAGTCTGTTGTCGATGAACTGTACCGCGGGTTCGCGATCGCGAACCGAGTCTGCCAATCCCCCGTCAGTGCGCCGGTCGGGTCAAAACGCCGCTCCGCAAATTCCGCCGCGCCGGACGGCGCGACGATGACCACGGTGGAGGAGCGAGTGCCATAGTCGCGGCCAACGACGAACGGTTGACTGCTGACCTTGAATCCCGTTGGCTCGGGTTCGGGCGGGGGCGGTACTTGGCGCACGGCCAGAAGGTCGAACAGCGCTGCCTGGTCGAGCTCCCTCTGGGCCAACAGCCGGCCCAAGCGCTGTTCGAGAAAGGCGACCTTCGGCCAGCGGGGGCCGGCATCGCCATCGTTGCTGAACGCAGCAATGCCGGGACTAAGCGTCCAGCGACGGGGGATACCATTGGCGGCGGAGCTCATCCCATAACAGTGCGCCCCGTCGCTGAGGAGTAGCAAAAAGCCGCGGTAGGCGGCCCCCGTCGCCCACGTGCGTTCCAGGTAGGGTTCTGCCTCGGCATTGCCAGTGACCCATTCGCGCACCAAGGCGCCCCGGGGTTGGTGTTGACCAGGACGGGGGTCCGCGCTCGCCAGGTTGATAACCACGGCGAACCGGCCGTTCCGATGCATCGCCTGCCAGCTGCCCCCGGTTACGGCGTCCCGCCCCCCGACCACATCCGGGGCCTCGGCCCACCACGCAGCGGCCGCGGAGGGCCGCCTGTGGAGTTCGTCCCGATTGGCCAGGAGGACGAGCGGCCAGTGGGGGTGGGCGTGCCACGCGATTCCGACCAGGCACATGCGGCACTCCCGGAAGGCGTTAGTGTGGCGCCGACTGGCCTTCGAGGATGGCCAACTGGTCCGGGGCCGTGACGACCCGCGGTGTCTTGATTTGCGTCGGGCTGATGCCCCCGGCCCGCACGAGTTGGGCCTGGGCCACGGCGTCAAAGGTCCCCGGCCGCACGATCCGCAGCCGCGCCGAGGCCAGGCGCTCGGCCTGGCGGCCCAAATGGTGGTAGAGGCGATTGACGCTCCCCAAGGATTCGTCCAGGAACGCACTCACGCCCTCGGTGGCCAGCTGGGCTCTGGAGGCGTCGTCGCGCACTTCCACATAGAACGTGTACTGACCGATGCCGCCGTCAAAGCCACCCGCCACGGTGTAGTCGACGACGGCCTCTGAGTCGGGCACCCAGCGGGCGACGGTGGCCTGCAACGCCGCGTGGGTGTGCCACTCCGTGGTTTTCTCGCCGATCAGGTTCAAGATGGTCCCGCGCCGCCAGCGGTACTCGAGAACGGGCGCCGTGCCGTGCCACCCCTTCACCCGCACCACATCCCCCAGGCGGTAGCGATAGAGCCCGGCCTGCGTGGTCATGACAATCTCGTAGTCTTGCTCAACCTGCAGGTCCTTGAGAGGAACCGTTGGCGGCCGCGGGTCGTCGCAGTGGGAGAAGGGGATGAACTCGAAATAGGCGGTCCCAATGGCCAGTACATAGTTGTTGCTGCCGTCCGTGCGCAGATTCATTCCGACGATGCCCTCGGACGACGAGTAGCACCCCGATTGAATGGGGATGGCCGGCCCGGCCAGCCAGCGGAGGCGGGGCAGGGCGAGCGCAAAGCTGCCGGACGTGACCGTCCGGATGTAACGCATGGTCGGCCACAGACGGGGCAGGATCCCGCGTTGGCCCTCGGCGAAGGCCTGTTCGACTTCCGCGGCGCGGTGGGGATCCGCCCACAACAGCGGTGCCAGCGCCTGCCGTTGGCTGTCGGTCAGGTCCAAGTGTTCGGAGATAGTGCCGCGTCTAAGGTCATTGACCAACCGTGCCCGCTGGCGCTCCATCAGTGCCAGCCAGGCCACAACCTGGGGCGCGAAGGGGGTTTCGATATACAGCGACGTGCGCTGACGCAAGCCAAACAACGCGTGCAGGTACTGCGCCGTGGGCTGGTGTTTGACCAGAAACACCGGCACGGGAGAGGTCCACAGCAGCGGAATGAGTCGGCGCAGTCGACCCAGCCCGGCATTGAGACCCGACATGAGTGGGATCTCAGAGGTCCCGGGCGGGGGCGGTGCAAAGAGGCTCATCAGGTTGATCCCGCGCGCGGGACTACGAGCCCCGGCGATGCCGCGATCGACCACGGCCTGCTGGGCCAGGACGACGAGCAGGAGGTGGTGACTTTGCGCGGCGCGCGTCCGGGGAATGCGCTTGGGTCGGTCGGTGGTGCCGGACGTTCCGGCCAGGAGGGTCACCGGGTCCGCGCACAGCACGTCGGCCTCGCCACTGGCAATCCGCTCGATGTAGGGTTCGTAATCCGTGTAGCTCGAGAGGCTCACGCGCTCGCCATAGGCCGCCTGCTGATCTGGGCTCTGAATGATGGCGGCAAACGCATGGGCCCGGCCGAAGTGGGTGTCTTGGTTGTGGCGGAGAATGGCGGCCAGGGTTTGCTCATTAACCTCCGTTGCGGCGCTCAGGCGGCGCTCAAAGCGCCGCAAGGCCCAGCGTCCCGCCAGATGGAATCCCGCGACCTGAAGTCTGTTCCACATGTCTCAATTACTGCCTGCGGGAGGACTGTCGATGCCGTCAGCACGGTCGGGAGGGGCGCACCCCCGGTTATGCTTCGTTAGCGGGCTGGGACGCACTGGCCGGGGCCACGGCGCGCGCCACGCGGGCTCACGGGGCCTGTTCTTCCGGCACACCGTGGGTCGCCGTGGACGGGGCGGCGGTCGGTGGCGCGCCGTCGCCGGTCGACGTCAGCCCGTCGTCGGCATCGGCCGGACCGTCGGCCACTTCGTGCGCGGCGTACACCGTGGTGGTACCGTCGTTCTGGAGGGCTAACACGTCATAGCGCTCGGCCCCAGGCCCCTCCATGCCCGGCGATCCCCGGGGCATGCCGGTCACCACGAGACCCTTGATCGGGGGACGGTCCCGCAACAGTTGCCGGATCTTCTCGGCGGAGACGTGGCCTTCGATGACATAGCCGTCGATCGAGGCCGTGTGGCAACCGGCAATGGCTTCCGAAACACCAGCTTGCTGCCGAACCGGCACCAAGTCTTGAACGTTAGTGGCCTTGACGACAAAGCCGCTGGCCTCCAGGTATTTAATCCACGTGCCGCAGCAGCCGCAGGTGGGCAACTTCATCACCTCCAGCACGGGGCTCGCGGGCAGGGCCGTTTCGACGGCCATCAGGGGGCCAGACCCGCCGAGGCCCAGCAGCAGCAGCGCGACGCGGGTGGCGTGCCGAAAGCCTGCCCCGACGCGGTGCAAAGGCCGACCGCCGCGTCCCGTCGAGCCCTCGACCACGGCTGGTCCAAGGGGTCTCCACGGGCCAACGTCGCGGCCGCGACGCTGCCGGCTCGTCATTCGGGCCGGGGCGTCCATTGGCCGTTCACTTGCGCGCAGCCCATGGCGGCCGCCGCGGTCGACGTCTGGTAGAAATACTGGGACACCCCGTCGACGGCGCACGCGCCCACCAGGCCGGCCGCCGGGCAATCACCGTCCCCAAACTGGGCTTCGCTGATGCCCTCGGTCATGGCCCACTCGTCGCAGTTCGCGGCCGTGGCGGGCGTCTTGCACATCGGGTACCACTGCTTGGTCCACGGTGAGAGTTCCTTGAACTTGCAATGACCGCTGGCGTGACTCAGCGCCGGGACGGCCAAGGCCGCGATCAGGGCGAGCAGCAAGTAGGCGGGTAGCCGGCGGTTGTTCTTTATGATTGGCATGACCGAATTCTCCCGAGTGCGGGTTGCCCTAACCCAAGACGGCCCGCGTTGAGCGCCGCCTGCCGTGCTGGACCAGACCGTCAACGCCCGACGGTTCGAGGCTGACGCTAGTCCCTGCCCGCGCCGCGTGTCAAGCGTCGTCTTCGCGGCTGCGCGATTGCCGAGAGTGAAGGCGCGCTGAAGCTCGACAGCACTGGTTGGGGTGACGGACCCACCGCCAGGGCGCTCAGAAGGCCCGAACGCCTAGCGGTTCTGTGGGCTCCGTTCGCGCCCGACGTGCCGCCCGCCTGCGCTTGACTCACCCCCGTCGCACCGTTACGTTTCACCGCTCAGCAGCGCCGGCTTGTCGATCCGGTTTAGCCCTCCGCCTGGACTTTCCCCGACACCGTCCGCGCCACGCCCCGGCATATTTGAGGACTCCTCCGTGCCGCACCCCCGCCCCCGAGTCTGGCTACTGCTCGCCATCGGTGCGTTCGGCACGGCCCGGTTGCCTGCCCAGCCGGTCGTCACGGAGATTGTGGGCACCTTCAGTACCGCCCAAGAGAACGGCTGTCTCCACGTCTCGCTGTTCTACTACCGGGTGGACTGCTCCTACGAGAACGCCCACCCGACTATTGCCGGGGCCGCCATTCCGTGGGTCGGCCCGACAGCCAGTGCGGTCTACTACCGCCCGGACAGTCCCGAGACGGAGCTGAGTTACGTGCCGGCGGCGAACGACGCCCGGGTGGCGCCGACGCTGCGCGGGACCCTTGCCATTGACCGCGCTGGCACCAAGTCCCTGGATGACGACACCGTGAGTGGCACCCTGGTGGTCGGGCCGGCGGCCCGCAGTCTGGTGACGCGGACCTCGGCGGATTCGAAACGACTGCGCGCGATCGAGACCTGGTCAAGCCTGACGCATACCTTGGCGCCGACGCGGGTGAGCACCGCGGTGCCGACGCCTAGCGGCGGCGTGGAGTACATCGTGGCAAGCCGGGGCTTCCCGAGCCGCCTGTGTCGCCAGGCCGACCGCGCCGACTGCTTTCCGAGCGCGGCGGCGGCACTGACGAGCGACGGCAAGTGGGGCGCAGGACTGTGGGCGGCGACGAGCAGCGCGCCGGTCGGGCGTAGCGCGGCTCTGGGCGGCAATGTCGGCGCGCAGACCACGGCCGTCATGGCCGATTACCGCTGCCGGGACAACACCAACGGTGGTGAGTGTTCCGGGGGCATCAGCGTGTGGGGCGCCGCGATGGAAGATCCCGGCCTCGACAACCTGCTCCTGCGGATCACCAGCGATGCAGTGGGGCACGTCTTGACCGTGACGGGCTACTGGACTCAGGAGTATCGGATCGGCATGGGGCCGCCCGCCTTGCAGAGTCCACCGGATCAGGACGACTCCTGGCTTGGCGGTTACCTGGAGGCCAAGGGTCTCCGCTAGCCGGGGGAGTCATCGACCGCTCGGGCACGGTCCCGGATCCCGTCTTCTCCCCTTTGACAGCCCACGTCTCGGCCTCTCAACGGTCCAAAGGAAGGCTGACCGGCCCGGCAGAGCCGTCGCACGCTGGATCAAGGATGCGGGTCGGTGTTTGCCAGTAAACGCAGACCGTCTCTTGGCAACCGGGCGTTTTCATTCGACGGGCGCCTTTGTGTCGGGAAGGTGAAATCTCGTCTAGCTGCCTTGCGGCGGCGTCGACGAACGTGCTATCAAGTCTCAATCCACACGATCGAAATGATCGATGTGGATGGGGAAGAGGAGAGTGGGGCTCCTCGACGACGGTCTCGACTCTGCGTCGATCCGAACGGGGGGAACCATGGCACGATTGCTGGATGGGCCGACCATTCTTGGCGGCTTGGCGGCTTGGCGGCTTGGCGGCTTGGCTGCGAGTGGATTCTGGGGCCGTTCGGCTCCACGGATATTCCTTTTGCACGAAGTTTTCCAAGCGCAGGGGCGGCGCGGGCCGACGCTACAGCACGGATGCACACTGGTCATAGACCGGAGTGGATTGGGGGGTGCGGAGTGAGCGGGGAAACGTGGCAATCTGGACCAATCATCCCTAACGCCGAGCGTCCGCTCGGTAGGGGATCCAACTACTTTATGATTACCTTGACCACGG